>CACZQV010000064.1 GCA_902783435.1 uncultured Erysipelotrichaceae bacterium | reverse complement strand
TTATATGGTCCTCCTGGACTTGGTAAAACAACTTTAGCATTTATTATTGCACATGAATTAGGTAGTAATATAAAGACTGCTAGTGGACCTAGTATTGAAAAAAGTGGTGATTTAGCGGCAATACTTTCTTCTCTTGAACCAGGAGATGTATTATTTATTGATGAAATACATAGAATGCCAAGATATATTGAAGAAATATTATATCCAGCTATGGAAGATTTTTCATTAGATATAATAGTAGGTAGTGAAGGTAATAGTAGAAATATTAAGATTGATTTACCTCCATTTACTTTGGTTGGAGCAACAACTAGAGCAGGTGATTTATCATCTCCTTTAAGAGATAGATTTGGTATTATTAATAAGTTAGAGTTTTATACAGTAGAAGAATTAACTGAAATAGTTAAACGTACCGCTAGAGTTCTTGGAATGGAAATAGATGAAGATGCAGCTATTGAACTAGCTAAAAGAAGTAGAGGAACTCCTCGTATTGCGAATAGATTATTTAAAAGAGTTAGAGATTTTGCAATGGTAGAAGACTCTAATGTAATTACTTTAGAAATTACTGATAAAGCATTAAATAGATTAAAAGTAGATAAGATGGGACTTGATAATACAGATAGAGAATTACTTTTAGCTATTATTAATAAATTTAATGGAGGACCAGTAGGTATTGATGCGATTAGTTCTAGTATAGGAGAAGAAGTAACTACAATAGAAGATGTGTATGAACCTTATTTACTACAACAAGGATTATTAAAGAGAACTAGTAGAGGTAGAATAGTTACTGATAAAGCTTATGAAGTACTAGGAATTACTAAGAAAGATAAAAATACTCAGACAAGTCTAGATTTAAATTAGATTTTGTTGTATAATAAAAGCACTTTTAGAAGTGCTTTTTTTATGAAGGAAGGGGATATTATGACAACAGATGACTTTGATTATGATTTACCAGAAGAATTAATTGCACAAACACCATTAAAAGTAAGAGATTCTTCTAGATTATTAGTTTTAGATAAAGAAACTGGTGAAGTTGAACATAAACATTTTCATGATATATTAGATTATTTAGTACCTGGAGATACATTAGTATTAAATGATACTAAAGTATTACCAGCAAGACTTATTGGTACTAAGGAAGATACTGGGGCAGTTATTGAGATTTTATTATTAAAAAATATTGCTGGAGATGACTGGGAATGTTTAGTTAAACCAGCTAGACGTGTTAAAGTAGGAACAATAGTATCTTTTGGAGATGGGAAGTTAAAAGCAGAGTGTACTGGGGAGTTTGATGAAGGAATACGTCACTTTAAACTAATTTATTCTGGAATACTTATGGAAGTGTTAGAAGAATTAGGTACTATGCCTCTTCCTCCATATATTCATGAAAAATTAGAAGATCAATCTAGATATCAAACAGTATATGCAAAAGAAGTAGGTAGTGCTGCTGCTCCTACTGCAGGGCTTCATTTTACTAAAGAATTACTCGAAGAAATTAAAGCTAAAGGAATAGATATATGTTATGTTACACTTCATGTTGGACTTGGTACTTTTAGACCAGTTAGTGTTACTAATGTAGAAGAACATGAAATGCACTCTGAATTTTATTCTATGACTAAAGAGGTTGCAGATAAGTTGAATCTTGCTAAATCTGAAGGACGTAGAATAATAGCTGTAGGAACTACTAGTACTAGAACTTTAGAAACTATTATGAGTTTATATAATGAATTTAGAGAATGTTCTGGATGGACTAAGATATTTATTTATCCAGGATTTGAATTTAAGGGAATTGATTGTTTAATCACAAACTTTCATTTACCTAAATCAACTTTAGTTATGTTAGTTAGTGCCTTAGCTGGACGTGATAATATACTTAATGCTTATAAAATAGCAGTTAATGAAAAATATAGATTCTTCTCATTTGGAGATGCAATGTTTATTAAGTAGGTGAAATTATGAAAATAAAATATAATTTAATAAAAGTAGATAAGAATTGTAAAGCAAGACTTGGTACACTTGATACTAATTATGGTACAGTAGAAACTCCTATGTTTATGCCAGTTGGTACACGTGCTGCAGTTAAAGGTTTAACTACTGATCAAGTAAAAGAATGTGGTAGTGGAGTAATACTTGCTAATACATATCATTTATGGTTAAGACCTGGTGAAGATATAGTTAATGAAGCAGGTGGATTACATAAGTTTATGAATTATGATGGACCAATTCTTACTGATAGTGGTGGTTTTCAAGTATTTAGCCTAGCTCGTAATAAAAAAGATATTACAGAAGAAGGAGTTCATTTTAAAAGTCATATTGATGGTAAAAGATTACTTCTTACTCCTGAAAAATCTATTGAAATACAAAATAAATTAGATAGTGATATAGCTATGAGTTTTGATGAATGTCCTCCAGCATCAGCTGACTATAATTATTTAAAAAATAGTATTGAAAGAACTCTTAGATGGGCAGAACGTGGTAAAGCTGTTCATAATAATCCTAATCAATCTTTATTTGGTATAGTACAAGGTGGACCTCATGAAGACTTAAGAAAATTCTCTGCTATTGAAACTGTTAAAATGGATTTTGATGGTTATAGTATTGGTGGAGTTGCAAATGACGGAGAAAGTAAAGAAGATATGTATAAAGCAATTGATTATTCTATTCCTTATCTTCCTGATGATAAAGTACGTTATTTAATGGGAGTAGGAGAACCAGTTGATTTACTTGAAGGAGTTGAACGTGGTGTAGATATATTTGATTGTGTACTTCCAACTCGTATAGCTCGTCATGGACAAGCTTTTACTCATACAGGTAAAATAAATTTAAATAATGCTAAATTTGCTCATGACTTTACTCCAATAGAAGAAGGTTGTGACTGTTATACATGTAAACATTATACTAGGGGTTATCTTAGACATTTGATTACTGTAGGTGAAAGTTTAGGTGGAAGTTTAATTTCTATTCATAATATTAGATTTTTAATTAGAATGATGGAAGAAATTAGAGAAGCAATTAAGGAAGATAGATTTATATCTTATAAAGAACAATTTTTAAGTAAATATAATAAAAAATAGAGTAGTAATACTCTTTTTTTATATGTAAAAAATGGGACTATTATTATTTTTTGTTTCTTTTTCTTCTATAGGTGAATTTACTATGTTTGCTATTTTAAATAAAGTTTTAGCATTATTCATAATGGGTTTTACTTGGTAGACTATAGGTATTGCCTGATTTATTACTCCGAGAGTTTTACTTGTACCATCTAAAAATTCTGTCCACTTTAAATTTTTTAAAAGATTTAATCCTTTTGTTATAAAACTTGGATTTGTATATGGATACATATCTCACCTCTATACTAATATATGAAAAAAATTTAAAAAGTTTAATTTTGTATTTTAAACTTTACAAAGGTGTGCTACAATATATTATAGGTTAGAATAAGAAGAGAGGGATTGGGTATGTTTGGTATTAGCAAGAAAAATACGCAAAATGTTGAAGTACTACAAGAACAAGCAACTAATACAACTCAACAAGTTATAGAACCAACTGCGGCAGATCAAGCTAGTCAAGTTACACAACAAACTCAAGTTGTAGCTGGTGGACCACAACAACAAGTTCAAAGTCGTTTTCAAGTTGTTCAACCACAAGGTCAACAACAAGTTTTACAACAACAAGCTAATCCTAATGCTACAACAGCAACATATGCTAATCAAGATCCATCATTACCACAGGATCCTTCTGTTGTTACTGAACATAGAGAAAGAATAAGAAGACCATTACATGATTATCGTTATACCATTATTAATGGTGTAGGTAAGAAAGAACAAGGTACTTTTGAAGCAGAATCTGCAGATGATGTTCGTAATTTCTTACTTTCTATGGATTATCAAGTTCTTGAAGTTAAAGAAAGAAGTAAGATGGATATTGATATTGGTGCTGGTAAGTTTAGTGCTAGTGATTTATCTTTCTCACTTACTCAATTATCAACTTATTTAAAAGCTGGTATTCCTTTAGCTGATTCTGTTAGAATCTTAGCTAAACAATCTAAGAAACCAACAGTTAAGAAAAGTTTCTTCCAATTAGTTTATCAATTATTAAAGGGTGAAAGTTTATCTGATGCGATGACATTACAAGATAAGGTTTTCCCTAAGTTATTAATAAATATGGTAAAGACTGCAGAAATGACAGGTGATTTACCATCTATTTTAGATGATATGGCAGATTATTATACTTCTATGGATCAAACTAGAAAGCAAATGAAATCTGCAATGACTTATCCAATTGTTGTATTAGTTATTGCTTTTGGTGTTTTAATATTCATGCTTAGTTATTTGGTTCCACAATTTACTGCTATGTTTGAAGATAATGGAGCTGAACTTCCTGCTCTTACAAAGGCAATAATTGCGACAAGTGATTTTATTAGAAATAAATGGTATATTTTATTAAGTGTTACTTTAATTATTGTAATTGTATTTATTCAATTATATAAGAAAAATCAAAAATTTAGGGAAAGTGTTCAAATTATGTTGATGCATTTACCTGTAATTAAAGATATTATTATTTATAATGAAATAGCTAACTTTACTAAAACATTTGCTTCTCTTTTAAATCATGGTGTATTTATTACTGATAGTATGGAAATTCTTTCTAAAATTACAAATAATGAAGTTATGAAGAGAATTATTGGTACTACGCTTGAAAATCTTGGTAAAGGTGATTCTATTTCATCTGCATTTAAAGGTGAATGGGCAATACCTGTAGTTGCATATGAAATGATTGTTACTGGTGAAACTACAGGACAACTTGGTCAAATGATGGAGAAAGTTGCAGATCACTTCCAAATGTTACATAAAAATGTTATTGATCAAATGAAGAGTTTGGTTGAACCATTACTTATCTGTTTCTTAGCAGTAATAGTTGGTATTATACTTTTAAGTATTATTCAACCAATGTTCTCAATATATAGTCAAATTAAATAAGGAGGTAGTTATGGATATATTATACTTAATTATCTTCTTTATTTTAGGATTGTTTATGGGATCATTTTATACAGTAATAGGTTTAAGACTTCCTAATCGTGAAAATTTTATTACTAATAGAAGTTATTGTGATAAGTGTCATCATGAACTTAGTTTACTTGATATGATACCAATACTTTCTTATTTATTTTTAAGAAGAAGATGTAGATATTGTCATAGTAGAATAGATAGTTTATCTACTTATATGGAATTTTTTACTGGTGTATTATTCGCTTTAAGTTATTATGTATTTGGATTGAGTTATGAATTATATATAGCTTTAGGAATTGTTTCTATGCTTATAATTATATCTGTATCTGATATGAAATATATGGTAATACCTGATGAAATATTAATCTTTTTTACAGGATATTTTTTAATATTATTTGGACTTAGAGATGGAATTATACATGTGTCTTTTAATTTAGTTTATGGACTAATAATGTTTTCTTTAATGTATTTAATAATGTTATTTGGAAATTTCTTATTTAAAAAAGAAACTTTAGGTGGAGGAGATATTAAATTAATGTTTGTGATTGGATTAGTAATTCATCCTTTACTTAGTTTATTTGTGATATTCTTTGGTAGTTTACTTGCTTTACCTGTATCATTAATAGTATTATTAAAAACTAAAAGAAATTTAGTTCCTTTTGGACCATTTTTACTTATAAGTTTTACTTTTATTTATTTTACTAAGATAGATTTTAATATGATAATTAATTTTATTAAATCAATTTAAAAGACTTTATGTCTTTTTTTTATTATTTATGTTATTATAATCTCAATGGTGGTGATTTTATGGAAAATATTAGTGTTTTACCTGCTGATAGTTATACAGTTATTAATAAGACAGTTATTACAGATAAAGATAAGAAAATCATTACTATGTTGTATCAACCAATAATAGGATATACTGCTGTTAGTTTATATAATACATTAATTGATGATTTGGATAAGCATGAGTTTTCTAGTGAAGAACTTGTTCATCATCATTTAATGAGTACTATGCAATTAAGATTAGAAGATATATTAATAGCCAGGGAAAAATTAGAAGCTATTGGTTTATTAAAAACTTATTTTAAGAGAGATAATATTAATCAATATGTATATTTATTATATTCTCCAATTACAGCTAATGAGTTTTTTAATCATCCTATATTGAATGTTGTTTTATATAATAATTTAGGTAAAAAAGAATATGAAAAGGTACTTAATTATTTTAAAGTACCTAGAATTAATTTAAAAGATTATGAAGATATTACTAAATCGTTTGATCAAGTGTTTTCTTCAGTACGTGGATCTATAATGGAGTTACAGGATGATATAGTAGGGATAGATTCTAATAATATTGAAATTAATAAAGGAATAGATTTTAATTTGATTATTTCTAGTATTCCTGATAGTCAAATTAATGATAAATGTTTTAATAATGAAGTACGTGAATTAATAAATAATTTAAGTTATATATATAATTTAGATACTTTAGATATGCAAGGGTTAATTAGAAATTCTATTAATGAAAAAGGTTTAATAGATAAGACTGTTCTTAGAAAGAGTTGTCGTGAATATTATAGATTTGATAATCATGGTAATTTACCTACATTAATTTATAATAAGCAACCTGATTATTTGAAAAAACCTTCTGGAGATAATTCAAAGTGGGCTAAGTTAGTTTATACTTTTGAAAATATTACTCCATATCAATTATTAAAAGCTAAATATAAAGGTGCAGAACCTACTGATAGGGATAAAAAGTTAATAGAGGATTTACTTGTAGAACAAAAATTAAATCCAGGTGTTATTAATGTACTTATAAGTTATGTGTTAAAAGTAAATAATCAAAAATTAAATAAGAGTTATGTTGAAACTATTGCGGGTCAATGGAAAAGATTAAATATAGAAACAGTAGAAGAAGCTATGAAAATATCTGAAAAAGATTATAAAAAGATGCATTCTAAAGATAAAGTTACTAAAAAGGTTGTTAGTGTAAAAGATGATAATAATTTACCTGTATGGTTAGATAAGAAAAATGATATAGAAGAAGTTACTCAAGATGAAGAAGAGGAATTAGATAAAATTTTAAAAGAACTTGTATAGTTCTTTTTTTTTAAATGTGCTATTATATATACGGAGATGTATATGAGAGAATATAAGAATAAAGAGTTTAATAGTATTGTTTCTGATATTTTATCTTTAAAAGAATTTGATGAGTTAAAGAAATGTAAACATCATGGTATTACTAGACATAATCATTGTTTAAGGGTATCTTATCATACTTATAAGATTACTAAGTTATTACATTTAAATTATAAAAGTGCAACACGAGCTGCGTTACTTCATGATTTTTTTATTGATGAAGTTAAAGATTTAAATGGACTTAAGCGATTACAAAAACATCCTAAGTATGCATTAGAAAATGCTAAAAAGTATTTTGAAATTTCTAAATTAGAAGAAAATATTATTATTACTCATATGTTTCCTGTTACTATTAGGCCTCCAAGATATATAGAAAGCTTTTTGGTAGATATAATTGATGATGTTGATTCTATATATGAAAGATGTTATTGGATAATAAAGAGTATTAGTAAGAAATTTTAATAATTTAAGAGTGTAAAATCTCTTTTTTTTATTGTTTTATTATGATATAATTTATTGAGGAAAGAGGGGATTGTATGAAAACCTTGATATTTGGGCACAAAAAACCTGATACTGATTCTGTTATGTCCGCTATAGGACTTTCTTATTTAAAAAACCAATTAGGTGAGAATACTGAAGCTAGAGTTTTAGGAACTATTAATAAAGAAACTCAGTATGCTTTAAAATATTTTAATATTAAAACTCCTAGATATTTAAATGATGTTAAATTACAATTAAAAGATATTAATTATCATAAAGGATTTTATATAAATGAAAAAAATAGTATATATGATGCTTATCAAGAAATGTTAAAAGAAGAACTTACTGGTATTCCAGTAGTTAAAGATAATAATGAGTTTTGTGGACTTATTACTTTAAAAGAATTAAGTCATATTATTGTTAATGAAAATATTGAAGAATTATATACATCTTATGATAATTTAATACATGTATTAAAGGGAGAAGAAATTGTTAAATGTAGTGATGAAATTATAGGTAGACTTTTAGTAGCTGCTTATCGTAGTACTACTTTTATGGAGAATGTTGAATTAGGAGTTAATGATATATTAATACTTGGAGATAGACATAGTGTTATTGAATACGCAGTTAATTCTAAAGTTAAATTAATTATTGTTACTAATGATGCATATATTAAAGATGAACATATTGAAATTGCTAAGAGAAATAATGTTAATATTATACGTAGTCCTTATGATACTTATAGGGTATCAAGACTTGTTGCATTAACTAATTATATTAAAACTATGTTAAAAATGGGTAATCCTACTAAGTTTATTGAAACTGATTTTGTATCTGATATATTAGATATTAATAATAAACTTAAACATACTAATTATCCTGTAGTTGATAAGAATAATGTTTGTTTGGGATTATTAAAAATTACTGATTTAAGTGAGAAAAAACCTAAGAAAGTTATATTAGTTGATCATAATGAAAAATTACAGAGTGTTGAAGGTTTAGATGAAGCAGAAATAGTAGAAATATTTGATCATCATAATTTAGGTAGTATTACTACTAATAATCCAATTAATTTTAGAAATATGGCTGTTGGATCTACTTGTACAATAGTTTATAGTTTATTTAAAGAAAGAGGGGTATTTATACCTCAAGATATAGCTGGAGCTCTTTTATCTGGAATACTTTCAGATACGTTAATATTAAAGAGTCCTACTGCGACAGATAGAGATAAAAAAGCTGTTGCTGAATTATCTAGAATTTCTGGAGTTAATTATGAAGAATATGGTATGAATTTATTTAAAGCTGGTACTTCTATAGAAGGTATGAGTAAAGAAGATGTACTTTATAATGATTATAAGTTATTTACTGTAGGAGAAAAGAGTTTTGCAGTTGGACAATTCTTTACTATGCATTTTGATGATATTAAGAAGGAATTAGATGAATATGTAGATGTACTTGATAAAGTAGCTGAACATAATGATTATACTTTGGTAGCTTTATATGTTACTGATATAGTTAAAAATGGTAGTTATGTTATTTATAATAGAAAAGCTTCTAATATAATGTCTTTAGCATATCAAGATGATATATGTGAAGGCTATTTTGTAGAAGGTTGTGTGTCTCGTAAGAAACATGTTGTACCTGTTATTATGAGTATATTAGAAAGTTAGGAGATAATTATGGTTGAGAGTGTTGTTTCGTTTTTTCTTTCATTATTTAGTGGCTTAAAAGCACTTCCTTTTGGAAGAGAATTAACAGTATTTATTATTTCATTAATGCCAATACTAGAATTACGTGGTGGATTAATCGCAGCTAGTTTATTAAAATTAGATCCTATTAGAAGTTATATAATATCTATTATAGGTAATATTATTCCTGTACCTTTTATATTATGGTTAATTACTTCTATTTTAGAAAAGATGAGAAATAGTAAGCATAAAAAGATTAAAGGTGTAGCTAAATGGTTAGATAAAAAAGTAGAAAAGAATAAACATAAAATAGAAAAATTAGGATTTTGGGGATTAGTATTATTTGTAGGTATACCTTTACCTGGTACAGGAGCATGGACAGGATGCTTGATTGCGGCTTGTTTAGAGATGGATAGAAAAAAATCTTTTATTGCGGCTATGATAGGTATATTTATGGCTAGTGTTATAATGATGATAATATCATTTGGTTTACTTAGAAGTGTTATTGGATAAAAATAGGAGTTTTCCTATTTTTATTTTTGTGATATTATGTAATTAATAGAATAAATTATAGTAGGGTGATTGTATGTATGCGTTTTGGTTATTAGTTATTATCTTTTTCTTTTATTCAGTAGTTGGTTATGTAGTAGAAGTTACTGCTTGTACTATAGAATATAAGAAATTTAGTTTAAGTAGAGGTTATTTAATTGGTCCTTATATACCGGTATTTGGATTTGGTGGGGTAATTATGGTTTACTTCTTAAGTAAATATCAAAATGATATATTATCTTTATTTATTAATAGTATGTTTTATTGTTGTTTACTTGAATATTTTACTAGTTTAGTTTTAGAGAAGATATTTAAATTACGTTGGTGGGATTATTCTACTAAAAGGTTTAATATTAATGGTAGAGTTTGTTTAGAAAATGGTATTTTATTTGGTGTAGCTGGTGTTATATTAGTTAGATTCTTTCATCCTATGCTTTTAAGTGTATTATATTCTTTTTCTAATAGTGTAATATATATATTAGGTATTATATTTTTAGTAATACTTTTAAGTGATTTTTGTTTATCTACTTTTACTATATCTAAATTAAAAATTGATACTAAGAAGTATATGAATATGGATTCTACAGAAATAATTAGGGGAGAATTGATGAAATCACTACAAAAATATAGATTCTTCTATAAACGTATATTTAAGGCATTTCCTAGTATTAAATTTAATAATAATATTGTTAAATTAAGAGGTTTTTATGCTGAACAGAAAAAATTAAAAACAAAAAAGAGTAATTAATTATATAATTACTTTTTTTTATGTTATAATTTTTATAGTGGAGGGTAATATGAATTATAGTTATAAGAAAGATTTAGATAAAAATATATTTAGAGGGTATGACGTTAGAGGTATATATCCTACTAATTTAGATGAAGATACTGCTTATACTTTTGGATTGGGATTTGGTACTCATATTCAAAATATAGGTAAAAATAAGTGTGTAGTTGGGCATGATAATAGACTTTCTTCTCCTAGCTTGTATAATGCTTTAATTGAAGGTATTAAAAGTACAGGGGTAGATATAGTTAGTTTAGGACTTTGTACTACACCAATGTATTATTATGCTTGTATTAAATTAGGTATACCTAGTGGTGTTATGGTTACAGCTAGTCATAATCCTAAAGATGATAATGGACTTAAGTTTGCTTTTGATGAATCTGGTAATTGTAAAGGACAAGAAATACAAGACTTTTTAGCTGAATTAATAGAAGGTAATTTTATTAGTGGTGAAGGTAGTGTTAAAGAATATGATATTTTTCCAGAATATTTAGAATTATTTAAAAGTAGTTTAAGTTTTGGAACAAGACGTATAAAAGTAGTAGTAGATCCAGCTAATGGGGCTACAAGTAATTTTGCACGTAAGATATATGAAATGTTTCCTATTGATTTAATTATGATTAATGAAGAGAGTGATGGTAATTTTCCTAATCATCATCCTGATCCATGTATTGAAGAAAATCTTACTCAATTGAAAAATAAAGTATTAGAAACTAAGGCTCATGTTGGAATAAGTTTTGATGGTGATGGTGATAGACTAGGTGTAGTTACTAATGATGGTAAATATATTCCTACTGATTATTATATGGTTATTATTATTCGTGATATTATTAATAAAGTTTCTAATAAGAAGTTCTTATATGATGTTAAGTGCTCTAAAACTTTAAGTGATGAGATTACTCGTTTAGGTGGAGAAGGAGTATGTTATCGTACTGGTAATTCTTATACAAAGGCTAAAGTTAGAGATGATGATTTACCATTTGGTGGAGAGTTATCTGGACATGTTTATTTTAGAGATAGATGGCCTGGATTTGATAGTGGAATGTATGCAGGACTTAGACTATTAGAAATACTTAGTAATTGTGATAAATCAGTTAATGATTTATTAGAAGGTATTAATACTTATTATTCTACTCCTGAAATTAAATATGAATCTTCAGATGACAAAAAATTTGGTGTAGTAGATAAAATAAAGGAATATGTAATATCTAAGAATTATAATTATATAGATATTGATGGTATTAGAGTTAATTTTGATGATTCATGGGCTTTGGTTAGATGTTCTAATACAGGTCCTAATATTACAGCTAGATTTGAAGCTAGTAGTGAAGAAAGATTAAAAGAATTACAAGAAGAATTTGGAGGGTTAATAAATGAGTACAACAAGTAAAAAAGCTTATATTTATAAAATGAAATTAGGTCCAGCTAATTTCTTATGTTTAGGAATATTAGTATTATTATATGTTATTACTATAGTGTTATTTCATGTAAAAGTAAGTCTTTCTGGTAATACTATTCTTTTATTTGTATTAATGATTTTATATTTAATGTTACATGAATTTTTACATGGAGTAGGTTATTTTATAGGTGGGGTTAAACGTAAGAATATTCAATATGGAATTAGATTAGAAAAAGGTATATTTTATGCAATGGCATATCAAGAATTAACTAAAAAGAATATTCTAATATCTCTACAAATGCCATTTATGGTAATAGGTGTTATTACTTATGTAATTAGTATTATATTTAATATTCCATTACTTGCGCTTTTATCAATAATTAATATATCTGGTGCTTCTATGGATTTAGCTATGTTTTACTATATTAGTAGATTAAAAGATGTTACTTATAGTGAATCTGGAGAACCTGATGAATTTGTACTTATATCAAGTGAAGATTTAACTAAGAAGAAAAGTTTATTTTTAAAAGTAGTAAATGTAAAGGATTATAAAAAATCTGATTATGAGTTCCCTAAGAATAAGAAAATAGATATTACTAAGACTTCTATTGTTATATTAATACTTTTCTTATTATTAGGAGTAATTTCTACTATATTATAAAAAAAGACTTAGTCTTTTTTTTATGTAAAGTTCTTGTTTTCTTATAGAAAGTAGTTTTATATTATGCTATATTAAAATAGGTTGTAAGGTGATAATATGGCAATTAGTGAAGTAGAAATAAAAAAAGAAAAACAAATTCTTAAGAAAGTTAATACTCTTCTTGATGATACTTTAAATAGTCTAGGAGTAGATGTTAAAGAAGGTGAAGAAGATTTAACTGAGTTTAAGAAAATGATGTGGGCTGATGCTGCTAGTTTTGACGAAGGTGAAGCACAACAGGTTATGGCTGCGACTGCAGTTGAGGCTGAAAAGTTTTTTCAAAAACAAAGATATTTTAATAGACTTAGAAGGATTAAGGGGAAACCATATTTCGCATCTATTGTTTTTAAAGATGATGAAGGTAGTATTTTTAATATTTATATGTCTTTAACTTATTTAAAAGATAGTCAAACTAATAATATTTTATATGATTGGAGAAGTCCAATCTGTAGTTTATTCTATGATTATGAAACTGGTCCTTGTAGTTATACGGCTCCAGGTGGTACTTTTTCTGGTGAATTAAAACGTAAAAGACAATATAAAATAGAAGATGGAAAATTACTTGGAGTATTTGATAATTCTTTAAATATAGATGATGAAGTACTACAAGAAGTACTTGCACAAGAATCTAGTGATAAGATGAGAAATGTTGTTAATACTATTCAACAGGAACAAAATAAAGTTATTAGAAACTTAGAAGATAATAATATAATAGTTCAAGGAATAGCTGGAAGTGGTAAGACTACTGTTGCACTTCATAGAATAGCATTTTTACTTTATAGATTAAAGAATTTAAATAGTAATAATATTTTGATATTTTCTCCTAATAATGTATTTACTGAATATATTAGTGATGTTTTACCTTCACTTGGAGAACATAATACTCTACAAACTACTTTTTCTGATTATTTAGAAGCTTTTATTACTGAGTATAAAGGAGTAGAAAGTTTTACTGATTTTGTATCTAGATATTATTCTTATAATGAAAGTTTTCCAGAACTTGTAGAATATAAACAAAGTGATAAAATTATAGATGATTTAGATTATTTTATAGATAATTATATAGATAATTGTTCTTTTACTAGTTCTTTTTATGAGACAGATAAAATTTATATTGATAAAGATGATATTAATTCTATGTTACATGATAGATATGATAGATTACCTTTATTTGAACGTGTTGATGAGATTGCAGAGAAGTTATGTTCTAATAATTATAAAGGTAAACTTACTAGAGTTAAAACATACTTAAAATTATTATATAAGAATAGTAATTTTGAAAAGGATTATAAAAAGATATTAAAAGAGTTCTTTTTATCAGATTTTTGTGATATTAAATTAGATGAGAAGACTATTGATAAATTTATTAATAAAGATATTATTAATTATGAAGATGCACTTTTATTTACTTATTTAAAGGGGAGACTTGAAGGTTTCTTATATGAATCTACTATTAAACAAGTAGTTATAGATGAAGCACAAGATTATAATAGACTTCAATATATAATAATAACTAATATATTTAAAAAAGCAGATTTTACTGTATTAGGAGATATTAATCAAAATATTAATCCTTATTATCATTATAATTCTTTAGAAGATCTTTCTGATTTATTTAATGGGGATACTAAGTACTTAGAACTTTTAAAGACTTATAGATCATCTCCTGAAATAATTAATTATACTAATAAGATACTTAATCTTAATCATGTTAATGCGATACGTAGAGATAATAATAAACCTGTTATTATACGTAAGGGTATTGATTCTTTGAAAGAGAACTTAATTAAGGATGTTAATTATTTAAAAGATAATTATAAGAGTTGTGCTATTATTACTAAAGATATGAAACAAGCAGAAGCAATATACAATTTAATTAATAATGATGTAGATATTTCTTTAGTAGATTATAATACTAAGGGTTTTAAAAAGAGTTTAATTATTATTCCAGCTTATGTATCTAAGGGATTAGAGTTTGATAGTGTAATAGTATATAATGATAGAAATAATTCTTATAAAAAGAATGAAAGAAATTTACTTTATGTTGCGTGTACTAGGTGTCAACATGAATTAATTATTTACAATTAAAAAAGAAGATTTAATCTTCTTTTTTTATTTCAAAATAGAATGTAGTACCTTTATCTGTAGAATTTACTCCATATTTAAAGTTATGTTTTTCTAAGATGTTTTTAACTATACTTAGACCTAAACCTGTACCTATTAAATTTCTTTTATGTTTCTTTTTATTTTTATAATATTTATCCCAGATATATTTTATATCTTCTTTAGATATGCCTTTACCTGTATCTATTATTTCTACTAAGATGTTTTCTTCGTTTGTTACTTTAATAGTTACTAGATTATCATCACCAGTATAATTAATTGCGTTATTTATAAAGTTATAAATTACTGTTTCTAGTTGTTTTTTATCTGCTTTTACTAGTAATTTTTTATCTTTATGAATAAATTTAAATTTATATTTTTCTGTTTCTTCTAGTACTTTATATTTATCTAATATACTTTTAATTAGTTTTATTAAATCAAATTCTTCTATATTTAATTCATCATTATATTTTTCTATTTTAGATAAAGTTAGGATATCATTTACTAGAATAGTTAATCTATCTGATTCAGATATTATAGTATCCATATCTTCTTTTATTTTATCTTTATTATTTATATGAAGATCTTTTGTAATTTCTGCGTTTGCTTTAATAAGAGTAAGAGGGGTTTTTAAGTCATGTGATACATTTGCCATTAGATCTCTTCTTAATTCATCTGTTTTACTTAATTCATCTTTTGCGTAATTTAAAGTGTTTGCGAGTTCTTCTATTTCTTCTATATTACTAGATGAAAAATCTATATCAAAGTTACCTGTCGCTAAATATTTTGCTTCTTTAGATATTTTATTAATCGGTCTAGATATATGATTAGATATAAAATAAGCTAATATATAAGATAATACTAGTACTAAGATACTAATTACTATTAATTGTTTTCTTATTAGTTTTACAGTACCATCTACTGGTTCTATTGAAGTATTTATAAATGCATAATTATTATTATCTAATTTAATTGCGTGTACTAGTGTTTTATTATTAAAATTTTGATTTATTAATTCATATGTTTTTTCATTTTCTTTACTATTTAAAAAATCAAATTTATATTTACGTGTAGTTTCTATATTAGATATACATCCTTTACCAAAATAAGTTGATTTATAAATTGTATCATAGTCTGCATTATCTATTTCTATACATACACTATTATCAAAAGCTAGGGTATTTACTATATCAGAGAAATTATTTTTATTTTTATATAGTTTTAATTTACTTGATACTATTTTAATATCATTAATTTTTTGATCTTTATAAAAAGCATTAAAGAATATAAATTGAATTAGCCATAATATTATTAATATAAATATAGAGAATAATAGAAAGTATTTTAATATTTCTTCATTAATACTATTACTTTTCAACATATTTATATCCTATACCTCTAACTGTAATTATATTATCTCTATATTCTAATAAATTATTTCTTAACATTTTTATATGAGTATCTACAGTTCTATCATCTCCATAGAAATCATATCCCCATACATTAGATAATAATTGTTCTCTTGAAATAGCTATATCTTTATTTTTTATTAAGTAAGTTAATATATCAAATTCTTTTGGTGTTAATTCTAATTCTTTATTTTTTATTTTTACTGTATGTGAAGGATAATTTATTTCTAATTCTTTATATTTATATATGTCACTTAAATCTTTATTAATTCTTTTTTGAATGGCTTTTATTCTAGCGATTAATTCTTTAGGTGAAAATGGTTTTGTTACATAATCATCTATTCCTAAATCAAATCCTGATAGTTTATCATATTCTTCTCCACGTGCAGATAATACAATAGTAGGGACTTTTCTATTATCAGGTAATTCTTTTAACATAGTAAATCCATCCATTTGTGGCATCATTATATCTAATACTAGTAAATCATAATCATTTGTTTTTAATTTTTCTAAAGCATCTTTACCATTACTTGATTCATCTGTTTCATAATTTTCATTATTACAGTATTCTTTAATTACTTTTCTTATTCCTTCTTCATCATCAACAATTAATATTTTCATAAATACCTCCAATAGATATATTATACAATAATTGTGAAGTTTTTATGAAAATATTATGTTTTTTTATTGTATTTAGATTTTTAATATGCTAATATATTTTCAATTACATGGAGGGTATTATTAATATGGGAAAAAATAAAATAAAAGAAACTGAAGCAATTGCATATATTGCAGAATTAGGAGATACTTTAACTGAAGCAGAATCAAGTTTTGTTAAAGCAATATTCTATATGGTAAAAGATCAATATTCTAGAGATCAATATCTTGATATTATTCAAACATGTTGTGAAACTTTACTTGATTGTAAAGAAGAAGGATTATCAAATATAGAATTATTTGATAAGATGAGAGAAAAAGTAGATTTATCTAAAAAGAAAGATGATAAAGTAATTGATTTAAAAAGAATATCTTTAAGAAAGGCAGATAAAGAATCTGATAGTACTAGTGCTGTACAAGCTACTGCAGAATTAAAGAATTTACTTAATCTATTTAATATGGAACCTATTGATAAAGTTAAGAATGATATATTCTTAAAGAAATTAGCTGGAGCAGATAGTGCTAAAATAGCTGCATTATATCATAAAACTGTAAAAGATGTAGAAGCTATATATGAAGAAAGATTAGCTATGGTTAATGAAATAAGAGTTAAAGATGGAAAAGTATTCATTGGAGAAGATGAAAACTATTCTAAGAAATTAAATGAACAATTAGATGATATCAAAGCAGTAATATTTTAAGTAAGACATTGTCTTACTTTTTTTATTTGATAGAAAGTAGTTATTATTATATTTAGAATTATTGATAGTATTAAACTATATATACCTATATTTAAATAAGATAGAAGTATTAAAGATACTGATCTTGTTATTGTACTTATAAACATACTATAAAGATTTATTTTACTTTTATTAATAGAGTCTAATACTACTTGTAGAGGTGTTTCTATATAAGATAATATAAAGAATGGAGTAAGTATTCTAATATAATTTATTCCTTTATTAGTATGATAAATTGTCTTTAATAAAATATCTGGATATAGTTCTAGTATTATAGTTATTGGGATGGCTATAAGTAGGGATATAATTATTGTTAGTGTTAGTTTTCTTTTAATAGAATTAATACTATTATTTGCATAGTCTTTTGAAATAGATGGTAATAGTGCTTGTGATATGGAATATGTTATAAAAGATGGGAGTAATATTAGAGGTAGAACATACCCAGTAATTATTCCATATTCAGTAGTTATATAATTAATTGAATATTTTTTTATTAGGAAATTGGTTAATATTATAGGTTCTAGGAAGAGTCCTATACTACCTATTAATTTACTGGTAGTATTAGGAATACATATATTTAAAGTGTCTTTTATATAGCTTTTTTTAGGTATTAGATCTTCTCTTTTTATTTTTATATTTTTAGGTATAAATAATATTAAAGTAATAGTGGATATAAATTCACTTATAATGTTTATTAGTATTAAGAATAGAGTAGTATATTTTATACCTAGAGGTAGTATTTTAGGTAAATAAATAATTATTATTAATAGTCTTACTATATCTTCTATTATATTTGATATTACATGAGGTAACATATGTTGTTTACCGAAGAAATAACTTCTACATATACTAGATATTGATGTAAAAGGTAATACTATAGACATGGCTTTAATACTTATTATAGTATTTTTATTATGTAGTAAATTATTACCTATATATGGCGCTAGTAATATTATTATTATCATTATTATTATATTTATTATTATCATTAATGGTAATATTGAGAAAAATAGTCTTTTATTATTTCTTTTA
The DNA here is from genome assembly GCA_902783435.1 of uncultured Erysipelotrichaceae bacterium. Next base: position 13,107 of record CACZQV010000064.1, on the reverse strand, counting down.
TTTTCTCCAATTAATTTGGATAAAGCTAAAGGAAATGAGAAATTACTTAGATTAATTAAAAGTATAAAAGTAGGAAATATTAACATATATACCCCTAGTCCTTTAGTACCTATAATTCTTGTGATAAATATTTTTATAAGCATACCTAATGCTTTAGTTATAAGTGCTCCTAATATTAAGATTATTGTTGATTTAAAAAAATTATATTTCATAGTAAAATTTATTCAAAAAAAAGTATCATTATTCTAATTATTATGGTAATATGTATTTTGTAGGGTATGTGTCAATTATTATTAGAGAATTAGTAAAATAGTTGTCAATTGATAAAATTAATTAAAATGATTTTACTCTAGTATAAAAATGTATGATAAACTAAATAAAGATAGAGGTGTGCAGTATGGATTTATTAGAATTTTTAACATCAAAGGAAATAATTATAGTCTATATCGTAGCCGGTGTAGCTTGCCTTTTGTGTTTCATAATATATTTAGTTGATAAAAATAATGTTAAAGCTCGTATGAGACATAATACTAGAGAATTAAATAAACTAGTAGAGGAAGTAAAAGAAGAAATACCTGAGGAAGTAGAACAACAAGTATATTATGAAGAACCAGTACTTGAAGTAGTTGAATCTGTAGAAGAAGCTACATCTACTCCAATAGTAGTTCCTGAAAGAGTAGAAATAACTCCTGTAGTAGAAAATAAGGAAGAAGAACAATTACAATATACTACTATTGAACCAGATCAAAAAACTGCTCAAATGGAATTAAAAAAATTAGAAGAAGAATTAAGAAAACAAGAAGAAATTATTAATGAAGAAGAAAATAATAATATTAGTTTAACTAATTATGAAGAAAAACAAGAAGAAAATGCAATTATTAGTTTAGAAGAATTAGTTAAAAAGAGTAAAGATATGTATGAAGCAAATGAGTTAACTCAATATGCAGATGAAGGTAATGAACCTATAACATTACAAGAATTAGAAGAAAAAGTAGGTAAAGAATCTACTAAGATTGAAGATACTTTTATTATAGAAAATGTAGTACCAGTTGAAGAATTAGAAACACCAGTTGTAGAAGAAGAACCAGTATTACAACAAATTACAATGGATGATTTTAATACTATTAAAGTAGAAGAAGTGAAAGAAGAAAGTAAGAAATTTAAAAGTAGTCCAATTATATCTCCAATATTTGGTATAGAAAAAGGAGATACTTCTAATACTGATATGGAACTTGAAAATACTGCAGATTATGATAAATTAGATCAAGAGATTAAAAAGACTAATGAATTCTTAATGACTTTAAGAGAATTACAATCAAAGTTAGATTAAAGTGATTTATATCACTTTTTTTAATTTGAAAAATTTAAAAATATATGGTATAATTTGTTATCAATTGAGGTGATTATTATGAAAAAGAATTTAATAATAGATATAGTATTAGTAATAGTATTAATTCTATGTGTTATAGGGTGTATTATTGTAGATAGAGGTAATAAAACTACACATAAAAAATCTAATAATACAAGTAGTGTAGTAAAAAAGAATAAGAAAGATAATTTGATTGTTACTGATAATAGTAATGATAATGTTGATACTAATACTAATAGTACTACTGCTAATAATAATACTAATAATAGTAATAATAATGTAGTAGTAGAAACAGATGATGATTTAGTTAATTATATTGAAGATGTTTCAGGAGAAGTAGATAGTATAGTTGAAAGACGAGAAACTTCTGAAACTGAGAAAAAAACACTTAGAAATACTTTTATTACTTTAACTGATTTTATATTTTATGATGGAGAAATTAAAGGTAAAAAGTTTTCTGATTTAACTGATGCTTGTAAAGAAAAGATTATTGATATTTATACTAAGATAGATTCTAAAATAGAAAGTAAATATCCTAATTATAAGGAAAATATAAAAGATACTTCTAAAAAAGCTTATTCTTCTGCGATTGAAAAAGCTAAAGAAGTAAAAGAAAATATTAAGAATAAATATAAGAATTATGTAGGTGAAGAAAAATATAATAGTACAGTAGAAACTTATGAAAATGATAAACAAAATGTAAAGGATGTTTATGAAGTATATAAACCTTATATAGAAGAAGGTAAAGAAAAAGCTAAGAGTGGTATAACTAAAGCTAAAGAGAAAATAAGTGAGTGGTATAAAAACTTTAAAGAAAATGGTGATTAAATGAAAAGTGTAGGAGTATTATCTTTAGGTTGTAAAGTTAATACGTATGAGTCTGAATACGTTATTAATGAACTTAAAAAAGCTGGTTATGAGATAAAAGATTTTGATGATATATGTGATGTATATATCATTAATACTTGTACTGTTACTAATAATAGTGATTCTAAAAGTAGAAAGATGATTAGACAAGCTATTAGACGTAATCCCAATGCTTGTGTTGTAGCTATGGGATGTTTTATACAAGCTAATCCAGATCTTTCCATTGATGGATTAGATATAATTATTGGTAATAAAGATAAATCTAAGATAGTAGAACTTTTAGATGAGTATTTTAAAAATAAAGAAATTATAAAAAATCAATATACTGGTAGAATTAAAGAATTTGAAGATATGTATATTAATAATTTTCCAGGTAGAACTCGTGCTTTTGTTAAGATACAAGATGGTTGTGATAACTTTTGTACTTTTTGTATTATACCTTTTGTTAGGGGTAAATGTAGAAGTAAAAATGAATCTCTTGTAATAAAAGAAGTTACTGATTTAGTAAAACATGGATATAAAGAAGTAGTTTTAACTGGTATTCATACAGGAAGTTATGGAGAAGACTTGGATACTAGTTTTGCTGATTTATTAAATAAATTAGTTAAAATAGAAGGACTTGAGAGACTAAGAATTTCTTCTATTGAAACTACAGAGTTAAATGAAGATGTTTTAGATGTACTTAGAAACTCTAAGGTATTAGTAGATCACTTACATATACCTATACAAGCTGGTTCTAATGAGATTTTAAAAGCAATGAATAGAAAATATGATTTAGATTATTTCTTTAATAAAATAGCTGAAATTAGATCTATTAGACCAGATATAGCTATTAGTACTGATGTTATTGTAGGTTTTCCAGGTGAGAGTGAAGAATTATTTCAAAAGACAATTGATACATGTAGAAAAATAGGTTTTTCTAAACTTCATGTATTTCCATATAGTGAAAGACGTGGTACTGCAGCATCTCGTATGACTGGAAAAGTAGATGAACATGAGAAAAAAATACGTTCTAGAAAATTAATAGAAGTTTCAAAAGAATTAGAAATTGAATATATGAAAAAGTTTATTGGTAAAAAAGTGTCAGTCTTAATAGAAGAAAATATAGATGGTTATAGTTTAGGACACACAGGTAACTTTTTATATGTTAAAATAAATAGAGAACTACCTCATAATGAGATAGTAGATGTAGTAGTAAAAGATATAGAATATCCATATGTAATAGGAGAATAATATGTATATAAAAGGAAGTTATTCAAAAAGTATATATGAAAATAATACCGGTTATAAAATCGGTATTTTTAAGGTGAGCGATACTGATTCTGAATCACTTTCTGATTATATTGGGAGAAGTATTACTTTTACTGGATACTTTCATGAATTAAATAATATGGATACTTATATATTTTATGGAAAGTTAGTTAATCATGAAAAATATGGAGAACAATTTCAAGTAGATAGTTATGAAAGAGTTAAACCAGAAGAAAAAGATTCAATAATAGAATTTTTAACTAGTGGTTTATTTAAAGGTATTGGTGATAAGAAAGCTAAAGCTATTGTAGATGTATGTGGAAAAGACACTTTAAAAATAATTTTAGAAAATCCTAATGATTTATTATTAATACCTAGTATAACTAAAGCTAATGTAGATACACTACATAATAAGTTAAAAGAATATGAATCTAGTTATGAAGTAATAATGTATTTATCTGATTTAGGTTTTAATACAAAAGATTCTATGACTATTTATAATAAATATCAAAATAAGACAAAAGACATTATTAATAATAATATTTATCAATTAATAGATGATATTAGTGATATATATTTTAAAAAGATAGATATGATTGCGTTAAATAATGGAGAAGAAAAAGATTCTATTAATAGAGTAGGTGCAGCACTTATTTATATTATGAATGAAGTTAGTAATACTTATGGTCATTCATATTACTATAGAGAAGAACTTGCGTTATTCTTACCTAGAGTATTAGGGGTAAATATAGATAGTGATTTATTTGATAAAGTAATATCTAATTTAGAAAAAGATTTAAAAATAGTAATAAAAGATAATAGATTTTATTTAAAAGAAATGTATGAGGCTGAATGTTTAATTGTAAAAAGATTTAGAATGTTAAATAGTAATAAAGATCATACTATTAAGAAATTAGATAGTAGTATAGAAGATTTGGAAAATTTCTTTAATATTAAATATAATAAAGGACAAATGGAGGCTATTAAGAATAGTATTTTAAAGGATTTTTTAATTATTACTGGGGGACCAGGTACTGGTAAAACTACTATTGTTAAAGGAATATTAGAACTTTATAGAATACTTAATAAACTTACTTATGAAAAGTTATTTGAAAAAGTTGCGTTACTTGCTCCTACAGGAAGAGCGGCTAAAAGAATGAGTGAAGCGACACAGTTTCCAGCTAGTACTATTCATAGATTTTTAAAATGGAATAAAGATAATAATAAATTTCAAGTTAATGAGTATAATAAAAGTAAAGTAGAGTTTGTTATTATAGATGAAGCTAGTATGATAGATACTTATTTAATGGCTAGTTTACTTAGAGGAATTTCTAGTAATTGTAAAGTAATATTAGTAGGTGATGATCATCAATTACCTAGTGTAGGACCAGGTAATGTACTACATGATTTGATAACTAGTGATATGTTAAATGTAATTGAATTAACTGAACTTTATAGACAAGGAAAAGATTCTAATATAATTACACTAGCTTATGATATAAGAAGACAAGATATAGATTCTAGTATATTTAATATAGATGAAGATTTAACGTTTATAGAATGTAGTGATGTAGATGTAATTCCTAATATATGTGAGATTTGTAATACTTATAAAGATATTAGTTATAAAGATTTTCAAATACTTGCGCCTATGTATAAAGGAATGAATGGAATAGATGCGATTAATAATAAAGTACAAGCTATTTTTAATCCAAAAGATTCTCATAAATGCGAGAATAAGTTTTCAGAATATATTTTAAGAGAAGAAGATAAAGTAATACAACTATCTAATATGCCAGATGATAATGTATTTAATGGAGATATAGGTTTAGTTAGTAAAATAGTTACTAGTCCTAAAAAAGAAACATATATAGATTTTTATGATAATTTAGTAAAATATACTCCTAGTAATTATAATAATTTTAGATTAGCTTATGCAATTAGTATTCATAAAGCGCAGGGGTCTGAATTTGATATAGTAGTTATACCTATAGTTAAAAGTTATAATAAAATGCTTTATCAAAAGCTTATATATACTGCGGTAACACGTGCAAAAAAGAAAATATATTTAGTAGGTAATATGAATGCTTTAAGAGAAGCATCAAAAAATATAAATGATGATAATAGACGTACTACTATTAAAGATTATTTAATTAATGGTATAGATTAAATATATTTGTTCATACTAATCTTAGAGGTGATTATATGAAAATGTCTACAATGATGTATATGGCTATAATAATTGGTATGGGTATTATGGGATATACATATTTGAAAGAACATCCTGAAATTATGAATAAAATGATGGATATTAAAAAGGATGCATTAAATAGTATAGATAATATGATGGATGAATAATCCATCTTTTTTTTATTGATATTTTTCTATTCAAATGATATATTAATTATATAATAGGGTGAGTGTATTATGAGAAAATATCGTAGAAAAAATAATAAAATAATTTTAGTGTTAATTATAGCTTTTACATTATTTATTGGATATGCTGTACTTAGTAAGACTATAGATATTAAAGGTTTTGCAGGTTTTAAGAAAAATACATGGAAAATAGTATGGGATGCAGATAGTGTAGAAGTAACTAGTGGTTCAACAGTAGATGTTACTCCAATAGTAAATGAAGAAAAAAATACAGTAACATATACTGCAGAATTAGCTCTTCCAGGAGATTTTTATGAATTTACAGTAGATGCGGTAAATGAAGGTAGTATAGATGGAGTACTTTCGGTAAATTCATTAATTCCTATAGTAACTGATGAAAATGGGGAAATAATAAATTTACCAGAAGGTTTGATTTATACAATTAAATATGCTGATGGTGGAGAATTAAAGAAAAATCATTTACTTAAAACTGGTGAAAGACAAAAATATCGTATAAGAATAGAATATGATAAAGATGCAGAAAATGCTTTAGACGAGCAACAAATAAGTATAGAAACAAAAGTACCATATGAACAAACAAATAAAGATGCAATAGATAGAGATACTGAAAAATATACGATTACATTTAATCCTAATGGTGGAGATGTAGATGAAGTAACAAAAAAAGTAGTAATGGAACTACCTATAGGAGAATTACCTACACCAACAAGAATGGGATATTTGTTTGATGGATGGTATACAGAATTAGAAGAAGGAACAAAAATAGATGAAAATACTATACCAGATGGAAATTTAACATATTATGCACATTGGACTGAGAGAGTTTCTACATTTGATACAGGACAAAATGTAAATGCAAAAATAAAAAAATTAGCTGGAGATACATTACCTGAGACTAGACCATATAGTGTAAATGATACAAGTATAACTTCATTTGAAAGAAGTAATACTGCACCTGATATAAGTCAAATGACTGAAGATAATATTATATCTAGTGATGATTCAGAAAATCCAATATATGCTTGGTTTGATAATGGAACAATATATTGGTGGAGTGAAGCAAATTCAGCAGATCTAAATGCAGATAGTTCATATCTATTTAATGGTATGAAATCTTTAGCTAATTTAAGTTTAGATAATTTATATTCAAGTAGTGTTACTACACTACAAGGTGCATTTGGTGGTGTAGGACTAACTTCACTTGATTTAACTAAATTGGATACAAGTAATGTTACTAATATGGGTAGTATGTTCTCAGGTACTAGTTTTGAAACTTTAGATTTATCTAAGTTAGATACTAGTAGGGTTACTAATATGAGTGGTATGTTTTCTAATGCTGATTTAAATAATATTGATTTAACTAAATTAGATATAAGTAATGTTACTAATATGACTGCGATGTTTAATTGGAGTAAAAAGACTTCTTTTGATTTACGTAGTTGGGATACAAGTAATGTTACTGATATGACTGCTATGTTTGCTTCCACAACTACTACAAGTATTAATATAAGTGGATGGAATGCATCTAAAGTAACTGATATGACTACAATGTTTTCATCAACGACTGCTACAAGTATTGATTTAAGTGGAATGGATGTAAGTAAAGTAACTACTTTCTCTGGAATTTTTGGAGGAGCTTCAAAATTAAAAACAGTAAATATAAGTGGTTTGAGTTTTGATAGTTTAACATCACTTTCAGGCTTATTTAATACTGGGTGTACTGAATTAGAAACTATTAATATGTCAAATGTTAATACTGGTAGTGTTACTAGTATGAATAATATGTTTTCAAATTGTCCAAATTTAGTTTCAGTAGATTTTGATAATATAAATACAAGTAGTATAATAGATATGAGCTATATGTTTTTAAATTGTCCTAGTTTAGAGTACTTAGATTTAAGTGATTTAGATACATTAAATGTTACTAATTTTAGTTCTATGTTTTTAAATTGTACTGGGTTAAAAAATATAAATTTTGCTGGTTTTAATACAAGCAAAGTAACTAGTATGAGTGCTATGTTTGTTAATTGTTCAAGTTTACCATCATTAGATTTGAGTGAATTTGATATTGAAAATGTTACTGATATGAGTTCTTTATTAGTTGGATGTACCAGCTTAACTGAACTAAATATAAGTAATTGGGATTTTTATCATTGTCCATATTTTAATACATATCCTTCAATAGGAGTGTATATATTTAATTCAAATGATACTTGCATAAAAAAAATAATAGTAGAAAATGCAACATTTGCGCAAAGTATGTATTTTGCATTTGGTGGATTGCATACTTTAGAAGAAATTTCTTTCAAAAATTCTGATGCTAGCAAAGTAACTAATATGAGTTCTTTATTTTTAGAAGACTTTGCTTTAAAAAACATTGATTTTACTGGGATTGATACTAGTAATGTAACTAATATGGCTAATATGTTTTATGGTTGTAGAAGTTTGACAGAATTAGATTTAAGTGTTCTTGATACAAGAAGTGTTACTAATATGGGTACTATGTTTGCAAATTGTACTGGTTTAACAGAATTAGATTTAAGTACATTTAATACATCTAGTTTAACTAGTGTAGGAGGAATGTTTACAGGAAGTAATAATTTAGTTAAATTAAATATAAGTAATTGGGATTTTCGTACTCTTGGTTCTTCTAGTTTTCTTTTCTCTGCTTCTATGACAAAAAATATTAAAGAAATAGTTGCTGATAATATAATACTAAGTACTAATAATAATATGGTATTTGGTGGTTATGATGATTCTCTGGAAAAAATATCATTAAAAAATATAAATGTTTCAGCAGCTTCAAATTTATATCAAATGCTTGCTTATCATCCAAATCTTACTGATGTAGATATTTCTTTTGCAGGAACAACTAATAATATTACAAATATAAGTAGAATGTTTGCTTCAGATAGTAGTTTGGTCACAGTGGATTTAAGTGGCTTAAAAACTCCTAATGTAACTGATATGAGTTTAATTTTTGATGGATGTACTAGTTTAGAGAGTATTGATTTTAGTGTTTTAGATACAAGAAATGTTACAAGTTTAAGTTGTTTATTCTATGGATGCAGTAATCTTTTATTAGTAAATTTAAATATTAATACTGGTAATGTTACTACTACGACTGGTATGTTTCGTGGATGTGAACATTTGCTTAGTGTAAATTTGAGTAGTTTTGATACAAGAAATATAACTACTATGGATTCTATGTTCTATGGATGTAGTAGTTTAACAAGTATAGATATGAGTACTTTTAATACACAAAGTTTAACTGATATGGGTGAGTTGTTTTCAGGATGTACAAGCCTACAAAGTATAGTATTTGGTAATAATTTTGATACAAGTAATGTTGTTAGAATGTTTGGTTTATTTAGTAATTGTAGTAGTCTAACAAGTTTAGATTTAACAAGTTTTGATACAAGTAGTTTAACTAGTGTTGGTAGTAGTGCTGTAAATAGTGGTATGTTTGAAGGTTGTACAAATTTATCTACTGTTTATGTATCTTCATTATTTACTGTTGCGAATGTTACAGGTAGTGGAAGAATGTTCTATGATTGCGTTAGTTTAGTGGGTGGTGCTGGTACTGTATATGATGCTAATCATATCGATAAAGCATATGCTCATTATGATGGTGGTTCTAGTGATCCTGGATATTTCACTGAAAAAGGTAAAGTGTCAATTATATATAATGCTAATGGTGGAACTGGTAGTATGAGTACACAAAGAGTTAATAGTGCAGTTAGTAATACATTAAGTTCTAATACATTTACTAGAGAGCATTATGTATTTACAGGATGGAATACTAGTAGTAATGGTTCTGGTACTCCATATGGCAATGGAGCGACAATTCCTGCTAATACAATTAATAAATATTTAAATTTATATGCACAATGGGCATTACATGGATGGATATTTGTTAATGAATCTACAAGTACAAGTTTAGAAGATCAACAATGGTCATATTATAATACTGGAATAAGAATAGAAAACGGATTCCATGTATTACCTGATACATATGGTGATTCACGTTTATATTACATTGTAGACGGTATTGCTCAACTTGGATGGGTAAAAGATAGTAGTGATAATTGGTTCTATTTTTCTAAATCTGATGCAGATGGAAATGGGTATGTTGACTGTGGTGCTTATGCAAATGGTACTTATGAAATAGATGGAGTTAATTATACTTTTGATGAAAATGGTATATGTATAAATCCATTTAATAATACAGGACATTATATAAATTCAAATCAATCTGCTATGAGGCAAAAAGATATAGATTTAATTAAAAAGTATTTCTCAGGGTATATATATTAAAAGAAGAGTAATCTTCTTTTTTTATTGAATAATTATTGTTTTTTTAGTATAATCTAGTTGTTTGGAAGTGATAAGATGATTACTATTAAAAGTGAAAGAGAAATAGAATTAATGAGAAAAGCAGGAATGCTTGTATCAGAAATGCATAAGTTTATTAAACCTTATATTAAGGCTGGGATTAGTACTTTAGAATTGGATAGGTTATGTACTGAGTTTATTGAATCTAATGACGCTGTAGCATCTTGTATTGGTTATGAGGGTTATCCTTGTGCACTTTGTACTAGTGTTAATGATGTAGTAGTACATGGAATACCTCATGATACTGATATATTAAAAGATGGTGATATTATCACAATAGATGTAGTTATTGGATATAAAGGTTATCAAGGAGATGCAGCTTGGACATATGCAGTAGGTGAAATTGATAGTGATAAGAAGTATTTAATGGAACATACTGAAAAAGCTTTATATAAAGGTGTTGAAATGGTTAAACCAGGAAATAGAATAGGTGATATATCTCATGCAGTACAAGAATATGCTGAAAGTCATAACTTAGGAGTAGTTCGTGAGTTATGTGGTCATGGTATAGGACGTGATATGCATGAAGATCCAGAAGTACCTAACTTTGGTATTCCTAATACTGGACCTCGTTTAAAACCAGGTATGGTTATATGTATTGAACCAATGCTTACTTTTGGTGATAGACATGTATATGTAGAAGATGATGATTGGACTGTGAGAACTGAAGATGGAAGTGACGCAGCACATTATGAACATACAATATTAGTTACAGAAGATGGTTATGAAATACTAACTCCTAGATTAGATTAACGTAAAATAATAATTATTTTACGTTTTTTTATTAATTTATTTTCTATTTCGTTGTACTATATATATTAGGTGATAATATGAAGAAAAGTGTATTATTTTTAATAAATGGATTAGGAATAGAAAAAAAAGGAAGTTATAGTATTTCTATAGATCAATGTATGCCTAATTTAGCTAGAACTAAAGAAACTTCTTATTTTACTACAGCTGTTATAGATTCAGTAGAGTATAGAAGCGCATATGAAAGATTCTTTTTAGGAGATACATATAGAAGAGAAGTAGATTATATTAATGAAAATATATTAAATGAAAATATTATTAATAATCAAACATTTATAAATATAAAGAAATCATTAGAAGTAGAAAACTCAAAATTACATGTATTTTTAGAACCTACTAATGATAAGATTGTTGATTCTATTAATAAATTAGTTACTATGTTAGGTTTAGGTAGTGATAGAAAAGTATTTTTACATTTATTACTTACTCAACAATCAATTAATGAATATAAGAAACTTATAACTATAGTTAATTATATTAAATATCATATAGATGAACATATTACTGTAGGATTTATTATAGGTAAAGATAGTATTGGAGATGAACTTACTAAAGATCAAAATGATTTCTTAAAGAAAATGTTTTTTGCATGTTCTTGTGAAAGATGGAGTGAAACAGATAAAAAACTTATATCTTTACAAGAATCTAATATTAGACCATGTGTAGCTACCGGTTTTTGTGCTACAAATGATTGTTTAATAGAAAATAATGATACTATTTTATTCTTTAATACTAGAAGAACTAATTATGATAAATTTATTAATGTTATAAAAAATAACGCTAGTGATGTTTTAAAAACTGATAATGTTAATATACCATTTTATTCTATAATCAAATTAGATACAAAATATGATATATCTCCAGTAGTAGAAAGTATTAAGTATGATAATACTTTAGCTGATATGTTAGCTAAAGCTGGTAAGAAATGTTTAATAATAACTGAAGAGAGAAATCTTACTTTAGTTAATTTACTTGCAAATGGATTAAATCCAGTTAATAATCCTAATATTCAGTTTATTAAATTAGATTATAATTATTTAAATAATATTAATAATATAGTTAATATTATAGATAGTAGTCAATTTGATTTAATTATATTTGATTTTCATATGGATGTTTCTAAGACTATTAATGATTTAAAAAATCAATTAAGTGTAATAGATGTATGTTTAGGACATGTTGTTACTACTTGTACTAATAAGCATTCTTTATTTATAACATCTTTATATGGTCTAAAGAAAGAGTTACCACTTGCAGATTATAATTCTGAAATAGTTATGTTAGATTATGAATTACAAATACCAATATTCTTCTATGATTATACTTATCCTAGAAGTAAATATACATTAGCTCCAGGAGAAACTAATGATATATTAAAGACTGCTATTAAATGTATATGGGATAATCCAGAAATATATAGTTTAATAAGATTAAAAGGTTTATTTAATAATTTATTTAGGAAATAAAAAATAGGATTTAATCCTATTTTTTTAATTCTAAGTAATCAAGTTCTGGAATAAGTTTATCTAATTCTTCTAATACTTTATCTTCACTAAATTTATTTGGATCTTTTACTGATTCGGTAAGTATTGTGATAACTCCACTTAAATAAAATAATGATATAGATTCATTTGGAATGTTAGAATGATTAATACAATGTTCATTTAATTCTTCACATACTGCTGTGTGAGCTGCATCAAATAACATATCACGGGCTACTGAATTGTAGTTCTTTTTTATGATTGAAAGAATTGAATAGACATTTATATTTTTATTAATATATGTAAATAATTCTTTTACTATTATAATGAAGTATTCTTTTATAGTTTTATATTTTAAGTTTTTTGATTCTTTTAAGTGTTCTAATAATTCTATTTTTAAATCATTCATGAATGAATTTAATAATTCAAATTTATCATTAAAATGATCATAAAATGTAGATCTATTAATAAGAGATTGTTTACATATATCTATTACTTTAATATCTTCAAATTCTTTTTCTTGCATTAATTCTATTA
>CACZQV010000063.1 GCA_902783435.1 uncultured Erysipelotrichaceae bacterium | reverse complement strand
TATAATGTACTTTATCCAATGGGATGGGATGCATTTGGTGCACCTGCAGAACAATATGCAATAAAGAATCATATTCATCCAAAAGAAGCTGTTAAGGAAAATATTAAAACATTTAAAGCTCAAATGAAGTCTATTGGTTTCTCATTTGATTGGGATAGAGAATTTTCTACAACTGATCCAGAATATTATAAATGGACTCAATGGCAATTCTTACAATTCTATAAACATGGTATGGCTTATAAGGATACTATTCCAGTTAACTGGTGTCCTACTTGTAAGAGTGTATTAAGTAATGAAGATGCAGCTGGTGGAGTATGTGAAAGATGTGGTAGCCAAGTAGAACAAAAAGAAAAGAGTCAATGGATGCTTAGAATGAGTGATTATTCAGAAGACTTATTAAAGGGACTTGATGATACTAATTTCGCAGATAGAGTTAAGTTAGGACAAATCAACTGGATAGGTAAAAGTACTGGTGTAGAAGTTGATGTTGATATTGTTGGTGGAGGTAAATTTAGTATCTTTACTACATGTCCTGAAACTATTTATGGTATTACTTTCTTTGTAATTGCACCTGATGGAAAATTAATTAAAGAATTAATGCCTAGGATTGAAAATGTTGATGAAGTTAATCAATATATCAAAGAAACTTCTATGAAGTCTGCAATGGATAGAACTGAACTTAATAAAGGTAAAACTGGTGTAGAAGTTAAAGGTATTAAAGCAATTAATCCAGTTAATGGTAAAGAAGTTCCAGTATTCTTAGGAGACTTTGTATTAGGTGATTATGGTACAGGAGCTGTTATGGCAGTACCAAGTCATGATCAAAGAGACTTTGAATATGCTAAGGAACATAATCTTGAAATTATTCAAGTTATTGATTGTGGAGATATATCTGAACATGCTATTGAAAAGACTGAATACATGGGACATGATTATAAGATGATGAATTCAGAAGAATTTGATGGTATGACAGTTGATGAAGCTCGTGAAAAAATTTCTGATATGATTGAAGAAAAAGGATTTGGTAGACGAGTTAATAATTATAAAATGAGAGATTGGATTTTCTCTAGACAAAGATTCTGGGGTGAACCAATTCCAATGATTAATTGTCCTAAGTGTGGATGGGTTCCAATGAATGAAGAAGATTTACCATTATTATTACCAGATGTAGCAGAATATGAACCTACTGAAGATGGTGAATCACCTCTTGCTAATATCACTGATTGGGTTAATTGTAAATGCCCTAAATGTGGAGGAGAAGCAAAGAGAGAGACAGACACTATGCCTAACTGGGCAGGATCTTCATGGTATTTCTTAAGATTTATGGATGCTCATAACGATAAAGAATTTGCTTCAATGGATGCAATGAAATACTGGAATAGAGTAGATTGGTATAATGGTGGTATGGAACATACTGCACGTCACTTACTATATGCTCGTTTCTGGGTACAATTCTTATATAATATCGGATTAGTTCCTAATAAAGAAATGATTTGGACTAGAGTAAGTCATGGTATGGTACTTGGTAGTGATGGAGTTAAAATGTCTAAATCTAAAGGTAATGTTATTAACCCTGATGATATAGTTAATGAATATGGTGCTGATACACTTCGTACATATGAAATGTTTATGGGAGATTATCAAATGGATGCTCCATGGAGTACTGAATCATTAAGAGGATGTAAGAGATTCTTAGATAAAATAGCTAGATTAAAAGATAAAGTAAATGATAATTCTGGTTATACAGATAGTTTAGAAGCTCTTCAAAATAAGACTATTAAGAAAATTGAATATGATTTAACTCATATGGGTTATAATACAGTAATATCTAGTTTAATGATTTTAGCTAATGCTTATGATGATTTAGATTCTATTACTAAAGATGATTATCATTTATTATTACAATTATTAAATCCAATAGCTCCTCATATTACTGAAGAGTTAAATGAACAAATTGGATATAGTCCAATATGTGAATCTACTTGGCCAGTATATGATGAATCAAAGACTGTTGAAACTACTAAAGAAATAGCTGTACAAGTTAATGGTAAGGTACGTGGTACTATTCAAATTAGAGTAGATGACGATGATAATTCTATTAAAGAAAAAGCTATGGATAATGAAAATGTTAAGAAACATATGGAAGGAAAAGAAGTAGTTAAAGTAATAGTAATTAAAGGAAAAATAGTTAATATAGTTGTTAAATAAGAGGATGTTCCTCTTATTTTTTTGACATTTTAACTAAAAAGTGTTATAATAAGCGAAATTTTAAGGGGCGATATTATGGATCAATTTGAAAAAAGTAAATTAAATCAAGTTGATGGTGGAACTCAAAGAAGAATCGTTCAATATGTTTTGGAAAAAGCTGATTTAGATATACCTTTCATGATAGATTATATATTTGAAGGATATAAGAAACGTAAGCATGAAAAAACATTAGCAGTTGAAGATAAAGAGATTCCTACTAAACTAATTAAATTATATTATGAATTACATCCTAATGAAGTAGAATTTAATAATATGAAAAGAAGTTTTATTAAAAAGTATGCTAAAAATGAAAGTGAACTTGAAGGGGTAAATGATAAAGATATTCATGGACAAGAAGAAATATTAGGACTTGGTGATATGTATGAATATATGTTAACTGAAGAGTTTGATAAGTATTTTAGTATTTATTCATTAAAAGAATTACATCAAAAGTTATTTTCTCATGCACCACATCCAGAATGTGCTGGTGTTTTTAGAACAAGACAAGCTTTTTTACCTGGTACTGGTATTGAATTATGTGAAGCAGATAGAATTTATGAGAAAATTCATGAAATTAGTGGAGATGCAGATTATTTACATGAATATTCTAAATTTGTAAAGCATAGTTTTGATACAACTGAATTATTAGATTATTTAGATCAATGTGTTGAATTAAAAGTTGAATTAATCAGAATTCATCCATTTAGTGATGGTAATGGTAGAACTGTTAGAGCTTTTATTAATAAATTAATGTGTGATGCTGGACTTCCACCAATATATGTTAAAAGTAATGAAAGAACTGAATATCATACTGCGATGAATAAAGCTTTATTAGATGGTGATTTTTCTTCAATAAAAGCTTTTTATAGATATAAGGTATGTGATTCTATATATGAATTAGATATTAAAGATAGATTAAAACATGAAAGTATGCCAAAGATAGAGGAAATTGGTGTAGAAATGACTGAATTAAAACCTAAAACTAAAATAAAAAATGAAGATGAATAATCTTCTTTTTTTTGACAATTTTTGTGGATAAAATATTTTATACTTATTTTATGAAAGTTAAGATATTTGATTATGAAGATGAAATTGATTTAGAAGAAGATATTAATGAATTTATTTCTTCTAATAATATAGAAGTTATTGATATTAAATATCAGGTTAGTACTTCTATTTTTAGTGAAGAACAGATATTTTGTTTTTCAGCGATGATTATTTATACTGAAGTGTGATATAATATTCATAGTGGAGGATATATGAAGAAGGATGTAACTATGAAGAAGAGTACTTTTGTTAAGGGTGCTTTTATCACAACTTTAGGTATTGTTATTGCGAAGATTTTAGGAATTCTTTATGTAATTCCTTTTCATGCTGTTATTGGAGATGAAGGTGGAGCTTTATATGGATATGCTTATACTATATATTCTGTATTTATGTCATTAGCTTCTGCTGGTATTCCATTAGCTATTAGTAAATTAGTATCTGAATACCAAACTCTAGGTTATTATAATGCAAAGAAAAGGGTATTTGCTATAGGTAAAAGAATAGCTTTAATACTTGGATTAATTTGTTTTTTAATTATACTTATATGTGCACCATTACTTGCGAAAGCAGTACTTGGTAATGTTCATGGCGGTAGTAGTATAAAAGATGTTACTTTTGTTATTAGGGTTATTGGAACAGCTATACTTGTAGTACCAGTATTAAGTATATATAGGGGTTATTTTGAAGGACATAGATTATTTTCTCCTCCTTCAATATCTCAAGTTATAGAACAGTTTATTAGGGTATTAATAATTATATTTGGTAGTTTTACAGCTTTAAAAGTATTTAAATTAGATTTAACTAGTTCTGTAGGTATAGCTTTATTTGGAGCTACCGTAGGGGCAATTTTCTCTTATTTCTATTTGTTAGTTAAAAGGATTAAAAATAGATCTGTATTTAATGAAAAAGTTAGAAAAGTAAATGAACCTATTATTAGTAATAAGATTATATTTAAAAAAATAGTGTATTATTCTATACCATTTATATTAATAGATGTATTTAAATCTTTATATAATTATGTAGATATGGTTACTGTAGTTAAAGGATTAGTTAATTATGCATCTTATAAAGTAGGAGATGCGGAAGTGGTTTATTCAATGCTTTCTACATGGTCAGCTAAATTTAATATGATTATTTTATCTGTATCAACTGGTGTAGTAGTTAGTTTAATACCTAATTTAACTGAGAGTGTAGTTAAGAAAGATAAGGAAGCTATTAATAAGAAAGTTAATCAAGCTTTAAATATACTTTTATTTTTAACAGTACCAATGACTTTAGGAATTAGTTTTTTAGCTAAACCAGTATGGATGTTATTTTATGGTAAAAGTGTATATGGACCTAGTGTGTTATCATACTATATATTTGTAGGTTTATTTATAGGTTTATTTACAGCTATGGTTAGTACTCTACAAACACTTAAAGATTATAAAGCAGTATTTATTAGTTTAATTAGTGGAGTTGTTTTAAAAATACTTTTAACTAATTATTTACTTATGTCTTTTTATAAGATGAGTTTACCTCCATATTATGGAGTAATTACTGCGAGTATAATTGGGTATTTTGTATCATTTGTAATTTGTTTAATAATTTTAAGGTTTAAATATAGTATTAGTTTTGAAGAAGTTATTAAAAATGGATTTGATGTAATGTGTGCTTCTATATTAATGATATTAGTATTATTCATAGTCAAATTATTTATACCAATTTATTCTACTACTAGACTTATGAATTTATTAATAATATTAGTTTATATGATTATTGGTATAATAGTATATTTCTTATATGGATATTATACTAGGTTAATAAAACGTGTATTTGGTAATGGTATATTTAGAACTATAAAAAGAATAATTATGAAAAAATAAAAGAAGCTTTTGCTTCTTTATTTTTTACCTATTTTTTTAATACCATGATATAGTTTAAAAGCTATATTATAAGTGTTATACCAGAATTTAGATATTATTAGATCATATTCTCCAATTAGTTCTACAACATGTCCACCAAATGATTTTTTAAATAGATATAATCCGTATAATGGATTTTCTTTTCTAAAGTCACCTGTGATACCATAGAAATTATATCTTTTATAACCATTATCTATAGCATATTTAACTCCTGCATAATGTACTGTGTAAGCTGATTGAAATTGCATTAGGTTATCATCTGTTCCACCAAATAATGATAATACTTCATTACCATAGATTAGGAATAAAATAGTACCTAATGTTTTTGTATGACCATATTCTTTAATATAGTCATTTATTTTATCTATTTGTTTATTTAATCTTTCTATAGTATCTTCATCTTGTTTATTAGAAGATATGTATTTTTTTTCATTCATTTGAAGTATATTATTATCATGTTTATAAATTCTTGATTTTAGAGCTTTTTCTGTTTCTTCTAATTCTTTTTTAGTATTTTCTAAATATTCATCAAAATCTATATCTGCGATCAATATTTTTAATATTCCAGAGTCATATAAATTATCCCACATAGCTTCATAATATGATAGTGGTCTATCTATAAAGTCTCTTCTATCTCCAGTATGTTCCATAATAGATTTAAATAGTGGTAATTCGTCTCTAGATATTTCTCTAGTTTTAATACAAGATTTTTCATTTTTACGAAGTATTTGTCTAGTTTTAGATTCCATATCTTTTTGAACTTCTTCTTCGTCTCTTCCATTTATTTCTATTACATGCATCCATCTAGGTTGTAGAGTATCTTGCATTAAGTTAAATCCAAAGAATTTATATCCTAAAGATTTAAGATTTTCTACTGCTTCTTTATTATTATATCCATCTTCTACAATATTTCCATCGTTATCACGTTCTTGATATTCTACATATGGATCTATTTTTACAAAGATAGCTTTTTCGCGTTTAGCAAATACTTTTAATTCTTCTGTAAATGTTTTTAATATTTCTTTATCATTATAATCTATTAAGAAACCACGTGGTGAATAAAACATTTTCTTCTTTATAATAGGAAGTGTTTTAGATAATAATAGAGCACCCGCAACTATTTTATCTTTATCTTTTAATCCTACATAGTAAGAATCCCATCCATTTACTTTTTTTAGATTAGCCCATTCTTCTGTTTGATGAAAAGTAATTTGAGGGTGAACATCTGCAAATTTTTTAAATTCTTCTTTACTTAGAGTTATTAATTTCATTTTCTAACACCTTCTTGCTTTTCTTTCTAACCATCTTTCTATATAGAGGTACTAATTTA
Source organism: uncultured Erysipelotrichaceae bacterium (assembly GCA_902783435.1). The sequence continues at coordinate 114 of CACZQV010000063.1, read as the reverse complement.
GTAAATACAAAGTACATAAATTTATTAGTAACATAATCCCATTCACCAATAAATTCTACATAGTCTCCACCAAATTTCTTTTTAAATTCATGAAGTCCTAATCTTGGATTATCT
>CACZQV010000062.1 GCA_902783435.1 uncultured Erysipelotrichaceae bacterium | reverse complement strand
TTATATTTATATAATAATTTGGGTGGTACCGCGGAAATACTAGTTTTCGTCCCTTATTTAAATTAAGGAATGAAACTAGTATTTTTTTATATTTAAGGAGGATTATTATGATAGAAAAAGAAAAGTTAAAAGACTATGCTCATAAGCTAATGTTCGATATGGAAGAAAGCGAGTATGAAACATTACAAGAAGAATTTGAAGTTATTTTAAAACAAATGGATTTAATAGGTAAAATACCTAATATTAGTGATGTAGAACCAATGACATTTCCATTTAAATTAGAAGAAGCTAGTTTAAGAGAAGATGAAGTAGGAGATTATTTAACTACAAGTGAAGTATTAGAAAATGCTAAACATCAAGTTAATGATCAAGTTAAAGTTCCTAAAGTAGTGGGAGAAGGTGAATAATATGTATAGGGGAAAAAGTATTTTAGAGTTACGTGAAGAATTAGATAAGGGTGAAGTAACTGCTGAAGAGTTATTTGATAAATCTAATAGATTGGCTCATTATTTTCAAGATGATTATAATTCTTTTGTAACTATAATTGATAAATGTAAATATAAAGATAGAGATAGTAAAATTAATGGTATTCCTTATGCATTAAAAGATAATTTTTCTACTACTGGAATACTTACTACAGCTTCATCTAATATATTAAAAGATTATGTACCTGTTTATGACGCAACTGTTTATAAGAAATTAAGAAGTGCAGGTGCAGTATTAGTTGGAAAAACTGTATTAGATGAACTTGCTATGGGTGGTACTGGTACTACAGGACACACTGGTGTAGTTAAAAACCCTTGGAATAAAGATTGTATGATTGGTGGTAGTTCTGCAGGATCTGCAGCATCTGTTGCCTTAGGTATCGTTCCTTTCTCAATTGGATCTGATACAGGAGACTCTGTAAGAAAACCTGCTTCACTTGGTGGAGTAGTTGGATTTAAACCAACATATGGTAGAATTTCAAGATATGGATTATTTGCTTTTGCATCAAGTCTAGATCATGTTGGATTATTTACAAGAAATGTTAGAGATTGTGCAATCGTTACTGATGTATTAAAGGGTAAAGATATAAATGACATGGTTACTTTAAATAATGATGGAAAAACATATGAAGATTTAATAGATAATGATATTAAGGGTAAAAAATTATTCTATATAAAAGAAATATGTGGTAAAGATACTTATAAAGATGTAGATGATGAAGTATTACAAAAAACATTAGAAGATTTCCATAAGACATTAGATAAACTTAAAGAAGAAGGATTTATAATAGAAGAAGTATCAATGGATAAGGCATTACTTGAGGCAATTTATCCTACTTATATGTGTATAAGTTGTGCAGAAGCTACTTCTAATAACTCAAATCTTACAGGTATTCAATTTGGTCCAAGAGGTGATGGTGACTCTGTTGAAGAAATTATGTTTGATGCGAGAACTAAAGGATTTAGTGAATTAATTAAGAGAAGATTTATTCTAGGTAGTTATATTCTACAAAGAGAAAATCAAGAAAAATTATTCTTAAATGCACAAAGAGTTCGTAGAATGATAGTTGATAAGATGAATGAATTCTTTAAGGAATACGATGGAATGATAGCTCCATGTAGTGGAGGACCTGCTGCTAAGTTTGATGCTACAAGTGAAAAATTATCTGATAGATATTTAATACTTGAAAATCATTTAGCTATTGGTAACTTTGGAGGATTCCCATCAATTACTTTACCTTATACTATGGTAAATGATATGCCAGTAGGTATTAATATTACAGGAAGAGTAAGAGAAGATGATGTAGTACTTAATATCGCAAACTATGTAGAAAAAGTTACAGGATTAAAAGATATATATAGTAAGGTAGGTGATATAGATGTATAAAGTTGTAATAGGACTTGAAGTTCACTGTGAATTAGAAACTAAGTCAAAGAACTTTTCATTCGCACCTAATGAATTTACTGAAGCACATAACATTAATGTAGGAACAGTTGATTTAGGATTACCTGGAATACTTCCAATCGCAAATCGTGAAGCAGTTAGAAAAGCATTATTTACATCTATGGCACTACATTGTAAATTACCTGATGAAATAATATTTGATAGAAAAAATTATTATTATGCTGATTTACCTAAAGGTTATCAAATTACACAAAATACTAAACCAGTTGGTTTAGGAGGATACTTAGATGTTTTAGTAAATGGAAAAGTAAAAAGAGTTACTCTTCATGATATACATCTAGAAGAAGATACAGCTTCATTAGAACATTATCCAAAGTATTCATTAATAGATTATAACCGTAGTGGAGTACCACTATTAGAAATAGTTACTGATCCATGTATTGAGTCTGCTGATGAAGCAGTAGCTTATCTTGAAGATTTACGTGATGTATTCTTATTCTTAGGTGTAAGTGAAGCTAAATCAAATTATGGTCAAATGAGATGTGATGTTAATATTTCATTAATGAAAGATACTGATACTGAACTTGGTACTAAGGTTGAGATGAAAAACATCAATGCATTTAATAATGTTAGGGCTGCTATTGAATATGAAATTAAAAGACAAAGTGAACTATTAAGTAAAGGTGAAAAAGTAGTTCAAGAAACAAGAAGAATTGCAGAAGATGGAAAAACTTATTCAATGAGAGAAAAAGTAGATGCAGTTGATTATAAATATTT
>CACZQV010000061.1 GCA_902783435.1 uncultured Erysipelotrichaceae bacterium | reverse complement strand
GATAGAATAAAAAAGGGTTATTTATTCGCCTTTGACCAAGATAGTGAAGCAATTCGGCATAGTACCGATCGTCTCTCTAAGGTCGGTACTAACTTCACTATCATCAAAAGCAACTTTGTACATATGAAAGAAGAACTTGAAAAACTTGGTGTTGAAAGAGTTGATGGAGTTTTATTTGATTTAGGAGTTTCTTCTCCTCAATTAGATGATGCTTCTAGAGGTTTTTCTTTTCATGAAGATGCTAGGCTTGATATGCGAATGGATAGAGATAATAATTCATTAACTGCTTATGATGTAGTTAATAATTATAGTAGAGAGGAACTTATTCGTATATTTAATAAATATGGTGAAGATAAGTTTTCAAATAATATTGCAAAAAAAATAGTAGAGTATAGAAGTAATAAACCAATTGAAACAACTCTTGAATTGGTAGAAGTAATTAAAACTGCTGTACCTATGAAATTTAGAATAGATAAACATCCTGCTCGTCAAATATTTCAAGCAATTAGAATTGAAGTAAATCATGAGTTAGATGTTATAGAACCTGCAATTAATCAAGCATTAGAATTATTAAATGTAGGTGGAAGAGTAGCGGTTATCACATTTCACTCTTTAGAAGATAGATTAGTTAAAAATATTTTTAGAGAGAAATGTAAGATAGATGAAAGAATAAAAGGTCTTCCTAATATTCCGGAAGAGTATTTACCTGACTTTAAGTTAGTGGTAAATAAAGCAATAGTTCCAAGTGAGGAGGAACTAGAAAGAAATCCTCGTGCTAGAAGTTCTAAACTTAGAGTTATAGAAAAAATAAAATAGGAGATGATTATATGTCAAAGAAAGTTAAAAAACGTGTTAAGATGTCTAAATTTGAAAAATTAATATATTCATTAGCGATTTTTTTACTTGTAATTGCTCCTGTTTCAATTGTTTTTTCTAAGGCTACACTTGCTAAAGTAAATTTTGAAGTTGAAAAACAAAAGAAAGAAATAGAAGCTCAAAAGAAAACTAATGAGTCATTAGCTATGACAATAGATGAGTTAGCTTCTTTAACTAAGATACAGGAAGTTGCAGAACAACAAGGATTGCGTTATAATAATAGTAATATAAAATCGGTTAGTGAAGATAACTAATCATTAGGATGTGATATCTTGAAAAAAAAGAAGAGAAAAAATAGTATTAAATATTCCAAGTTATTTATATTAGGTTCTCTTCTTTTATTTTGCCTAATGATTGGAAGAGTAATACAACTTGGAATGAGTGATAAAATAGATGGAATTAATCTAAAGACTTTGGCTTCTAAACGTACTACACGTACAGATATAATAGAAGCTAAACGTGGTAGTATTTATTCTAGTGATAATGATATACTTGCACAGAATGTTGCTTCTTATAAATTGATAGCTTATTTAGATAAGAAGCGCACAACTAATAAGAAAAGGCCTCAACATGTAGTTAATAAGGAAGAAACTGCTGAGAAGTTAGCTCCTATACTTGGAATGGAAAAGGATGAGGTTCTTAATTATTTAAATAAAGAAAATGTATATCAAGTAGAATTTGGTACTAAAGGTAGGGGGCTTAATGAAATTACTAAGAAGCAAATAGAAGACTTAAATTTACCTGGACTTGATTTTATTGAGAGTTTTAAAAGATATTATCCTAAAGGTAATTTTGCATCATATACTATTGGTTATACTAAGAATAATGAAGATGGTACTATTACTGGTGAAATGGGTATAGAAAAGCAATATAATGGGATATTAAAGGGTGAAGCTGGTTCTACTACATATCAAAAGGATTTAAAAGGATATAGAATAGCTAATACCCCAGTTATTACTAAAGATGCGATACAAGGTAAAGATATTTATTTAACTATTGATTCTAATGTTCAATTTTTTATAGATCAAGCAATTGCTAATTCTGATAAGGATTATGATTGGGAATGGTTTACTATTACTGTATTAGATGCGAAGACAGGTGCTGTTTTAGGTACTTCATCTTCTCCTAGTTTTGATCCTAATAAAAGAGATATATCAAATTATTTAGATGTATTTGCTCAAAGTCCATATGAACCTGGTTCTACTATGAAGACATTTACTTATATGGCAGCTATGGAAAATGGTGTTTATGATGGAAATGAATCTTATGAATCAGGTGTGTTTGTTACTAGTGATGGTACTGAGATTGGTGACTGGAATAGATCAGGTTGGGGTTATATTACTTTTGATAAAGGTTATGCAATGAGTAGTAATGTTGGAGTTATTAATATTATTAATAGACATATGTCTAGCGTTATGTTACGTCAATATTTTAGAAAATTAGGATTTGGTCGTAAAACTGGTATTGAATTACCTAATGAAAGTAAAGGTAAATTGGATTTTAAGTATGAAACAGAAATATATAATGCTGGATTTGGTCAAGGTATTACAACAACTCCAATTCAAAATGTAAAAGCATTAACTCCACTTACTAATGATGGGATGCTTTTAAAGCCATATTTGGTATCTAAAATAATAGATCCTGATACTGGTGAAGTAATATTGGAAAATAAAAGAGAAGAAGTAGAAAGAGTTGCTTCTACTAATACAGTTAATAAGATGATTAGTTTAATGGATGATTGTGTTAATGGAGTAGGTAATACTGGTAGTGGTTATAGAATAGATGGTGGAGAACTTATTGGTAAAACAGGAACAGCTCAAATAGCTAATGAAACAGGTGGTGGTTATCTATCTGGTCAAGAAGATATTATTTCATCTTTTGCAGGAATTTATCCTAAGAGTAATCCTCAAATAATTATATATGCTTCTGTAAAAAGACCTAGTGGTGGTAGTCAAAAACCAGTTAGTAATGCAGTTAAGGAAATTATTTCTAATATTTCTAAATATTATGGTAATTCTGATACAAGTAATACTTCTCTTGATATAAAGAGTTATAAATTAGATAATTATGTTAATAAGAAATTAGATAATGTAAAGGTAGATTTAGATTCTAAAGGTATACATTATGTTGTTTTAGGTAATGGAGGAAAAGTAATTAAACAATCTCCTAATAAAAGTGATATAATTACTAATAATGATACAGTATATTTAATTACTAATGATAGTAATATTACTATACCTAATGTAGTTGGTATGTCTTCTAAAGTAGCTAAGGATTTACTTCAAAAACTTGGAGTAAAAGTAAATTTAGAAGGTGTAGGATATGTTACAGAACAAAGTATAGGTGAAAATACTCCTATTACTCCTGGTATGGAAATAAATTTAAAACTTTCACCTAAATTTACTGTAGAATAATTAAAAGGGGATGTGTATATGAAGAGTATGATTAATACACGTAATAGTGTGATAATAATTTTATGTATTACAGTTATATTACTTGGGATTGGTTTCATTGTTCTTTCTGTTGAATTAAATAGGAAAAATAATGAAACTCCTGAATTAAATGTAGTATTTACTGATATAAAGAAAACTACTTCTGTAAAAGGATCTGATAAAGAACCTACTTCTAAAGCAGAAATTGTAGGTAATGGAACTGAAATTGATATGAAGTTTAATCTTAATGCTACTCATGATGAAATTACTTATGTTGGCACAATAGAAAATAAGGGAAGTCTACCTTGTGAAATAGTAGATATTATGGAAAGTCCTGATTATAAAACTGATGTATTTCAAAATATGATATATCCTATTACTATTACATTATCAGATGTTAAAGGTAAAATAATACCTCCTGGTGAAACTTTAGATTTAAAAGTAGTAGTATATTATAATAAACGTGAAAATGTTAATGCTACTCCTAAGAGTTTTTCATATAAATTAGGTTTAATTACTAAATCAAGATAAGGAACTATGTTCCTTTTTATTTTGTTGACAATACTAGGTATTTTCTTTATAATTTTTATAGTAGGAAGTGATTGAAATATGAATAAAAAAGTTATTTTTATACTTGTATTAATTTTTATTTTTTCTATTACTTCTATTTCTATTGGATTATATATTAATAGTTTGAATAAACCAAAAAGAATATTAAGTGAAAGTATTAATTTTATACATGATGAGGGTAAAAAATATATTTTTCCTAATGATAATTTAGTAGTAGGAGACACTTATACTTCTACTGGTAGTATTGATTTTAATTTAAATAGTGAATATTATTTAAGAAAAAGTAAGAATGAAGAGGAATCTTTGAAAAAATATAATTTTATTAATAATATAAGTAATATGGATACTAATTTTATTATTAAACAAGATAGATCTAATAAATCTAATTATATTGAAATATCTCAAAAAATAGGTGATGAAGATATAGTTGATTATAAAAGATTGGTTGATAATTCTACTGAGTATTATTTTATTAATGGAATATTAAAAAATTATGTAAATAATGGTACTTGTAATTATTTTGAAGCTTTAACTGAAAATAATACTACACGTAGTAATATTGATTATTTATATGATTTTATATTTAAATCACTACAAAATAATTTAAAAGATGAGTATTTTAAAAGTTATGATGTAGTTACAAGTATTAGATCTAAGGATACTAATGTTCATCAAATATCTATTAAATTTGATAATAAAATTACTAGGGATATTTTGAATGGTATTTTGAAAGATTTAAAGGAAGATAAGAAAGCTAATAATATACTTAGTAATGTTGATAAGAATTTTAAAAAGTATAAAGTTAAAAGTAAGAATAATATCTTTAAAAAAGATGAATCATATATTTTAAATATTTATACTACTAAAGTTTTAAATAAGCCATTGAAGTATGAGTTAGTTCATATGGGTGATAGTTATAATGAAAGTTATATTATAGAGAAAAATAATAATATAATTAATTATTATTATTTAGAAGATAATAATATTATGTATACTGCAAATATTACTATATTTGATAATAATATAAATGGTAAAATATATAATTCTTCTACAGAAGAAATAGGGGGATTTATATTAGAAAAAGATGGTAATAATTTAAGTTTTGATTATAATTTTGATAATTCAGATGAGAAGATTAATTTAAAGTATATTTCTAAGTATGATAATGTTAAGAATAAAGTAAGTTATATTAATACAAAGAGTCTTAATATTAATTATTTAGTTAATAAAGAAGTTAAGTTATCTGGAAATATAGAATATAAAAATAAAGTAGTGAATAAAGCTAAGATAAATACTGATATTGGTAATACTACTTTATATTCTAAATTAAGTGATGAAGAAAAAGAATTAATAAAAAATAAACGTGATATGGTAAAAAATAGATTGGAGAGATAAAATGGTTAATTCTAAGAAAAAAAAGAAGAATATTAAAGGATTTTTAACATCTACTAAGTTTCTTACAGGTGTATTTGTATTACTTATAATAGTTGTATTTATATTGGTAATATTATGTGTAGTTAGAAATAATGATTCTGAAATAAATGGTTTTGCTAATATGAGTTTTTCTTTGACTGATAATAATAATCCTATAGAATTTGGTATAAACGCAGCTACTTTATCTGAAACAGATGAATATATATTTAAAGTAACTAATTATAAAGGGAATAAGATTAATAAAAAGAAAACTAATTATAAAGTTACTATAGAGAATAAAACTAATTGTATTATTTCTGTTACTATTAATGATTTAGATGATAATGTTATGACTAATCAAGAAGGAACAGAACTTGTAGATACTTTAAAAGCAAATGAAAAAGAAGCTGTATATTATCATGTAAAAGTTAAATCTTCTGGTGAGTTAAATAGTAAAGATTTAATTGGAGTTAAAATAGAGGCTGAATAAGCCTTTTTTATTTGTAAAAGTTGACTATTTTACTAAAATATGATATAATAAACGCGCTTATTAAAAAGGGGATGGATTTATGACTACATTTGAAAAATACATAAATATTAAAAACAAAAGACAACGATATGAAGATAATATAGATGTTATTAATAAGTTAAAGAATCAATTATTAGATGATTATGATATTACTTCACCTGAGTTAATAAAAGAATCTATAGATCAAGTAAAATTAGAACAAGAAACAATACTTAATGAATTAAAGGTTAATAATTTGAGTGAGATGATTGAATTAGAAAAAGATGCTTATTCTAAGGTTGATTTTAAAAATATGAAAAAGAATTTATATCGTTCTATGTCTAATGAATTATCAGCATATGAGGTTAATAAAAAGAAAAAAGAAGAAAGACAAAAGAGAATACAAGAATTAGAAACTATTAAGTCTGAAGTTACTGAATTAATAGATGTAACTAAGAAAGTTATTAAGCAGTTTGGTAATAAAATAGATGAAAAAGATATTTTTGATATAAAACTTTCAATTAAAGAATTAGAAGAAGTTGTAGAAACTGATAATATTGATGAAATAAAAGTAACAATGAAAAAGTTAAAAGATATTGATTATGAATTAGCTTCTAGATTTTATGATGGATTTAATATAAAAAATGATACTGAAGAAGAAGATATAATTGAATATGAAGATGAAGTTATAGAAGTAGAAGATAATGTTAATGATGATAAGACAGAGGTATTAACTAGTGATATGAGACCTAATAGAAATGATGATAAGACAGATGTGTTAACTAGTGATATGAGACCTAATAGAAATGATGATAAGACAGATGTATTAACTAGTGATATGAAACCTAATAGAAATGATGATAAAACAGATGTATTAACTAGTGATATGAAATATAAAAATGCAGAAATAATTGATTTTGAAGCTGTAAGAAAAGAATTATTTAAAGATGCTCACATAGTATTTGATGGTACTTATAAATTATATTACAATAAAGATAGAGATTTTTATGAATTTAATGTAGATACAGAAATATTACAAAACAATATTTCATCCTTAGCAGCTTATGATTTTAGAATAATGAATAAATTAAAGGAATTCGATGATAAAAATCATACTAAATTATATGACCGTTATATGGAAAATAAATTACCTGTACATTATGATTTAGAAGCAGCTAAAATGAATAAAATAAGAAAATCTAGTCTAAATAAATTGGTAGAAATTACTGGAAGACAAATCAAATGTGGTGAATCTAGAAATACTACTGTAGTAAAAACTAAAAAAAGTAGTTTTAGAGTAGCTGCAGCAGCTATTGGTGTAGCAGCTATGACACTTATAGGTTCATTTATTGGATTTGGAATGAAGAAATCTAATAATTATGATAATGCTACTGCTAAACAAACAATATCTACAGTACAAGAAATGGATGATGCTGGCGCAAGTGATGCTAGTTATGACTCTATTGAAATAACTGAAGATGCTATGATTAATACTAGTTTTGATGAAATTGAATTAGTATCAGAAAATGTAATGGAAGATGTTCAAAATGAAAATAATTCAAAATCAGAAGAAGTTGTAGATGTTATTGAAGAAGAAACAAATGAATTAAAAATTGGTGATGTTATTACTTTAAATGATAATATAGATTTATATACTGCTAGTACTGATAGTAATCCTAATGGTAATACTAGTTATTTAGAATCTAATAGCTATAAAGTAGGTTTAGTATCAATCGTAGATGAAGGAGAAGTCGTTAAATTATTAGATGGTAATGATACATCAATAAATGAAGTTATCGAAGAGTGTATAAGCAAATATGGTGATGATATTGAAGTTTTTGAAAATTTAGATTTACTTGATAAAAATGGTGGTGTTATCACTGAACATGTTGGTTGGGTTGAAAATGAAGAATTAGGAAAAGTTTTAGTAAAATAACTTTTCCTTTTTTTTGTATAAATATGGAGCTTTCGTGTTGCTTTTTTTTTGGTATAATGGTAAAATTTAATAGTATAGTAGGCTTAAGATTTGGAGGAAAAAGTATGGAAGTTGTTGACTATAAAGATGATAAAGTTCAAATAGAAAAAGATGGTAAAACAATTGATTGTGATGTGTTATTTACTTTTGATAGTGAAGATACAATGAAAGTATATGTAGGATATACTGATCATAGTATTGCATCCAATGGTAGAAAAAATATTTATGTTTCATCATATGATCCATTTGCTGCAGAAACAAAATTGGAAGATGTTACAGATCCAAGAGAATTAGAAATGATTCAAGATGTTTTACAACAAATAGATAGTGAAGCTAATAGTTAGGCGGTGTTTTTATGAGTGAAAAAGAAAGATTAGAAGATTATTTAGGAAAATTAAAAGATGCAAGAGAAAGATTAAGTTCTGATATTGATCCTATTGAAAAAGAAAAGATTATTAGTGAAATTATGAAATTAGAAGAAGATTTAGCAATTAATACTAATTCTAGTGATACTAATAAAGATGAAGCCTATGATTCCATAGAAAAAGAATTATCAAGTATAGAAGATACTATTAAAGAAGTAGAAAATGAAAAAGAAAAAATAGCTTCAGAGTATAGTGATATATCTAGTAAATTAGCAGATGTTATTATTGAACAAAATGATAAAATGAGTAAAGATGGTTTATCTGAAGAAGAATTAAGAAATTTATTAGATGAATATGGTAAAAAGAAATTAGATTTAAATAATCAATCAATAAAATTAAAAATACAATTAGATAATCAAAAAAATGTATTAAGAAATCTAAGAACTAAGAAAACCAAATTGAAAAAAGATATGGATATGTCTCAAACATTAGGACTTAGTTATAGTGAATATCAAGAAATTACTTCAACGCTTAATAAGAGAAAACTAGTTAATGCTATTTTAGATAGAAAAGGTTTAACTGAAATTATTGAAAAAGGTTATAAAAATCAAACTAAAGAAGAAAGAGATATGGTTCGTGCTGCTAAAGAAGAAATATTAAGAGAAGTTTCTGAATTAGTAAAAGAAAATAGTGATATGAGTGCTATTGATGCTATTCAAGTATTATATTCTTTAGATACAGAATATAAATTAGTTGAAGAACCTAAGAAACATGTTTATACTGCAGAAGAAATTTTAAATATGCAAGATAAAGTATATTTATTACCAGGTAGAGTGGTAGGTGAAACTAATAATAAAGACTATACTCCAGGTAAAGCTCCAGAAGATATGGTTTCTTATGATTTAGTAGAGGTTAATAGTTTTGATATTGATCCTAATACAATGAATGATGAAGCTGAATTTAAGAGAGTAATGGGATTTGATTTTGATTCAGATAAATATGTAATTAAACCAGACGAAGGTGTTAATGGATATGATGATGGTCCTTATGAAAGACATGTTATATTTGAAAAAGTTCCTAAGAAAGTAAAACAAATTAAATATGATTTAGTAGAAAAAGAAAGATCTGACTTTGATTCTATGACTATGAATAAGGAAGATGAATTCAAGAGAATAATGGGATTTG
>CACZQV010000060.1 GCA_902783435.1 uncultured Erysipelotrichaceae bacterium | reverse complement strand
TTCTTCTTCATTTAATACATACTTAATAGTTTTACCATGTTTAATACAAAATAATGGTGGTTGAGCAGCATATACATGTCCTGCTTCAACTATAGGTCTAAAGAAACGATAGAATAATGTTAATAATAATACACGAATATGACTACCATCAACATCAGCATCTGTCATTATAATAATTTTATGATATCTTAACTTATCTAAATCAAATTCTTCACCAATACCAGTACCAAATGCAGTAATAATAGTTCTAATTTCTTCATTTCCTAAAGCTCTATCAAGTCTAGCCTTTTCAACATTTAATATTTTTCCACGAAGTGGTAATATTGCTTGAGTCATAGAATCACGACCTTTAATAGCAGAACCACCTGCAGAATCTCCTTCGACTAAGAATATTTCAGATACTGTTGCATCTTTACTCTTACAATCAGAAAGTTTTCCATAGAAATTAGTAACATCTAAATCACCTTTTCTACGAGTTAATTCACGAGCTTTCTTAGCAGCTACTCTAGCCCTACTTGCAGTCATAGCTTTATCAATAATAATTCTTGCTTGATCAGGATTTTCTAATAAAAATCTTTCAAAAGCCTCACTAAATACCTTATCAGCTATAGCTCTAACTTCACTATTTCCAAGTTTTGTTTTAGTTTGTCCTTCAAATTGTGGATTTGGATGTTTACAAGAAATAATCATTGTAATACCTTCACGTACATCTTCACCAGATAAAGGATCATCTTTTTCTTTTAAAATATTATTAGTAGTAGCATATTTATTAAGAATTCTTGTTAAAGCACGTCTAACTCCATCCTCATGAGTACCACCTTCAGGAGTAGTAATATTATTAACAAATGAATAAATACTTTCATTATAACTTTCATTATATTGAAGAGCTACTTCTATACTAATATCTTTTTCACAACCAGCTACATCAACTATTGTTTCATGAATTGGTCCTTTATTTTTATTAAGCATTTGAACATATTCAACAATTCCACCTTCGTAGTGGAAAGAATCTTTCTTATCTGCTTCTCTTTCATCATATAAAGAAATTCTTAAACCTTTATTAAGGAATGCTAATTCTTTTAATCTATTTTTTAAAATATCATAATCATATACTGTAGTTTCAGTAAATATTTCATCATCTGGTAAGAAATGAACACTAGTTCCAGTTCTTTCTTTATCACAACTATCAATTACTTTTAATTCATCCTCAGGATGTCCTCCATGACTATAACGTTGATAATAAACGTTTCCATCACGATATACTTTAACTTCTAACCAATCTGATAAAGCATTTACTACACTAGCTCCTACTCCATGAAGACCACCAGATACTTTATATCCTCCTCCACCAAATTTACCACCAGCATGTAATACTGTATAAACTGTTTCTACAGTACTTTTACCAGTTTTTGGATGGATATCAGTTGGAATACCACGTCCATCATCCTTAACAATAATACTATTATCTTTACAAATAGTAACTTCAATATGCTTACAATATCCAGCTAAAGCTTCATCAATTGCATTATCAACAATTTCCCATACTAAATGGTGAAGACCTCTAGAACTAGTACTACCAATATACATACCAGGTCTTTTACGAACTGCCTCCAAACCCTCTAATACTTGAATTGCGGATGAATCATATTCTTTTTCTACTTTTTCTTCTTTCATAACTTATACCTACTTTCTTTCCACAACACCATTTTTAACATTAAATACATAGGCATCCTCTATATATTTTTTATTAATATTTTTTAAATCTGTAGTTGTTATAATACTTTGAATATCATCATTATTAATCATTTTTAATAACTTATTTCTCTTTTTAATATCTAATTCACTAAATATATCATCTAAAAGTAATACAGGTTCAGTACCACAATACTCTTTAAATATAGGAATTTCAGATATTTTAAAAGATAAAATAGCTAATTTTTGTTGTCCTTGAGATCCATAATATTTTAAATCTTTCTCTTTATATAAGAAATAAAAATCATCTCTATGTGGACCATATACAGTCATACCATAATTAAGTTCCTTCATATAATTTTTTTTATAAATATGTTTCATTTTCTTACGAATAGTTTCATATTCATAATCATCAAACTCTATATTCGGAACATATTTAACAAATAAACCACTATCATTAGATATTTCACCATAATTTTTATCAATATTTATATTAATAAAATCAATATATTCTTTTCTTTTTTGATAAATAAGTATAGCTTTTTCAATTAACTTATCAGTAATAATATCTAAGTATGCTTTATCCGCAATATTATTAGAAAATAAAACTTTTAAATATTCATTTCTAGTTTTAAGTAACTTATTATACTCATTATAAGATTTTAAATAATCTTTAGATATTTGAGATAATTGAATATTTAATAAATTTCTTCTAACATTAGGTGATCCTTTAACTATTTCTAAATCATCTGGAGTAAATATAATAATATTCAAATTAGAAATATAATCAGCAAGTTTCTTTATATCTGTTTTATTTACTCTTGTTTTTTTATAATCTTCTGTTATTTCTACTTCTAATTTAGTAATTATCTTATTATTTTTAACTACTCCAGTAATCTTACACTTATTTTTATTAAACATAATAATATTAGGACTAACCCCTATTCTATGTGATTTAGTAAGTGCAAGAATAGTAATTGCTTCTAATATATTTGTCTTACCTTGAGCATTATCTCCAACAAATATATTCATCTTCTCTCCAAGTTGAATAGTTTCATTTAAATAATTTCTAAAACCAACTAAGTTAATTTTTCTTAATTTCATTTAAAACCTCTTTAAACAACCCATATAATCACCTATCCCCTAACTTGGTATTCCTATACATACATACCTATTATACCATATATGGCCTTAAAAAGCACAAAAAAATAGTTTTTTTAACTATTTTTATGGTTTCTAAGTATTAAATCTAACCTAGAAGCTCTAGATAATTGATTTTCTATAATTCTATAAGAACAAGGGACTATAATATCTTTATCATTATCAAAAATAATTCTAGTATTATTATTATCTATTTTATCTATTTTTTTAACTCTTTTTAAAGAAATCCATACACAATCATCAGCTAAAGGAGAGGTTGTTGGAAAAACTATTAAATTATCACTATCTTCAACAACTATAGGCACTTTATATTCAGCACCTAATATTTCTCTAGCACCATTCTTTCTTCCTTCATATGTACTCCCAAAATATTTACAGCTCTCTTCCATAATAGAAAAAGGAGTTTGTTTAATAATATATCTATCATTATCCTCATATACTAAGCTATCTTCTTTGTCATTTGGTACTATAGCCAAAGTACCTTTATTAATCTCATAATTCATAAAATTTCCCCCTAAATAAATTATTTAAAATCTGTTTTAACAAAATAAACTGTCACATTTTGTCATTTTTTGTAGAAAATTATCATCTTCTATTTATATTATTAACGAAAATTTTATTTTTCCACAAAAAAAGAGGAAAATTCCTCTATTTTTTAATAAGTTCTTATTGGTAATACTAATTGAGTAAGAGTTTCATCTTCACTTGATTTAATTAATATAGGTTTTATTTCTCCTACAAAGTGTAAATCCACAGTATCTGTTGAAAAACTTTTTAAAGCTTCCATCATATATTTAGCACTAAATGAAATTTTTATATCTTCACTATTATTTTTATTAATTTCCATTTTTTCTTCAACTCTACCAATTTCTGCAGAACTACTCTTTAATATTAATGTATTTCCTTGAGTTTCTAAAGTAACAATATTTTTTTCTTTATCACTTGTTAAAATACTAACACGATCTATAACACTATAAAATTCATTAAGATTTGTACTAATTACTAATAAAGATTCATCAGGTAATAAATTAGAAGTATTTGGATAAGTTCCATTAATTAAACGAGATTCAAATTTTAAATTACCAGTTTTAAATAAAATTTTATTACCAAATATATGTAATTCAACATTTTTCTCATCACTACCTATAATTCTAGTAAATTCAACAATATTATGACTAGGTATAACTATATTATAATTTTCTTCACTTTCTTTATCTAATTTAATAACTTTTCTAGCTAATCTATAAGAATCAGTAGAATTACATTCTAATACATCCCCTACTATATTAAAGTTAATACCAGTTAAAACAGGTTTACTTTCTTCATTAGATGAAGCAAAAGCTGTTTGATATACAATACTTTTTAAAACATCTGCTTTAATATCAATTTTCTTTTTACTTTCTTCTAATCCAATATTAGGATATTCTGATTCACTTATACCATTTAAATTAAATTCAGCTTTATCTGTATATATAAGTATTTTTAAATCATCTACTACTTCTATATTAATATAGTTATCTGTTAATTTTCTAACTATATCTAATATATATTTACCAGAAATAATAATACTACCTTCATTTTCTATTTTAAAATCTTCATCTTTAATACTTTCTATAACAGTTTGAATAGTAATATCATTATCACTAGCAGTTAATGTAAGTTTCTTTTTCTTTAATTCAAATTTTATTCCAGCTAATACTGGTATTAAGTTTTTAGTAGAAATAGCTTTTGATACTTTATTTAAAGCTTCAAGTAATAATTCTCTTTTAATTGTAAATTTCATATTTATTTCCTTCTTTCTTATATATTAATTATATTATTATTGTGGAAAAAGTTCAAATCATTAATTTTTCCTTATATTTCAAAGATTTAACTATATTTTTTATTGTTAATAACTTGTGAAAAATTTAAAGTTTTAAACAACTCCTATATCTTTCTTAAGTTTTTCTATTATATTAGCTAAATCTTTATTAGTTTTGATATCATTTTCTAATTTTTCAACTGAATACATTACTGTAGAATGATCTTTACCACCAAATTCTATTCCTATCTTAGGAAAAGATTCATCAGTCATTGTTCTACACAAATACATTGCAATTTGTCTAGGAAATGATATATTTGCACTCCTCTTTTTACTCCTTATATCTTCAACAGATATTTGAAAGTATTCAGCTACGATTCTTTGAATTCTTTGAATATCATTCTTTTCTCCCATACCTTTACTAACAAATTCTGTTAATGCTTCTATTGCTAAATCTAATGTAATATCTTTACCACCCATCATAGCAGCATAAGCTATTAATCTATTTATAGATCCTTCAAGTTGTCTAACATCAGGTCCTATATTATTAGCTATATATTCAATAACTTCTTCAGGAATATCATTTTCAAATTGACCAGCAATTAATTTTTTCTTTAATATTTCTTTTTTTAATGATAAATCAGGTGGATATATATTAACTGTTAATCCCCAAGCAAATCTAGTTTTAAGTCTATCTTCTAATATTTTTAAATCATTAGGAGACCTATCTGATGAAATAATGATTTGTTTACTATCATTATATAAGTTATTAAATGTATTAAAAAATGATTCTTGAGATTTAGGACCTCTTAATAATTGAATATCATCTATTAATAATACATCTATATTTCTATACTTATTATTAAAAAAATTAATATAATTAAAATTATCTTCATCATCATTTTTATTATATACATTAATATAATCTTGCATAAATTGTTCTGATGTAACATATAATACACGTTTATTAGTATTTTCAACTATATAATTACCTATTGCATGCATTAAATGTGTTTTACCCAATCCACTATTTCCATATAAAAATAAAGGATTATACATATTACCAGGATTCTCAGCTACAGATAAAGCAGCAGCATGAGCAAATTTATTACTATTACCGACTATAAAACTTTCAAATGTATATTTTTTATTAAGATTATTATTAACATTATCATTATTTAATACAATAATATTATCATTATTATTTCTATTATTATTATTATTATTATCAATTTCAATTTTATTATTTTTTTCTTCTTCAATTTCTTCTAATAATAAAAATTTTAATTCATAATTTGTTTCGGTTAAATTATATAGTTTTGAAATAATAATACTAGAATAATTATCTTTTAAATGATTTTTATGTATTGGCATAGGTACTATTATAATAGCTTTATTATTTTCTAATTTATATAGTTTTGTTTCACTAAACCATGTATCATACGCTAAAGATGATAGTTCTTCTTTTATTTGATTTAATAAATTAGACCATATTATATCAAAATTCATTCTACCATCTCCCCACAAAGATTAATTACAACACACTATTCTAACCTACTAGTTATAAAATTAAAATAAGAAAATTTATATATAAAAAGTATTTAATATAAATAAATTTTATAGGTTAAAAAATAGGTAAATTTTTCCTTCATTTTAATTAAAAATTATTCTACATTAAATGTTAAAAAAAAGAAATAGAAAAATAATAAAAATACTTATCCACCATATTTCCACAAAATTATACACAATTAAAAACATTATAAAATAAATAAAAACGACACTTTTCAACAATTTCCACAAATTTAATTAAACAATTATTAAAAATGTAATTCACATACCTGTGGAAAGCTGTGAATAATGTGGAAAATATAAAAAAATAAGAAAATATCAATGTTTTAATTGACAAAAACCTATTATTCTTATTATAATAATGTAGATTTATGTCTGGAGGTGGAACTGATGAAAAGAACATATCAACCAAATAATCGTAAAAAAGCAAAAAGATTAGGATTTTTTGCACGTAAAAAAACAAATATATTAAATCG
>CACZQV010000059.1 GCA_902783435.1 uncultured Erysipelotrichaceae bacterium | reverse complement strand
GACAAATCATAATCATTTGCAAATGTCAAAATAATGTGATATATTTTATTCAAGTAATTGAGTCAATCTCAATTCATAGATTTGTGCTGATTTTTCGTAAACACGTTAAATTTGGGCCCCAGTTTGAAATATAAAACACGTTATAAACTAGCGTGTTTTTTTATATATTTTTTATTAAGAATATAATTGTTTTAAATATACATTTTATATCTAAAATAATACTTTTATTTTCAATATAATAATATTCTAATTTCAATCTATCTTTATAAGTCCTCGCTTTATCTTTTTGACAAGCCCACCATCCAGTTAATCCTGGTTTAATACTTTCATATATTTTTTTATTACCATTATGTTCTTTAAGCTCATTTTCTACTAATGGTCTAGGTCCTATTAATGACATATCTCCTTTTAATATATTTATTACTTGAGGTATTTCATCTATATTAGTTTTTCTTAATACTTTACCTATTTTAGTTACTCTAGGATCATCTTTTATTTTTTTATTATTAGACCATTCTTTTTTATATTTATTTTTTTGTAATAATTTTTCTAAATCATTGTCTGCTTTGTAATACATAGTTCTATATTTATATATTCTAAATACTTTACCATTCTTACCTACTCTATCTTGTTTATAAAATATAGATTTATAATCTTTATTAATAATAAATATAATTTTCAAAATAAAAGAAATTGGAATTAATAATATACATCCAATAATAGAAATAATAATATCAAATAATCTTTTAATAAATCTATATATTAATTCCATATTTACTCCTTAAAACATTTTATTATACTTATTATCATAATACTTTTTATTTATTAATTTATATATACCTGGAATATATTTAAATAAAAATAATTCTAATTTTTCTTTCTTAGTATATGGTATTTTTTTATACTTTTTTAATTCTCTTAAATAATCATTTCTTATAGTTTTATCTTCTTTATTACTATAAATTAATTTTTTATAATATCTTAATCTAGTATTTAAATAATTCTTTATTGCGTATCTTTGTAGTTCTTTATTATTTTTTAAATAATTTACAGCATGTAGACTAGCTTCTATTGAATCTATATTTATTTTATTAATATTATTAACAATACTATTTTTTCTTTGTACATAATAATATTTTGGAATAGACTCATATACTATTTTTTTACATGAAGATATTATTTCATGCATTACATATATATCTTCCGAGTTTTTATTTACTGGAAATTTTATATTTTTAAATAATTCTTTTTTATATAACTTATTCCATACATAAACATTTAATCCTTCATCAGTAAATGTTTTTTCTATAGTTTCATAACTATTCATTACATAGTATTTATCTTTTTTACTTTTATTTTTTATTTCATTTTTAAACACTTCATATAGTGAACAACAAGATAGATCTGCATCTTCTTTTATTAAATTATTATATAATACTTCTATATAATCTTTTTCTATATAATCATCACTATCTACAAAAGCTAAGTATTTACCTTTAGATTTACTTATACCATAGTTTCTAGCTCCAGATAAACCTTTATTTTTAATAGAATATAGTTTTATTCTTTTATCTTTATATGACTTACATATTTCATAAGAATTGTCAGTAGAACCATCATTTATAATAA
Source organism: uncultured Erysipelotrichaceae bacterium (assembly GCA_902783435.1). The sequence continues at coordinate 21,611 of CACZQV010000059.1, read as the reverse complement.
TTATTTCTATATTTGTATATGTTTGATTAATAATAGAATTAATACACTTATCTAAATAATCTTCTACATTATAAACAGGTACTATTATACTTATTAAATCATTCATATAGTCACCTTCTTTGATAGTAATCCTCTAAATACTTAGTAACTTCTTTTATATCGTATTTAGAATAATCTATATTTTTATTATTTCTTTTAGAATTAATTATTTCTTTTTTATATTCATTTAAGTTTTCTACTTCAATTATATTATTACTAATAAATACTTCTTTTGGTAATACATCTTTATTAACAATGCATTCTAATCCATTTATTTGAGCTTCTAATACTACAATAGAAAAACCTTCATATAAAGATGGTAGTACAAAACAATCAAATAAATTATAGTACTTATATATATCATGAATATCTTTTAATAATAATATATCTTCTTCTAAGTTATACTCTTTTATTTTATCTTTTAATTTATTCTCTAATTCACCAGATCCTATTATTATTAAAAAAGCATTATCTTTTATTTGTTTTACTTCTTTTAAAATATCTAATAGAAATAAACTATTCTTTTGATATGTTATTCTCCCTATATTACCTATAATAAATTTATTTTTTAAATTATATTTTTTTATTAATTCTTTTCTTAATTTTTCATTATATTTAAATTTATCTATATCTATACCATTAGGTATTATATTAAACTCTTTATTTTTAAATAACCATTTACCTGCATCTTCAGAACAAGCAAAAAGATTAGTAGAATACTTTATTAGTTTTCTTTTTAATATATTTCCTATTATTTTTTTTATAATATTATTAGTTTCAAAATTAGTACTATGAGAATGTATTATTCTAGTACTAATATTATATTCTTTAGCTACTTTTAAAATATAATAGTTCTTTGATGTTCCATGAAGATGTATTATTTTATAATCATTATGATTTTTAAAGAAGTTATTTACTTCTTTTTTATATTTATTGTATGAAGAAATACTATTTAACCATACATTTAATTTATATATCTTTGTATATTTTTTTAATTCTTCTTCTAATGGATATTCAATGCCATCATTTAAAGTCAAAATATCTATTTCAGTATTCTTTATATTTTTTATAATATTATAAATAAATGTTTGAATACCACCATATTCTAATGTATCTACAAAATATAATACTTTAGTTTTCTTCATAGATTTTTTCATACTCTTTACACATCTTCTCTATACTATATTCTTTAATTATAGTTTTCTTTGATTCTTCTTTTATTCTTTTTAAATCATATTTATTATTTAATATATTATTTAATACATTAATATAATCTTCTTTATCTTTACATATAAACCCGTTATTATTAATTATATTTTTATTACTACTTATATTAGATACAATACATATTCTTTTTAAATACATTGATTCTAATAATGATATAGATAATCCTTCATATATAGATGGTTGTATAAATATATCATGTTTTACTAATTCTTTTAAGGCATCTTCTCTTTTTAAAAATCCTGTTACTTTAATATTAGGACTTGTTAAAGTATTCTTTAATTTTCCATCTCCTATCCATATAAAATCTATATTAGGAAAGTTTTGTGCTATTTCATTAAAAAGTTTAGGATTTTTTTGTTTAGCAATTCTTCCACAAGTACATATAGATAAACTACTTTTATTAACAGGGATAGTAGATAAATAATTTATATCTACACCATTGTTTATATATGTAGAGTTTTTATTAAATTTAATTGTTTCAATATACTCATTCTTAGAACAAGCTATAGTCTTACAATTATTTATTTTACTTAAAATTATTTCTATTATTTTAAATATTATATTTTTTAATTTATTATTAGATAGGAATGAATAACCATGAGGAGTATAATACATTTTTTTATTATGAATAGATAATCTTACTAATGCACCTGCTTTAGATGAATGTAGATGAATAATATCATACTTCTCTTTTTTTAATACTTCTTTTATTTCTTTAATAGCTTTTATATCTTTAAAACTTATATTTCTTTGTAGATTTTTTATCTCTATAAATTTAACATTACTCTTAAAATACTTTTTAAAGTCTTTTGGAGTTTCTTCTCTCTTACCATAAAGTATTAAAAAATCATATTTATTACTTAAACCATTAGTTAGATCTACTAAATAAGTGAATACACCTGTGGCGAATGATTCTACTATATAGACAATTCTTTTTTTCATTATTTTACCTCATTATATAGTTTATTATACTCAGGTAATGCTTTATTAATAATATAGTCTGGTTTATCATTCTTTTCTACATCTTTTATATATTCTATATTTCTATCATGTTCTTTTATTAGTAGTTTTTTTAGTTTGTTTATATATTTATCTTTATTTTTATGATTAGATTCTTCTAATGATTTAATAGCGTTATATATTACTTTTTCTCTTAAATAGACACTATCTATATAGTATGGAGAATATTGATCTATAGATTTCATTTGTTTTAATATGAAATCATAATTCTTATCTAATTCTTTTGTATTTAATTTGGATTTAGATAATTCTTTAAAATATAAATTATAAATATAGTTTTGATTATAATATGGTTCTTTTTTCATAATATCTTTTAATACTTTTATTTTTTGTTTTGAAGTATATTTATTATTTTTTATACTTTCTATTCTTTTATTTACTATTCTTATATCTAATGGTAAAGCATTTTTATTAGATAAATTGAATGTAATATATCCACTAGTTATTAATGATAATATTAGTATTATAAATACTGGATACTCATATTTTATATTAATTTTTATTTTTTCTTTTTCATTTACTAGAATGCATGAGAACAATACATATGTAATTATTTGAATAAACATAAATGACATATTAAAGTCAAATATTATACTATGTAGTAATAACATACCTAATGCATATAGAAGAATGTTTTGTTCTTTCTTCTTTTTATTATCTTTTAGTACTAATAGAATACTACTTAACATTACAAAGTAAGTTATTATTCCTACTAATCCAAATGATATTAGTAATTCAAAGAAATAACTATGTGTTTCTTTCATAGAGAATGCATATTCTTGTTTAGTTTTAGATAATGTTTTCCAAGCATTACCACCATTACCAAATATTATATGTCTTTTAAAAATATTAATAGATGATTTATTAAAGTAATATCTTTCTACTAAACTTTTATCGTTTAATCTTAATCCATTTAGAGCTTTACCTACTTTTTCAGGTAAATATTTATATTTAATAATATACTCTTCATCATTTATATAAATATTATTTATTTGCATTGAACCTTTATTATTATTGTAGACATATAGTTTTATTGATTCAACATTCTTTGGCATAGTAAATTCATACTCATATTTTTGATGACCTACTTCCATATATTTATTAGAAATTAATTGTTCTTTGTAGTATTTATTTAAACCTACTAATTTTATGTTAAAAGCATTTTCATTTAATTCAGGATGTTGTTTATTATAGTATAGTAAATCTAAATCTATAGTTATTTTATATTTCTTATTCTTTTTAAATTTATAATTTAATATTTTGTCATATACATTTCCATTTGTATATAATGGTTTAGATACAGTTAAAGCAAATGATAGGAAAAATGTTCCTATTATTAAGATAATACTAGTTATTGTGATTATTTTCTTCTTATTTTCTTTTATTTGTTTTTTATATGTTTTAATAAAATATATTAATAAGAATATGCCTAGTAATAATATAACCATTCTAGAATAAGATACATATACTATATATAATCCAAATAGTATGTATACTATATAAATATATTTTTCTATTTTTTCTTCTGTATTAGATAGTTTAAACAAGCTTAAGAATATACATACTGACATATATATAGCCATTGTATTTGAATAACCAAACGTAAAACCTGGTTTATAATTATAGTTGTATAATAAATTAAAGTATTCTAATATTGGTTTTAAAATAGGTTTTTCATTTCTAGCGTCTAATCCTAATATTATAGGAATAATTGAAGTAAATATAATTACTGTATAGATTGAATTAATTTTATCTTTTTTATCTATGACATTTCTTGAGAGTACATATACTGAGTAATAAAATACATATTTTAATATAAATTCTATAGTATACGAAAATGATGAATATGTTTTAAATATTAATGGTACAAATGTACTTAGTATAAATACAAAAACAAATATATCTATTTTATTTTTAAAGAAGATTCTTTCTTCTTTTTTTATTAGTTTTTTACACACTAAAAATATAATAATTAATAAAAGTAGAATACTTATAGGTAATACTCTTAATCCTTTCTCATTTGCACCTATAATTAAACTAAATATAATTATTATAGAACTTAATAAAACCATCCCAATTTTATCTATATATTTACTTAATTTCTTCATAATATAATGATATCACAAAATTATAGTTATTGTCACTTTTACATAAAAAAAAAGAAAGTATTTCTACTTTCTTTTTAATAACTATAAGTTCTATTTGTGTGGTATACAACCCAGTTACCACAATCATCTTCTGCACCATAGCTGAAGTAATAATTTGCACCTCTACTTGGTGGAGCTGATGAAGCAGTAGTCCATCTACTTGAATAAGAACTTGTTTTACCTGCATTTGAAATTGTACCGTTTTTAATAGTACCAATATTATCAAATGAAGATGAATCATATTGTCCACTATATGGATCACTATCGAATAGTGAAGTTATTCTCTTGATTTTTGTATCATCTGTACAACTGAATGAGAATCCGAATCCATTAGTTAATTCATTAACATAGTTTAATTGACAAGTTGGTGGAGTTGTATCAGAACAACTTGTATTTGTATGAGTAGCAACTGCTCCTGATTCATTAGTTCCAGCAGTTTCTCCTGCACCTGTAATTCTTTGTGCAACTTCACTGTTTTCTGGGATGAATGTAGTTCCTTCACTCCATCCTGATCTACAGAATGCTCCAGTTAAATCTGTAACTGTTGCAGGAATATAAACATTCTTATATTTACAATTACATAATCTTCCATCATGAATTTCTGTAACATGTGATGGTATACGTACTATATCTACAAATGGTGGATTTCCATAACCATATCCACAATATGATCCAAAATTTGGGAATACAGTAAGATTATCTGAAAATCTAATTTTTGATAAGTTATACCAACCACCAGATATATCACCAATAAATGTGATTGAATCTGGGAATACCATTGATTCTGGTGCATAGTCATATGAATAGAAATCTCTTCCGTGATGTTCTTCTATGTATGTTGCTTTAGCTTGGCTTACTAAAACTGTATCATCACTTGCATAATCAGATCTATCAGTATAATTACCATAGAATCTAGTTACTGTATATTCTTCACCTTCAGTATCTTCAATACCTTGAGCATTCAATTTAACTTTTGAAGGTATTACAATATTTTTAATATAATCTGGTGTAATATTATCATGATCATATGGAATATAGTTATCTAATGTTGCATCATATACTGTTTGTTCATAAATATCTTCAGAACCATTTGCATAAAAATATGCTGATAAAGCAGTCATTTCTGCATCATAATTTTCATTAATAGCTACAATTGAAGCTGTTTTTGGTCCATCATTATTGATTTCATAGAACCATAAGCCTGTAACTGATGTATCATCAGCACATCCTAATGCTTCGTTACATTTATCTGGATCTTCTGATGGTTCTTGTTTAGATTGTGTATAAGTGATTTCATCTTCTACCTTATATGTTAAATCACTTTCTGGTAATGTTGTAGCTTCTGAATCATATTCAATTCTTATTCTATAAGTTTGTTTTTCTCCTGATGCTAATACATCTCCCATAGCTGGTGGAGTTGTAGTTCCATCATAATAAATTGAATATTTGATGTAACTTGGTAATGTAGCTGTTTGTGGTTTACCAGTTTGTTGATCAATTACTACCTCTCCTGTAGTTGCATCTACTACATATACATTGTGATCAATTTTAGTTATTTCACCATTAATTGATCCATCATTTTTTGCATCTACTGTAAATTCATAGAAATCTCCTGGTAATTCTAGAGTTACTTCATAACTTACTTTAGTTGCATGTTCTGATATTACTGGTGTTTCTGCAGTTACTGTTGATTCTGCATTTGGTTGTACATTTTCCCAGTGAATATCCCAAGTATTTGACTTAATTCCAGCAGTACCATTAATATATAAAGTTGTTGAAAGTAATGCAAATCCAATTGTTATTGATAACAATAATATTAATAGTGCTAACTGTCTATTTTTTTTCTTATTTCTTTTCATTTACTTTCCTCCTATTATATTAATTTTATCTTTATTATTATTTTTAGTCAACCATTTATTTTTTTATTTTTAATTTATGTAAATAAAAAGTAAAGCACTACAACTAGTACTTTACTTTATTGGTGTTCCTCCCCATTCTACTAATGTAAATCCATGTCTTTGAATATTTTTAATTTTTTGATCTTTGACTTCAATTTTTTTATCTAATGGTTTATAGTACATTAATACTCTAATTACTGTATCAGGTTTAGGATTTACTTCTAATGGCATATATTTATTTACTTCTTCTGTAGTTGCAAAATAAATATAATTATATTTATTTTTCTCTAATTTAGGTAACCAATATACAATAAATTCTTCTGATTCTTTATCAGTTAATCCTAATTCATTTAATTTTTCCTCTAAGAATTTAATAGAATCTTCACCTTTTACTACAAATCCTTTTGTCATATTAATTTTAGTATAATTCTTACCTTCCCAGTATAATCCATAGTATTCCCTTCCACTTATTTCATCTACTAATGTTCCATCTGGATTAGCTATTACTTTCCATCCATCTTTATATTTAGGATATGTAGTAGTTAATAATTTTTTATTTTTTAATACTACTTCTACTTCTTGTTTTTCTTCTGGATATAAATATATCATTGGTTTATATGCAACATTTGGATCACATTCTGGATTATTGATAGCTTTACTCTTTATATTAACTTTTGGATTTACAATTTTTTTATCTAATTTAATTGCATAATATAAATAGTCTGGAGCACATCCTCCACATTTAGCTCTATACTTAATTAGTATATCTACTTTATTATCATTTATTTTTAAATTTGTAGGTGTGATATCTTCTTCACTACATGGATTATAATTAACTTCTATTACTAAGTAATTATTATTATAAAAATCTATTTTCTTTAAATCAGAATTAAAGTCTTCAGTAAACTTATTATAATCACTATATACTTTATATGGTTTATCATAATCAAATTTTCTATCATATTTATCTTTTGCTTCTATTTTTATAAATCTTTTATCTACAGTTAGTTTTTCTTCTCTATTTAAATAATTATTAATTAGAATAACTCCTCCTATTATGATAATTAATACTATTATTATTATAATTATTATTTTTAGAACACTATTTTTTTTCATATTATTCCTCCTACTATTATTTTAATATATAAAAAAATAAAAGGCAAATGCCTTTTATTATCTACAGTTATTATTACCATTATTTGTATTATTTCCAAATCCCCAGAATAGGAAGAAAATAATAATTATAATGATAAATATCCACCAGCTATTATTAGTTTCATTATTTTGAGTTGGGTATGGATATCCATAAGTATACATAAACATTCTCCTTTCTCTATATTTTATGAAGAATGTTTAAATATGTTATTCTACTGTGACAGACTTAGCTAGATTCTTTGGTTTATCTATACTACAATCTCTTTTTAAAGCTACATAGTAAGCTATCATTTGTAGTGGTGGTAGAGCTAAAAGTGGTTGTAATTTCTTATGTACTCTAGGTATTATTATCTTATTTTCATAATTAGTATCAACATTTCCTACATATATTGGATTAGCTCCACGTGATATTACTTCTTCTAAGTTAGATATAGTTTTATCTCTAATATCATCATCTGTAACTATTGCGAATACTATAGTACCTTCATTTATTAGGGAAATAGTACCATGTTTTAATTCACCAGCTTGATATGCATCACTATGGATATATGATATTTCTTTTAATTTTAGACTACCTTCTAAAGAAATTGCATAATCTACTTTTCTACCTATAAAGAATACATCTTCATGTTTATAGATAGCATCAGCTAATTTTTTATAGAAACCTGTTTTATCTAATAATACTTTTAATTGTTGTGGAAGATTTTTGATATCTTCTAAGTATTTATCATCAGGATTAGCTTTATATGATAATAAGCTTAGTACTAATACTTGTTGAATAAAAGCTTTAGTAGTTGCAACTGCGATTTCTTTACCTGCTTCTATTAATACGCTATAAGTACATTCTCTATCTATTGTAGAAGATTCAACATTAACAATAGCTAGAGTATCTATACCATCACTATTTGCTTTACGCATAGCTGCAATAGTATCTGCAGTTTCTCCTGATTGAGATATTAATATTACTAGTGTAGATTCATCATAAATAACATTACGATATCTATATTCACTAGCTACATCTATTTCTACTTTTAAACCATCATCTTCAAAGAAGTTTTTACCAATCATTCCTGCGTAGTATGCAGAACCACATCCTACTATATGAATAGTTTTATATTTTTTTAAATCTGGTAATTTATCTAAATTATTTATATATTTATTTATTAAATTATCTACTAATACTGGTTCTTCATTAATTTCTTTCATCATAAAATGATCATATCCATTTAATGAAGTATCTTCTATACTTAAATTACTTACTTCTATTTTTCTTTCTATAGGTTTATTATCTTTTTCTATAGAATAATTATCTTTTGTTAAAGTAACTATTTCATTTTCTCCTAGTAATACATATTTATTAGTATAAGATAGGATTGCTCCTATATCACTAGTTACGAAATATTCGTTATCACCTATTCCTAGTATTAAAGGTGATTCACATCTTACTGCATATAATTTATTTTCATCTTCTGAAATAATTGCTAAAGCATAACTTCCTTTTAATCTTTTAATTGCTTTATTAATAGCTTCTTTCATATCAGATTCATAATAATAGTCAATTAATGCAGCTATTACTTCTGTATCAGTACTTGAATTGAATTTTACTCCTTCAGAAATTAATTCATCTTTTAATTCTTTAGCATTTTCTATAATACCATTATGAACTAAAGTGATTTTTCCTATTTTATGAGGATGAGCATTTACCTCACTTGGTTCTCCATGAGTTGCCCATCTAGTATGAGCTATTCCTATATTACAATCTATTATTTTTTCATTATTTACTTTTTCTTCTAGATTAGATATTTTTCCAACACTTTTAATCATTTGTATTTCTTTATCATTTTTTAAAGCAATACCTGCTGAATCATATCCTCTATATTCTAAGTTTTTTAATCCATTTATTAAAATGTCTATTGGATTTTGTTTACCAATATAACCTATTATTCCACACATAATGTTCCTCCTTTAATGATGATATATACTTCTGTTGTAATATTCTTTTTACTTTTTAATATATATCTTACGAATCATTAGTCCGTAGTAGTACCCGCCGAATCTTTCGATAACTACTATCCTCGTCAACTATTTAAAGTCCAGGCGCTAAAATGATGTACTCCTTTCTATCATCATTCTTTATAAATATTATATGTGAAAAGAATTAGATATGCAAATTAGCTTTACATAGTATTATTATCTATGTGTATATTTACATTTTTATACAATTAGGTTTACAAAAAAAAGAAATAATTATCTAATTACTTCTTCTTTATCAAATACATAATTTACTTTTTCTTTTGTATTCTTTTTTTGTTTTATTAATTCATCTTCTGATTTACTATTTTTAACTATAATATTATAGTTAGATTCTATATCATTTAAATTAGTTAATTCCTCTATTTCTTCTTTTGTAATTGTTTTATTTTTTTGTTTTTCTTCTAATACTTTTATTTTATCAGTACTATTTGAATATTTTAATCTTTGGTTTTCTGTTTCATAATATACATATATTGTTTCATTATTATTTTCTGTTTTCATATATATATTATATTCTCTAGTTCCTGCAGTACTTATTTTACAAGTAGCTTCTTTTACTGTTCCATAGTTTTCATTTTGAATATTAGAATATGCTAATTTTACATAATAATTACAGTTTGCTTTATTTTCACTATTCTCTTTCCAAAATTTTGTATTATGATCTTTATTATAATTTACTCTTACTAAACAGAAGAATATTATTACTAAGAATATAAAATATATTATTAGAGCTATTGTGCCATTTACTCCACCTTTTTCTTCACATATTTCAGTAAAAGTATAAGCATCGCTTCCTTCATATTTTATTTCTAATCTTTTTATTCTTTGTTTAATTATGAAAATATAATATGGATTAAATATAAATCCTAGAATAACCATACTTCCTATTAAGTAATATAATATAAATCTTGTATAGAATAGCGCTATTAATAAAGCTATACTTAAACCTATAATTCCTGTGATATATAGTTTTCTATATAATACATACATCCAATTAAGTAGAAATGCATAAATGTTAAATGGACTTTTCTTTATCATTTTATAGTCTTCACCAATATATGCTTCTAAGTCTCTTTCTTTTTCAAAACTATAACTTATAGTTTTCTTTTCTTCACTATTTTCTACTGTGTTTATTTCTTGTCCATTTTCATTATTTTGTTCTTCACTTAGTAAGTCATAATCTCCATCATCCCATTCATCTGGAGATAAATCATCTTTTTCATCATTGTAGTAACCACATACAGTACAAAACTTTTCATTTTTACGTAGTTTTTTACCACATTTTTCACATTTCACATTATCACCCCTATTCTACTTTATCATCTGATAAGTGCTCTATATCATCTTTATGTTCTTCTTTATATTCAGCTATTTGATCTGCAAACATTGTTTCAAATATAGGCATTGATTTTTTTACAACATCTGGATATATATTTTTACTACTTTGAATAGCATTTTTAAAATCCATTACGTTTACTTCATATCTATTATCAAATAAAGCATTTGAGAAAGCTTCTTGAACTATAGTTAAACTAACATCTGGGTAACGTGATCCAATTTCATATACTCTTTTATATTCACTTGTGATATCTGTGATAAATTCCATCATTTTCTTTTGAACATAATTTGTATACATCATTTTAGCACCAGTTCTTATTTCTATTTTAGGAAGTGTTCCTAAAAGTATTTGAATATTTTCTTCTCTAGTTGGTTCAAATATTTCTACTTTTTGGAAACGTCTTACAAAAGCCTTATCTCTTAATATATATCTTTCATATTCTTCTGTAGTAGTAGCACCTATTACTTTAATATCACCACGATCTAGTGCTGGTTTAAACATATTAGCAAAGTCCATTGCTTCACCTTTAGTACCCATTAAAGTATGAATTTCATCTATAAATAGGATTAATTTTGTTTTATCTTTTAATTCATCTATTAATGTTTGTACTTTTGATTCACCAGTTACTGGATCTGTTCCTAAAAGTGCTGCGGTATTTAATTTAATTACTTGATAATCTTTTAAAATATCGGGTACAGCACCCTTTATAATTCTATAGGCTAATCCTTCAACAGTAGCAGTTTTACCAACACCAGGTTTACCTATTAATACAGCTGATTTATCAGGTGTTAATAAAATTAGAATAAGTTCTTTTATTTGTTTATCTCTACCTATAGCTGGATTAGTAATATATTCTCTTTCATTAAAATTTTCTCCATAATTTTTAAGCATACTAATACGCTTAGATTTTATATCAAAATTTTCTTGAACTTTCTTATCAAATACTTCATTTAAATCCATTAATACCACATCCTAGTTCTTATTATAACATACTTTTTTTTATTTAATCTTTTTTTATTGGATCTACATGTATTACACATAGATATACTTCATCTATTTTCTTTTCTATTTCACGTTCTAATTTATTAGCTATTTCATGACTTTTAAAAGTAGATAAATTACCATCTACAAATATAGTAAATGATACTTGATATTTATAACCTACTGGAGTTGATTTAAAATTATCTATTTTTTCTACTTCTTTATTATTTCTAACTACTTCTAATACTTTATCTTTAGTTTCTTCATTCATTGTTTTATCCATTAAAACATCATAACTCTCTTTTAATATTTTTAATCCTGTATAAAGTATCCAAATACCAATTAAAATACCTACAATAATATCAATTATTTTGTATCCATGTATTCCTAATAATGTAGATAGAAGTGTACCAGTAGTTATAAAACAATCATTACGATGATCTTTACTATTTGCTTCTACTAAAATATTTTTATGTTTTTTATATACTTTTTTAGTATATAAATATAAAGATAATTTAGTAATAATAGTAATTACACATACTATAATTAATATATAATTAAAAGTTATTTCACTATTATGAATATAAGTAAATATAGCATTTTTAATTACTGTGAATGCCGTTAGTATCATTACTATACTAATTAAAAATGAATAAATGTATTCTGCTTTTCCATGTCCTAGATTATGATCTTCATCTGGTTTTTTTGAACTTATTTTATTACCTATATAAGTCATAAGTGATGAGAATACATCTCCAAAACTATTAAAAGAATCAGCTATCATTGCTTGTGAATTAGTAATAACACCTATACTTCCTTTAATAATTAATAAAAAGATATTTCCTACTATACCTAAAATACTAGCTATTTTAGTATCTTTATATCTACTCATTATTACACTTCCAATACTTTATCTTATATATATTATAGCAAGATTTTATACAAGTAAAAAGAAGAATTATATCTCCTTTACATTTTTATTAAATTTTTCTTTAGTTAGTTCATAATCATATATTTCTACTTTTTCATCTAATAAAGTATATTTTACGAAGTGAGTTGTCCCTAGTCTTTTACCTCCTAGTTTTTCTAATAATTTAAAACTATTTGGATTTACTATAGCTACTCCTGTTTCTATTTTCTCTATTTCTACTTCATTAAACATATATTTTAATATTTCAATAGCTGCTTCTTTAGCATAACCTTTATGTTGATATTTTGGATCTATAAACCATCCCATATCTCTTATAGCTTTATTTGTATTATTACTTTCTTGGACACTAATTTGTCCTATTACTTCATTAGTATCTTTTAATTCTATTGTCCAACAAAATACATCAGGATTAGATGCTTTCTCTAATTTTTTATATTGATACTTTTTTTCATCTTCCCAGTTATTATTAATTTTCGCAGTTAAATAATATTTACTAACGTCTTCTATTAATAAAATAGACCATAATTTTTTTAAATCTCTTTCTTCTGTTTTATGTAAAATTAAGCGTTTTGTTTCTATTGTTTTTGAACCTAAAAAATTCATAATAATCACCTATTTATTTCTTATTCTTAAGTATTCAACAAACCCTCTTAAAATATCTTTTTTAGATTCTTCTATCCAAGTAATATTATCTAATATACTTAGTGATTCATCATATAGTTTATTCATTAAATTAAGTGCATAATCATATGATTTACTCTTTTTAAATAATTCTCTTACTTCTTTAGTTGTATTTTCTTTTCCATAATACTTTAATAATTCATCTTTATACTCTGTTGTCATTATATGTGAATAAAGTATAGTTTGTTTAAATTCTTTAATGTCAGATCCGATGACTTTACCCATTTCGTCTGAATATATTCCTAAAATATCATCTTGTATTTGAAAAGCTATTCCTACTTTTTCTCCAAATAAAGCAATATCATCTATGTAAGAGTCTTTTGCATTTCCTAGTATTAATCCTACTGACATTGGACCTATTATTGTATAATGAGAAGTTTTTAATCTATAGATATTCATAATAGTATCTTCTAATACTTTATTATCTATTCCTATATATTTACTTTCAAATGGAAGAACTACATCTAATAATTCTCCTTTTATTGTATTTAAAACAGTATTATTAAAATAATTTAATACTTTACCTAAATTAGGATCTTTTTCATATGATTTAGATATTATTTGATTAGCTTTATATAATCCATAATCTCCCATACATATGGCAATACTATCTCCTAAGTGTTTAGACTCATTTGAGTATTTCTTATACTTTTCATCATTAATATAATGAATAGTATCTACTCCTCTTCTCTTATTATCATTATCAATAATATCATCATGAACTAAAATAGCTGTCTGAAATATTTCATAAGCTAGGGCTAAATCATAACTATAATCATCATCTTTTAATAAATTATATCCTAAATTTACTAATGTACCTCTTACTAGTTTTCCATTAGTATTTAAGTTTTTAAAATACTCTAAATTTTCTTTTAAAAATAAATTATTTTCTTTTACTAAGTTATTATTAAAACTATTAATTTTTTCTTCTAACTTAGTTTTTTCTTCTTTATAATACTTTTTAAATACATCTATACTCATATATTAGATCCTTTCTTTTAATTTTATTTTAACATCACTTAGTAATTCATTAGAAACATTATTTTGTTTATTTAATCTTATAGTTAAATAATCATCTACTTCATATGGATATGATTCTATAGAAATTGATTTATCTTGTGATGATAAACGTAAGAATGTCCTTATAAATTTATTTGTGATATTATTTTGTATTTCATTATTTCTTTCAAGTAATTCTAATTGTTTTTCTTTGTCTTCTTTTTCTTTTGCAGTAATATATCTTGAATCATATCTTACTGGTAGATATGGTACTGCTTTTACTTTAGTTATATTTTTACTTTTTAAAATTCCTAGGAAAATACTTAAAGAAAGTACAAATGAATGAGTTACATCTGTTATATTACCTTCAGGATAGTATGTACTTATTCCTTCTTTATAATCAAAGTATTCTTTTGTTTCTTTTATTCCACTATTTAATTTATAAAGAAGTCTATTTATCTTTTTATCATATTTATTTTCTAATTCACTACTATCTTTTTTAGATTTAGGAGATAATATACTATAAATATAGCATGTATCGTTATCTATACCATAATAAATACTAGGTAGTCTATAAACTAATTCTTCATCATTTATTCTTTTTACTAAAGATAAAGTTATTTTATTAGGTGTTTCCATTGTAGTTGGGGATACTTCTCTTTTAATTATTAATTTAGAGTTTAATATATTATCTAAATCTACTTCAAAACTTTCATCTAAAAAATTAAGTGTTTTATCTTCTAAGAAAGATATTTCTCTTCTTATATATTCATTAGGATTTGAAAAATCAGAAGAAGATGCATTTACAAATAAATATGACATTAACCATTTAATTTTATTTCTATTAATGTCTTTATAGAAATTTGGTGTTTTTCTATTCTTTTTTAATTCTATTTTTAAATATTTTCTTAATAGTTTAAAAAACTCTTTTTCATTTTTTATTATTAAAGTAGAAAAGTTATTTTCTGTTTTATATGTTTTATTTTTTTCTACTATTTCTGTATTAAAAGCAATTGGCCAAGATTCATCTTCTATTATTACTTTACCTATGCTTGCTTCTGTTATTAATTCCTCGAATATTTTTTGTATCGTCATCTTGTGTATTCCTTTCTAGTATCAAACTTAATATATATAGTGCTACCCCTACTGTTATTCCTATATCAGCCAAGTTGAATATTGGGAAGTTATATTCTAACACAGTAAATGATAAATAGTCAATTACTGAGTGATGGATAATTCTATCTATTAGATTACCAAATATACCTCCCATAATCATACCTAGTGATATGACACCTAGTTTGGAAAATTTTTCTTCTTTCTTTATATATCTATCAATTAGAACGACGAAGACTGCGCTTATTATTACTAAAAATATAGTATTATCTTCTAATATAGAAAATGCTGCGCCTGTATTTCTTACATAGAAAATACTAAAGAAATTAGGAATTATATCTATATGTGTATTTAGTTTCATATTATGATTTATTATTATTTTAATAAATTGATCTAACATTAAAACTATAGCTGTTATTTTATAAATATCTTGTTTCTTATTCATTTTCTTCTCCTTTTAGGTATTTTATTTTTTCTACTATTACTTGTATTTCATCTAATCTTTTTTCTACATGACCTCTAATCTTAATTAAATCTCCTTTAGATAATTCTTGGAATGATTCAAATACTTTAGGAAAAATAGTAAATTCTTTAGTACCAGTTTCATCACTACCAGTAATAAAAGCCATTTTATCTCCTTTTTTAGTATTTATTACTTTTATTTTTTCTATTAAGATTAAAACATCTACTGTTTTATTAAAGTTATTATCTATTTCATTTAATAATATACAGTATGGATTATCTTTTTTATAGAATGTAGTTGGATGGCTTGACATATAAAATCCAAATAATTCTTTTTCTTTTTCTAATAATATTTCATTAGAATAATCTTTTTGATATTCTATTTCAGGTTGCATTACTAAATCAGGATCTAGGTCTTTAGTTAATTCTGCATAGTTAAATAAACTATCTAGATTATATATTAAAGTAGCACGATTAAAATTAAATTCTTTAAAGACATCTGCCATTATTAAATCTTCTAAAGTCTTTTTACCAACTCCAGATATATATAATCTACTAAAGCAATCATAAATATCTTTAAATGGTCCATCACTTTTAGCCTTTTCTATTTCTTCTGATACTACTACTCCTATTCCTTTGATATTAGAGATTGGATAAATTATTTTATTATCTTTAACAATATACTTAGATGAACTATCATTAATAGTTGGTTTTAATACTTCTATATCATTAGATTTAGCTTCCATAATATATTCACTTGTTTTAGTTACACTACCTATTACGTTAGTTAATAAGTTAGAGAAAAATATAGTTTTATAATGAGCTTTTAAATAAGCCATTTTATAGGCAACTACTGAGTATACTACAGAATGGGATTTATTAAATCCATAACCTGCGAAGTTAAGTACTAAAGCAAATAGTTTTTTAGCGTCATCCATACTATGACCATTTTCCATACTTTTCTTTATAAATTTATCTTCTTCACTTTTTAATAATTCTAATTTCTTTTTAGACATAGCTCTACGTAAGATATCTGCTTCACCTAAAGTATATCCTGCATAATGGGAAGCAAGTTGCATAATTTGTTCCTGATAGATTAAGAAACCATAAGTACTTTTAGTTATTTTTTCTAATGATGGATCTAAGTAAGTTATTTCTTCTTCTTTATGTTTTCTTTTAATATAAGAATCTATATTTACGGCTGCACCTGGACGATATAGAGCAATTGCCGCAACTATGTCATCAAAAGAATTAGCTTTTAATCTTCTTAAGAAATTTCTCATACCAGAGGACTCGAACTGAAAGATTCCACCGGTGTTAGCCTCAGTAAATATCTTTAATGCTTCTTTATCATCTAAAGGTATTTTATTAAAATCTACTTCTTCATTATAAATTGTTTTAATATCATTAATAATATTATCTATTATAGTTAGATTTTTTAAAGCTAAGAAGTCCATTTTTAATAGGCCTAATTCTTCTAGATAATCTTTATCAAAACTAGTTAGATATAATCCATCTGATTTAGTTAATGGTACTACTTCATCTAAATCAACTTTTGACATAACAATACCTGCGGCATGTTGGGTAATATGTCTTGGGAATCCTTCTAATTTTTTAGCTATATTAAACATATTTTGAAGTAATGTATCACTATCTATTTTTGCTTTAAAATAATTATTCTTTTTATAAATATCTTCTAAAGACTCTCTTGAATAAGAATTAATATATTTAGTTAGAGAATCTATTTTATAAGTTGGAATATTAAGTACACGTGATACATCTCTTATTACTTGTTTAGCAGCAAGTGTACCAAAAGCTATTATTCCACTTACTCTTTTTTCTCCATACTTGGATTTGACATAAGCTATTACTTCATCTCTTTTATTATCTGGAAAGTCTACATCAATATCAGGCATTGTTTTTCTCTCTGGATTTAAGAATCTTTCAAATAATAAATCATATTTTAATGGATCAATATCAGTTATACCTAAAGAGTATGCGACAAGAGACCCTGCGGCACTACCTCTACCAGGACCTACTAATATTTTATTTTTCTTAGCGTATTTTATAAAGTCATAAACAACTAAGAAATAATTTGGAAATCCCATATCATTAATAATATTTAATTCATACATTAATCTTTCTTTATATTCATTAGTTACTTCATTATTTAGTCTTTTTGATAGACCTTTTTTAGATAGTTCTAATAAATATTTTTTAGGATCAGAACACTCATATATAGGTAATAAGTTTTCTGTTTCTGGGAAAATTAAATTACATTCTTCTAATATTTTTATATTATTATCTATATGGTTTATATCTGTAGTATCTAATTCATGATTTTTAGTATCATACTCTACTTCATCAGTTATGGTTTTACCATCTCTTATACGATATAAATAATTTAAGTATTCTTCATCGTTTTTATTTAAATATAGACTTTCTCTAAAGAACACTATATTTTTAGTTATTATTAGAGATTCTTTTTCTTCTAATTGAGAATTAAATCCTAGATATAAATCTATATAGATATCTCCTAATAGATTAAATTTATCTTTGTATGTAAATGGTAACACTACTATTACTTCTTTATTATATTTTTTTAAATCTTCTATATCTACTACTCTTTCACTTTGTATAGTAGATAATTTTATTAATGATTTATATCCTTCATAATTTTTTGCGTATATTACTATAGTAAAATCTTCTAAGTTTACTTCTAATCCTATTACTGGTTTTATATCTTGTTTTTGACATTTATGGATAAATTCCATAGTTCCAAACATATTACTATCAGTTAAGGAAATACTAGGTAGATTATTCTTTTTAGCATATGAAATAATATCATCTATTTTTAGTAGAGATGATAACAATGTATAATTACTTTTATTGTAGATTGGAATTATCATACTAATACCTCCTTTTTCTTTTATTTTATCATACTTTTTGATAATCAAAACGATTAATTTTATTTGACTTTTAAACGATTTTATGATAAAGTTATAAAGCAAGTGAGTAATTAGGTAATTTTAAAGGAGGAAATAACAATGGCAGTTAATATATCAAATAGAAATGGTAATGTTAAAAATATAAGAAGTCATGCGTTAAACGCAACTAAAACAAGACAAAATGTTAATTTACAAGTATATAGACTTGAAGATGGAACTAAAGTTAGACTTTCTGCTAAAGAAATTAGAACTTTAAAGAAAAATGAAAAAGCTGCTTAATCGCAGCTTTTTTTATTTTGTTTTTTTATTCACAAGTAAATCCTTGAGTTAACATATCATTTTTTATTGTATTTGAATCTATATTTCTTTTATATGTTACTTTTGTTAAAGAATCATTTTGATTAGCTTGTGGTATTGTAGTTAAATCTAATGAATGATAATCTATTTGAACTACTACTTTAATTTCTTTAGAATCATTTGCATTTGTATTTACTTGGTAACCATTTGATGATAATAATAGTTTTTGATATGTATCAAGTTTTGATTTTACTGTAGGTTCTCCATTTGGATTATTAGCTATTGCGGTATATTTATATTCTCTTATTTCACTTGATAATTTATCATTTTCAAAGTAATAATCTACATTATATACTGTATCTGTTCCATCTGGATTGTTTAAAGTTGTTTTTACACAAGATAAAGATGTTTCTACAACTTGTGGAGTTTTATCCACTTTTCTTTTTTGTACTTGATTTTTATTAGAACTTAATGAAGTAGCTATTTGAAAAGTAGCTCCAAATATTAATAAAAATATACCTAAAGCAGCTACAATAATAGCTGGTTTTTTACTAGTTATTTTTTCAAATCTAATTGTATTTTCTAATTCATTTAAATTTAATACTTGAGTCTTTTGAAGTTCTTCTCCAGTTAATGGTTTTGGAAGTCCTTCAGCTTGTGCTATTTCTTCTGGTGTTATTTGTCTTATATTTTGATTATTTTGGTTCACTTTCATTCACCTCTACCCTAATAACATTATAGCAAAGATAAAAAAAAACTCCAATAAAAATTGGAATTTTTTTAATTATTCTTTTGTCTTGCATCAAATTTCTTACGTTCTTCAGTATTTAGTATTTTCTTTCTTAATCTTATGTGATTAGGAGTTACTTCTACTAATTCATCTGAATTAATATAATCTAAGGCATATTCAAGTGATATTGGTCTTGGTCTTTTTAATACTACTGTATGATCACTTCCTGCAGCACGTGTATTAGTTAATTGTTTACCTTTAACTACGTTTACTGCTAGATCATTATCTCTATTACATTCACCTACTATCATACCTTCGTATACTTCTTCACCTGGTTCAATAAACATGATACCACGATCTTCTAAGTTACCAATTGAGTATGCAGTAGCATTACCATTTTCCATTGAAACTAAAACACCTAGTTTTCTTTCTCCAATATCTACGCTTTCAAGTGGCATATATTCTTTAAATGTATGGTTCATAATACCATAACCTTTAGTTAATGTCATAAAGTCAGTTGAGAAACCAATTAATCCCCTTGACGGAATTGTATATAGTAATCTAACTTGATTTTCAAAGTTAGTCATATTATCCATTTTTCCACCACGCATACCTAATTGTTCTATAACTGGTCCTACTGAATCTTCTGGAACTTCTATTTGTAATTCTTCATACGGTTCATATTTAACACCATTTTCTTCTTTAATAATTACTGTTGGTTTTGATACTTCAAGTTCAAATCCTTCACGTCTCATATTTTCAATTAAAATACCTAAGTGAAGTTCTCCACGTCCACTTACTAAGAATGATTCATTAGTAGCTGGTTCTACTTTTAAGGATACATCTCTTTGAGTTTCTCTATTAAGTCTTTCTTCTATTTTTCTTGCAGTAACTATCTTACCATCTCTTCCTACCATTGGAGATGAGTTAGTTCCGAAAGTCATTTGAAGTGTTGGTTCATCAATATGTAGAGTTGGTAAAGGTAGAATATTATTATTATCACATACTGTTTCACCTACTGATATATCTGCAAGACCTGCGATAGCAATAATATCTCCAGCTTCTGCTTCTTGTATTTCTACTCTATTATATCCATAATAACCAAATAATTTTTGAATTCTAAATTGTTTAGTTGAACCATCTAATCTACAACAAGTAACCATTTCACCTGTTTTAATTTTACCATTATGAACTCTACCAATTCCGATACGTCCAACGAATTCATTATAGTCAAGTAATGCTGGTTGGAATTGTAATGGAGCATTAGCATCTCCTTTTGGAGCTGGAATTACTTCTAGTATTTTATCTAAGATTTCTTCAAATCCTTCTGTTTGAGTTGAAATATCATCACTTAGAGAACAAGTACCATTAATTGCTGATGCATAAATTACATCAAAGTCTAATTGATCATCATCTGCACCTAATTCAATAAATAAGTCTAATACTTCATCTACAACAGCTTTACATCTAGCACTTGGTTTATCAACCTTATTGATTACAACTATTGGTTTAACACCTGCTTGAAAAGCTTTCTTTAAAACGAATCTAGTTTGTGGCATAGCTCCTTCATAAGCATCTACTACTAAAAGTACACCATCAACCATATTCAT
>CACZQV010000058.1 GCA_902783435.1 uncultured Erysipelotrichaceae bacterium | reverse complement strand
GCACCACATATGTCTACAACAAGATATCTAAAATGCCCTAAATGTGGTAAGAGAACATGGTCTAAAAAAGTAATGACTAAAGAAGATTAATATCTTCTTTTTTTATGTTATAATACTTATGGAAGTGATGATATGAATATAGTAATAAGAAAAATAAAAGAAAATGAATATCAAGTATTAGAAGACTTCCTATATGAAGCAATATTTATACCTGAAGGAATAGAAAAACCACCTAGAAATATCATTAAAAATAAAGAACTTCAAGTATATATAAAAAACTTTGGTATGAAAGATGATAACTGTTTAGTAGCTTTAGATAATAATAAAATAATAGGTGCCTGTTGGAGTAGAATAATGAATGATTATGGTCATATAGATAATAATACTCCATCACTCGCAATCTCATTATATGAAGAATATAGATCTAAAGGTATAGGAACTAAATTAATGAATGAAATGAAAAAACTTTTAAAAGAAAAAGGTTATCAAAAAACATCACTCGCAGTTCAAAAGAAAAATTATGCAGTTAATATGTATAAAAAAGTAGGCTTTAAAATAATAGATGAAAATGAAGAAGAATACATAATGATATGTGATTTAAAGGAGAAGTAATATGAATATTTTAACAATAATAGGAACACCTCATAAAGGTAATACAAGAGCAATAGTAGATTTGTTTTTAGATGAATTTAAAGATAAAAATAATACATTTGATGAAATAGTTCTTCCAAATGATTTTAAATATTTTTGTGGAGGATGTGCTAATTGTATTTTAAATGGAGAAGATAAATGTCCTCATTATAAAGAAGTTAAAAGTATTGTAGAAAGAATAGAAAAAGCAGATTTAATAATACTCGCAACACCAGTATTTGTAGGATCATGTTCTGCTAGTATGAAAGCATTACTAGATCATTTAGCTTATATGTGGTTAGTACATAGACCTAAAGCATCTATGTTTAATAAAATAGGTTTAATTATAACTACTGCAGGAGGTAGTGGAGTAAAACAAACTACAAAACTTTTAAAAAGTAATTTATTCTATTTAGGAGTACCTAAAACATATAATTATGGAGTAACTACTATGAAAATGGGTGGTAACTACATAGATTATAAAGATAAAGATAAAATTAAAAAACAAGTTACTAAAAAGGCTAATACTATTAAGAAAAAGCTAAACAATGTAAAAGTAGTATTTAAAACAAAATTCTTCTTTAAAATATTTGGTATGACTCAAAAAAATGGTTGGAATAAAACAGATTCTAACTACTGGAAACAACAAGGTTGGTTAGATGGTAAAAAGCCATTTTAATAAATAGGTGAGATAATATGAAATTAATAGATAATAGTTTTAATGAAATAGAAAATAATTTAGATAATTTAAATAATACAATTAATAGTATAAATACATATATAAAATTAAATTTAGGTGAAGATGTCTTAAAAGATGTTGATATAGATGATGCTTTAATTCAAATATCAAATGATAGTGAATATAGTATACGTATGCATAATGGTAATATAAAGACTCTTCCTATGAGAGATAGTAGTGGAGCTTTTAAAACTAATATGATAATATCAGTAGATAAAGAAAAACTATCTATTACTCCAGGAATTGTATTAAGACCAAATTTTAATACACATCAATTTATTCATGAATATCTACACGTTCTATCAAGCAAAAAAGATAATTATTTAGATGAATTAGGTATAACATATACTAAAACAGGAACTAAAATAGATTATTATGATAAAAATTTAGATGACTCTAATTATTATCAAAAAATATCTGCCGAAGGACTTAATGAAGGTATTACAGAAATGCTTGCGACAAAAATAGATAATAAATATACAGGAAATTATGCTCCTTTTGTAGTTGCCTCAGAATTATTATCATATGATAATGATTTATTATTAAAAGCATATTTTTCACATGATACAAAAGAATTAATTGATTTTTATAATGACTTAGAATCAAAACAAAATACTATTACAAGAGAAGATATAATAAATTTAAGTTCAAAAGAAACAAATGAAGAAGTTATTAAAAAAATTATTAAAGGTTCTATAGAATATGGATTATCAAATAGTAAGAATAAAGATGAATTTTTAAATTATACAAGTAATAAATTAAAACAATTAGATAATAGTTATATATTAGATAGTGGTAGTTGGAGTGAACTTTTAAATTTATCTGATAAAACTATGTAACTCTCAGTTTCTGTCCTGTAAAAATTAATATATAAATCATATAATTAACTCATGAAAGGAAGGATAATATGGATCAAAAGAAAATAGGTAAGTTTATTATGAAATCTAGAAAGAATAAAAATCTTACTCAAGAACAATTAGCAGAAAAATTAAATGTAACATCAAAATCAATAAGTAGATGGGAAAATGGTAATACAATGCCTGATTATTCTTTATTAAAAGATTTATGTAATGAATTAGATATTAATGTTAATGAGTTATTATCTGGAGAAAAGATAAAGGAGAATGATTATATGATTAAAGCAGAAGAAAATTTTATTAATTTAAAAAAGAAAGTAGATATAACTATAAAATTATTAAATATTGTTACTATAGTATGTAGTGTAATATTTATAGTTTTATTCTTTATGAATATGTATTTTAATTGGTTATATAGAGGACCATGGGATGATTCAGTATTAAGAGATATATCATTTAAAACATTACTTGTAGATATACCTTGTCTACTAATTAGTGGTATACTTTCATATAATATTAAAAAATAGTCGACAGACTATTTTTTTATGCTATAATTAAATTAATAAAAATAAAGGAGTGTGTTTATGAAAAAACTAAGAAATGTAGTCGTATTGTTAGTAGTAACATTACTATTAACTGGTTGTGTTAAAT
This sequence comes from uncultured Erysipelotrichaceae bacterium, assembly GCA_902783435.1. Next base: position 22,136 of record CACZQV010000058.1, on the reverse strand, counting down.
ACAATGTTAATATGGAAATCAGAAAAGATAAATCCATGAATTTCGAAATGATCTATGCAATGAATTCAAGTCTACTACAAGGTAAAGATGTATTCGATGAAAAAGAATTAAAAGAAATCAAAGATAAAGGTTTCAAAGTAGAAAAATATGATAAAGATAACATGAAAGGATTTACTATTTCAAAAGAAATTAAAAATATTGATTATATAAGTTCAAGTGATGCTAAAGAATATAGTTTATCTGCAATTACTAAAAAAGGTGATCAAAAAGTATTTAAAGTTAAAAAAGGTTTATTTAAAAATAAATATACTGCAAACTTAAAATTTGATTCATCTGATAGTAAAATGAGTAATGGTAATTCTAATAGTCAATTTAGAGAAGAAATTGATGATGATGACGATGACTTATTAATTGATAGTAAAGATGATGATTTAGATTTAGATTTAGATACTGATGATAGTGATTTAGATTTAGATACTGATAATTATGATTATAGTAGTATGATGTCTGGTATGGATATGTCAATTAATGTTAAATTACCATATAAAGCATTAAGTAATAATGCTACTGAAGTAACTAATGATGGAAAAGATTTAAAATGGAATTTAACTACATCAGGAGCACAAAGTATTGATTTTGAATTTGAATTATATAATATGACTACAATTTATATCTGTATAGCACTAGGAGTAGTATTACTAGTAGGAGTAATAGTATTAATAGTTGTACTTGTATCTAAAGGAAAAAAGAAACAACCAGTAGTAGCTACAGAATAATTAAAAGACTTTTTTTAAGTCTTTTTTATGTTAAAATAAAAATATAGAGATTCTCATTTTATGTCGTCTACAAATAATTAATATAATTATATAATTTACTTTGAAAGGAGAAATTATATGAATCAAGAAAAAATAGGTAAATTTATTTCTAATTGTAGGAAAGAAAAGAATATAACTCAAAGTGAATTAGCAGAAAAATTAAATATTACAAATAGAACTGTAAGCAGATGGGAAAATGGAAAAAACATGCCTGATTATTCTATATTAAAAGATTTATGTAATATTTTAGATATAGATATAAATGAATTTATAAATGGAGAAAGATTATCAAAAGAAGAAAAAAATAATAATGATATAGATTTGATTCTAAAAGAATATTATAAAATGAAAAAACAAAGAGATAGATTAAGGTCAATCATAATAGTAGGAGTAATAATATCAATAAACATTATTCTAGTAGTAGGAACAATTTTTTATTTAACTATAGGATTTGATAATAGACTACATATAACTACAAATAAAACTGAATATAATAATGTTATTGGTTCAAAAGCAAAAGGAGTATATAAGAATAAATGGAGTATGTCAGAAGAAATATTTCCAAAAAGTATAAAAAAATTAAATGTATTAGATTTTAAAATGATTAATGAAAGTTTTATAGATGATCAATATCTATCTTATTTAGTAGTAGATTATGATGAAAAATCTTATCAAAAAGAAATAGAAAGATTAAAAAAACTTGGTATAGAAAAATATAATTATTATGAAGCAACTGGTTTTAGTAATTATAAATTATTATCTATGGATTCAGATAAGTATTATGGATTTGTATATGCATTAACTGATGGTAAAAGTAAAATAATATATGTAGAAATAATATTTACTGATTATACTATGAGTATAGATTATGAGAATGAAATACCTAAAGAATATTTACCTGATGGATTTAACGCTAAAGAAGATAATAATTATAGAAGGAAAATGTTTAAAGAAAATAAATAGTTTGCTATAATTTATTAAAGGAAGGTGTCTTATGGGATTATTTGGAAAAAAAGATTGTGCTATATGTGATGGTAAAACTGGTATTTTAGGTGGTACTAAAGTAAAAGATGGAAATATTTGTAAGGAATGTAAAAAATTACTTTCTCCATGGTTTATCGATTATAAAGAATCAACTGTAGATGATATAAAGAAACAAATAGAGTATAGAAAACAAAATCAAGAAAACTTAAAATCATTTGAACCAACAAGAATATTTGGAGATTTTGGATGTATCTTAATTGATGAAAAAAACAAAAGATTCATAGCTGTAGATGATACAAGTGAAGGATTATTTAAAGGACCTAAAAAAGTTACAGGTGTCAATGATATCATTGATAAAAATCCTGATATTATAGAATTCTCACAAATTGAAAGTATTGATATAGATGTACATGAATCAAAAAGAGAAGAAAAAAAGACTGAAAATGGAACGCAAGTAAGTTATAATCCTAAACATTATACTTATATGTATAGTTTTACATTAGAAATAAGAGTAAATCATCCATATTTTCATTATATGAGAATTACATTAAATAATGGTACAGTTCAAATCTATAATGAAGGAGAAAGATTAAAAGAAAACTTAGCTATGAAAATAACAGAACTTATTCTTCAAGCTCCAGAAATAGATGTTCAAAACCAAGCAGAAGTATATGATGGGACTTCACTAAGAAATTTAATATTTAAAGATAAATCAAGAATGCCAGATTATTCTTATGGATTTAAATGTAGTTTAAAAAACTGGGAACATATCCAAGAATATGGATATTATTTAGCTTTAACAAAAGAAATTTATAATATCTTGATGAATAAATAAGACTAGACAAAAGAATATACTAATTATATTCTTTTTTTATGATATAATTAATTAGGTGATAAGATGAAACCAAAAGATACAATATTTTACAAAGTAGTAAGACCATTAGTAGTATTTTTTATAAAAGTATTCTTTCATCCTAAAGTTAAAGGACTTGAAAATATACCTAATACTGGTAGGGTATTACTCGCAGGTAATCATACTAAATGGTTAGATCCAGTAATGCTTGTAGGAGTACAAAAAAGACAAATACATTTCTTAGCTAAAGAAGAATTATTTCATGGAATAACTAAATTTATAGCTAAAGGTATGGGATGTATTTCAGTAAATAGAAAAATACATGATCATAATGCTTTATCTGGAGCTGTTGATTATTTAAATAATAATTTATGTGTAGGAATATTTCCAGAAGGTACAATTAATAGAACTGATAAAACTATAATGAATTTTAAAATAGGTGCAGTAAAAGCATCTCATGATACTAATACAAAACTAGTACCTTTTATAATTACTGGTAAATATAAAATATTTGGTAAAAGTGTTCAAATAGAGTTTTTAGAACCAATAAAAATATTAGATGATTTAACAAAAGAAAATGAAAAATTAATGAAATTAGTAAGTAATAAAATAGAGGCGAATAAACATGAAAGATAAAATGACAGGATATAAAATACTTAAAGCAATTCTATCTCCTATATATAAATTTTGGTACAATCCAAAAATTAAAGGTAGTGAAAACATTCCTGGTAAAGGGCCAATCATTTTAGCTGGTAATCACATTCATATAATGGATCAATGCAATATGATAATATCTACTAAAAGACCAATTCATTATATGGCAAAAAAAGAATACTTTGATAAAAAATATAAAGAAGGAAAATTTAAATGGTTCTTTGAAACTGTTGGGTGTATTCCAGTAGATAGAACTACAAAAGATGAAAATGCTAAATCTAAAGCTATCCAAGTATTAAAAGAATCTAAAGCACTAGGAATATTCCCAGAAGGTACTAGAAACAGCTTAAAAGAAGAAAAAATAAATAATTTATATAATAAATATTTTAAAGATAAAATGACTATAAAAGAGTTTTCTAAAAAGATTAAGAAAAATAAATTATCATTAATAAATTATTTAGAAGAATTAAAAGATAATAATAAAATACCTAAAGAAGAATTTATTAATAATATATTTGATATAGATAATTATTTAAAAGACAAAGAAGAGTATATAGATAATTACTTATTACCATTAAAATTTGGTACTGTATCAATGGCTTCTAAAACTAATGCATTAATAGTACCATATGCAATTACAGGTACTTATAAGTTTAGAAGTAAAGATTTAACTATTAATATAGGTAAACCATTTAAAGTAGATGAGGACTTAGAAAAGTCAAATAAAAAACTAGATAAAGAAATAAAAAAACTAGTAAAAGAAAATTTAAAAAAATAATGACTAATAATGTAAACTGAAGAAGCTTGTTATTTATAAGTTTCTTTTTTTTTGTTATGATAATTATGGTGATAATATGGTACAAAATGAATTCGATAATGAAATTATTTATAAACTTTTTAGAACAGTAACAGAAATACTACATCCAACTATATCTAAAAAGAATATTAGTAATTATAAAATAATAATAGATGAAGAAATTCTACCAGTAAGAATATTTTATCCTAAGAAAGTATCTAACTTAGATAAAGCTATTATATATATTCATGGTAATGGTATTGTTACTGATTGTGTTGAAAAATACAGTGATATATGTAAAAAAATAGCTTCTAAGACTGATAGATTAGTAATAGCTATTGAATATAATGAAGATAAACATAAATATAAAGAAATGTATAATGATATATATAATACAGTTAAATATTTATATAGAGAACTAAATAGAAATACTATAGAAAGTGAAAATATATGTTTAATGGGAGATTCTACTGGAGCTAATATAATCTCAGGTATTAATTATTTAAATGATAATGAAATTAATATTGTAAAAGAAGTATTATTTTATCCAGTAGTAACTAATAATCATTCTAATTATGAATCAATTAAAACTAATACAGATTTTAATATTAATTTAATAGATAATATTAATAAGTATTTTGAATTTATTGCGTGTAAAAAAGATTTAAAAGATGATTTATTATATCCAATAAATCAAAGTACTAGTAATATTCCATCTACTTTAATATTAGTAGGAAAAGTAGATTCATTAAAAGATGAAATTAAAGAATTTAGTGATAAAAATAAAGAATATAAATATGTAGAAATACCTTTCTCATCACATGGATTCTTAAAAGACATGGATAAAGAATTAGAAACAGAAGTATTCACAGAAATTAAGAAGTTTATTTAAACTTCTTTTTATGTTATAATTAATATGGTGATAATATGGAAAAGAAAAAAACAAAAAAAGAAATAGTACAAATGTTACTAAAAAATAGTTCATTAGATGAAGCTGATGAAGATGAATTAATTGATCTTCTTATAGATCAACCAATTAGTATAGATGTAGATAAACAGGAAGAAGCAAAAATGACTTTTGGTGATAAAGCAGCTGATAAAGTATCAGAAATAGCTGGTTCATGGGGATTTGTTTTAGGATTTAGTTTCTTTTTAGTTGCATGGGTAATAATAAATGGAATAGTATTAACTGAGGGTAGTGAAATAGATCCATATCCATTTATATTACTTAATTTAGTATTATCTTGTATTGCAGCACTACAAGCACCTATCATTATGATGAGTCAAAATCGTCAAGCTGCTAAAGATAGTTTAAGAAACCAAAATGATTATCGTACAGATTTAAAAAGTGAAATAATATTAGAAGAATTACATGATAAAATGGAAATGATTTTAAAAAATCAAAGAAAAATAATGAAAGAATTGGAGAATTCAAATGAAGAAAATTAGTATTATAGTTTTAATTTTATCTATATTAATAATTACAGGTTGTGAAAAAGAAAAGACTAGTAATAAAGTTATAAGTAACGGAAAAGAAGTAAACACATCTAGTATGGAACATAAACATTGTACAAGACAAGGAGCAGTTACTGATGGGGAAGCAGATCTTAATTATGATATATATTATACTGGAGATATTTTAAATGTTGTTAAATCAGAAGAAAAAGTAACATCTGATAATGAAGAAGTTTTAAATACATATGAAAATGCATATAGAAGTATTAAAAGTCATTACGTAGGATTAGAATATTATGATATTACTGTTACAAGAACAGATAATTCAGTAGCTATTAATATGTTAATTAACTATGATAAATTAGATGTAGATAAATTATCAGCAATAGAAGGAAAAACATCTAGTGTATTTGAAAATAAAAAAGCTAAAGTAGCAAATTGGCTTGCTTTAGCTAAAAAAGTTGGAACTAAATGTAAAATAGTAGAGGATTAAACCTCTACTATTTATTTATACTTAATTTTATATACTTTAACATTACTAGAATTATCTTCACTGATATATTCACAATACCAGTCTTCTATATTATTAGATTCACTTAATACTCTTTCAAATTGTTCTGTGTCTGCATCAATAACAGTAATAGTATCATATAAAGAACTATCTTCTTCATCTTCTATTATTTCACCATAATAATTGGCATCTGGATATTGAGATTCCATATCTTTATAATCTATTTCAGTTGTACATTATATTATATTTTTATAAAAAAGCAAATGATAATCTTTTGTCATTGAAAAAAATAATAAAGTATGTTATAATATGTCCCAATTAAAGGGGTGACTATATGAAAGAAATGTGGACTGATAAAGACGAAATAGATAGAATAAGTCGAAAATTTGAATCTGCTTATGATATGATAAATAAATTATTAGCACCTATAAAATTTATAATCCCAAATATAAGAATAGAAAATATTGGACTATACTCTGGAAATAAAATGAGAAGTATGTATAAAAGATTTAAAAATAGTAATATAGATTATACAGATTCACTTGTTAATGAAGCGATAGAACATTATATCGTTCATCAAAACGATAATGCATTAATTGATTTAAATTTATTCTTAATTAAACTTCATAATTTAATAGAGTATAGTAAATCAAAAAAACTATTAATTGATTTTATAAATGAATCAGAAGAATTAAAAGAATATAGAGAATTATCTCAAAAAGTATATGAATTTGATATAGAATCTAATGTAATTGATGCGATAGAATATACATTAGAAAATGCTACTATAATAGTAGGATACGATATAAATGGATTAATTGATGAATACAATTTAGAATTAGAAAAATTAGGAATAAATAAAAAAGTAGAGTATAGAGAATTAAAAGATAATCAAATAGAAATACCAACAGAAGAATTAGAAAATATGAATACTATAATAAAAGAAAAAATTAAAAAAACTGAAGAAGATAATATGTAAAACTACTAGATAATAGTAGTTTTTATATGTTATAATTTCCATATATGCCGATTTAGCTCAGTTGGTAGAGCAGTTCATTCGTAATGAAAAGGTCAAAGGTTCAAGTCCTTTAATCGGCACCATATTAAGAGGTATTATGGAAATAAGATATAAAGAACTAGATTTAAATAATGAAAAAGATAAAAAAACAATGGATAAAATAATATCTTTTGATACTACAAAAGATTGTTTTGGTGATTATGATTTTTATAGTGTATCAAAAGATTATATTAATCTAGCTATTTATATTAAAAATAAGTTAATTGGTTACCTAGGATTTGCTTATACAAATAATAAAGATAGTACTAAGTATACTATAACTATTTGTATAAGAGAAGAATATCAATCTTTAGGTATAGGAAATATTGTTTTAAAACAAACAATAAATACTTTGTTTAATGAATATAATGCTACTAGTATTACTATGGAAGCAATAGAATCTAATGATAAATGTATTAAACTTATAGAAAAAAATCATTTTAGTAAATTAAAAGAAGATACATTTCTAAAAGATGGAGAGTATGTAAAAAGTAATGTTTATGTTTATAAAAAAAGAGATTATAAAAAATATTTAGAACATTTAAAAGAATATCAGAAAATAAATTAATATTTTCTTTTTTTTTAAAACATTTTTAGTTATAATAATAAGTCAAAGAAAACGGTGATATTATGAAATTCTACAATGAAATTAAAATTCTTTCTGATGAAGAATTGGAAAGAGTAGTAAAAATTAGAATAAACCAACTAGAAAGAAAATCAAAAAAAGTAAATGAAAATATAGATGTTATTGGTTATGATATAGGATATAATCCTGAAATTTATGATATAAAAAAACCAGGTAAGCTACCTCCTGTAAGAACTATATATATCTATGATGGATATGTTCCTAAAAATACGCGTTATGTTTATGGAATAACACCTGAAGTTTTTAATAACTCATATAGTAATGTAGGATGCTATTACTATGTAGATGATGATTCTTATATATTAGATTTTTGTAAATATGTAAGAGATAAAGATGTTCAAAATGAATATGAAATGTTTAGTTATATCCTATATTTTAGTATGAATTATTTTCATGAAATAGAAGAATTAAGTAGATATGATATGTTTAAATTAATTAATACGAAAGAAGGAACTTTTTTTGATCCAATAAATGAACATAAATTTAGTTCTTATAAAGGAAAAGGAAATGCTATGTGTAGTGAGAAATCATTACTCGCAAATAATATATTAAATTTTTTAGGATATGATACAAGTATAGCTCTAGGTATTATGTCAGATGATGAATCAAATCAAGGATTCCATGCTTTTAACATTATTGAATACAAAGAAACAGGTTCAAATGAAAAAACACTTGCGATGATAGATTTTTCTTGTTATATAAAATTACTTGATGAGAATTGTAAAGTTATTGGATATAATCCTTTTCTTGGTGAAATAAATATCCCTAAAGGAAAAGAAAAAGAATATTTAAAAGAAAATGATTACACGTTTAAATTTGAAGAGTATGGATTTATGAAATTTGGAAATGAAGTGTTATACATAACCAATAAGAAAAATAGATATTATAAAATTGGACAAGGTTTTACATCTGATAAAAAAAATAATAAGATTTTAATAAAATAAATGTTATAATGTATATATAAAATAAAGGAGATTATATATATGTTTAATTTAAAAGGAAGAGTAGCAGTTATTACAGGAGCATCTAGTGGTTTAGGTAAACAAATGGCAAAAGGTTTTGCAGAAGCTGGAGCTGACTTAGTGATACTTGCTAGACGTATTGAAAGATTAGAAAAATTAAAAGTAGAATTAGAACAAAAAGGAGTAAAAGTATTACCAATTAAATGCGATGTAACTAGTACTGAAGATATTGATAATGCTGCAAAACAAACTGAAGAATACTTTGGTAAAGTAGATATCTTAGTTAACTGTGCAGGTAGTGCTAAAAACGCAGGAGTATTAAATATGACTGATGAAGAATGGGATTTTACTATTGCCACAGATCAAACAAGTGTATTTAAAATGACAAGAGCATTTGCAAATATTATGAAGAAGAATAATTACGGAAGAATTATTAATATTGCATCTATGTATGGACTTGTTGGAAATACTGCATTAGATACAGTAGCATATCATTCATCAAAAGGTGGAGTAGTTAACTTTACAAGAGCAGTAGCAGCAGAACTTGCAAAATACAATATTACTTGTAATGCAATTTGCCCAGGTTACTTTGATACAGAATTAACTCATGATACATTAGTTACAGATGAATTTACTCAATATATGAAAGCAACTGTACCACTAGGAAGATATGGTAAAGAAGGAGAACTTAATGCTGGAGCTATTTTCCTTGCAAGTGATGAAGCAAGTTATGTTACAGGAGTTATTTTACCAATCGATGGAGGCTATACTTGTGTATAGTCTTTTTTTATTTTTAAAACTCTACCGTTAGTTTACCTACTTTTAGTAGAATTATTAACTTAGTTGTAGTACTATATAGATGTGGAGGAAAGATATGAGAGATTATAAGTTTGGTGATAAGTTATATGAACTTAGAAAAAAGAAGAATTTAACTCAAGAGGATTTGGCATTACTTTTAGATATTTCTGATAAAGCAGTATCTAAATGGGAAAATGGTACTAGTAAACCTACTATAGAGAATTTATCTAAGTTATCTAAGATATTTGATATTAGTTTAGATGAATTAATTGTTTTAGAAGAAGAAAAAGAAAAACAAAAAATTACTAAAATAGTTTTAACTGGTGGACCATGTGCTGGGAAAACTACGGCTATGAATTGGATACAAAATTTCTTTCAAAAACAAGGATATAAAGTATTGTTTGTACCAGAAACTGCTACTGAATTAATCACAGGTGGATTAACTCCATGGGAAACAAAAACTAATAGTGATTTTCAAAGTATTTTATTTGATCTTCAATTAGAAAAAGAAAAACTTTTTGAAGAAGGAGCTAAAAAACTACCTAATAATAAAATATTAATAGTATGCGATAGAGGAATACTAGATAATAAAGCTTATATGACAAAAAGAGATTTTGATTATTTATTAAAATCTAAAAGATTAAGTGAAGTAAAATTAAGAGATTCATATGATGCAGTATTCCATTTAGTAACTGCTGCTAAAGGAGCTAAAAAATACTATAACTTAGATAATACTGCTAGAACAGAAACAGTAGAGGAAGCAGCTAAATTAGATGATAATTTAATAGCTAGTTGGACAGGACATCCACATCTTAGAATAATAGATAATTCTACAGATTTTGAAGAAAAAATGAAAAGATTATTAAAAGAAATAAGTAATGTATTAGGAGAACCAGAGCCATATGAAATAGAAAGAAAATTCTTAATAGAAATACCAAATTTAGAATACTTAGAATCTCTTCCTAATTGTGAAAAAGTACAAATAGTTCAAACATATTTAAAGTCTAATGATGATGAAGAAATAAGAATAAGACAACGTGGTAGTAATGGTTCATTTACTTATTCTAAGACTAGAAAGATAAATATTAGTAATCTAAAAAGAATAGAAGTAGAAGAAAGATTAACAGAAGAAGAATATATTAATGAATTATTAAATTCTGATCCTAATAAAGGACAAATTATAAAGACAAGATATTGTTTATCATATAATAATCAATATTTTGAAATAGATATATATCCATTTTGGAAAGATAAAGCTATAGCTGAAATAGAATTATCAAGTGAAAATCAAAAAATAGAATTACCTCCATTCTTAGAAGTAATAGAAGAAGTTACAGATAATATTAGTTATAGAAATAGTGAAATAGCTAAACAAATAAAAAAAGGATTATAAAATAATCTTTTTTTCTTTTCTTTTAATAAAATCTTATATATAATAGTAAGTCATAGAAACAGGTGGTTTTATGAGTACAGATAGAGAAGAAATAGAAAAAACTAAATATGGAATTAAGTATAAAGTAACTAAGTTAGATAATAATAACTTTTTAATGTTTCCAATTTGCTTAGTAAAAGGTTATGAAGAAGACTATGGTTTTAAAACAGATACAGAAATACTTAATTATGCTGAAAACAAAGATGATTTAAAAAGAAGATATGTTGTAGATAAAATCTGTGATGTAGAAGAACTTAAAACTATGTATCAATATGATGAAGATAATAATGAAAATATTGAAAATGTAGAAAAATTCTTAGTAGATTATTTTTATGAAGATAATAAAGAAATCGCAGTACTTGCTAATACTGAAGAAAAATCAGGTATAAGTAAATTAAATTTTCCATTTAAAATTATCGCAGATCAATCTTGTGATGCTGTATTTTGTATGAGTGATTCTATCCCATATGTTGTATTAAATGAAAAAGCTATGGATGAAATATTAGAATGTAAAGATAGAAAAAAATTAGAAACACTTATAAAAACTTATCAAAATAAAATGAAAGACTTTAAAGAAGATAGATATGACTCAAAAACTTTAAGAGTATATATTAGAAATGGACATGTACATTATATTGATACAGAAAAAACTGTTAAAGAAGAAGTATCAAATGTAAAAGAAGCACCAGAAGTAATGATAAAAAAAGAAGAACCTGCAGTAGATGAAAGTGGTGTATCTTATAATGGATTAAGAAAATACTTAAAAGAAAGAGTATATGGTCATGATAATGAATTAGATACAATAGCTCAAAAGATATATATGAATTATACTGCAATAGGTGATGAACCAATAGATTCAATTCTTATAGTAGGACCATCAGGTACAGGTAAAACTGAAACAGTAACATCAGCTTCTAATTATTTAAATTTACCATATGCCACAGGTAATGCAGCTAATCTTATTCCTCAAGGTATTAGAGGTACTAGCCTTGAAGATATACTTACACATTTATATGAAAATGCTGGTAAAGATATAAAGAAAGCTGAAAAGGGAATAGTATTCTTAGATGAATTTGATAAGTTAGATACAAAATCAGAAACAAAAGCCCCAGTAAAAGACATATTACTAACTTTTACTGGTGGAGGTATTTTTAAAACAGATAATCAACGTTATGAACTTACTTTTGATACATCTCGTATAACTAAAATGTATGCAGGAGTATTTGAAAGAATATCAGAAACAACTAAATCTATGGGATTTAATCAAGAACTAGAAACACCAAAAATATTAGGTACATCAAAAGAAATAAGAGATATGATTATTGATAAAAAATATTTTACATTAGAAGAAATATCAAGAATAACTACTATATTAGCTTATAATGATTTAGATAAAGAAACAAAAAAGAAAGCATTAGTTAATGCTAAAGCAGGAAACTTTCCTAGAAAAAAAGCTAGATATAAAAGACAATTTGGAATAGATTTAGTTATGGATGATTCATACATTGACGCCATAATAGAAGAATTAGGTAAACATAATAGTGGTATGCGTATCCTAAATAACTGTGTTGGCGAAACATTAAATACTATTGAAAGGAAAATATTAGAAGAAGAAGTAGAAAGAGGAAAACAATTAGTTTTAACTAGAGATACAGTATCTAATCCAAATAATTTCTTAGTAAACTAAATATGTAAAGGAGTAGAATAATCTACTTCTTTTTATTTTTTTCTATGATATAATTAAGAATAGAGTAGGTGTTGTTATGAAAGATAAAAAATACTATTCTATGAATGTAGAAGAATTGTATCAAAAATTAAGAACTAGTGAAGAAGGATTAAATTCACAAGAAGTTAAAAGAAGACAAGAAAAATATGGTGAAAATTCTTTACCTAAAAAGAAAAAAGATTCTATATTTAAAATCTTTTTTAGTGAATTATTAGATCCTATAGTACTATTATTAATAGTCGCAATAATAGCTTCTTTTGTAGTGGGTGAAACAGTTGATGCTATAGCTATTATATTTATAGTATTAATAGATTTAATAATAGGTACAGTAGAAGAAAATAAAGCTAATACTACAGTAGAAGCATTAGAAAAATTAGTACCAGAAAAAGTTAAAGTAGAAAGAAATGGTAAACAAGTATTAATAGATTCTAAAGAATTAACAGTAGGAGATTTCGTATATTTAGAATCAGGAGATAAAATAAGTGCTGACTTGCGTATAATAGAAGCACACAACCTAACAGTAGATGAATCTATTCTAACTGGAGAAAGTTTAGCAGTAGAAAAACATGCAAGAGAATTATCTAATAAAGCATTATCTATAACAGAACAAACTAATATGGTATTTGGTGGTACTAGTGTAGTTACAGGACGTGCTAAAGCAATAGTAATAGGAATTGGATTAAATACAGAAATAGGTAAGATTGCTACTACTATTAATAATACAAAAGAAGAAAAATCACCATTAACAATTAGAGTAGAACGTTTTTCTAAACAAATAAGTATTTTAATAGGAATATTATCTGTATTATTAGCTGTATTATTATATTTCAAGCATTTACCGTTTAATGAAATACTAGTATCAGTAATAGCTTTAGGAGTATCTGCAATGCCTGAAGGATTACCTTTAGCTTTAACTATGGCTTTAACTATAGGATCAAACAGAATGGCTAAGAAAAAAGTAGTTGCCAAAAAATTATATTCTGTAGAATCACTTGGTAGTTGTACAGTAATAGCTAGTGATAAAACAGGAACCCTAACAGTAAATGAACAAACTGCAAAAAAGATAGTTTTACCTAATGGTCAAGAATATATGATAGAAGGATCAGGATATAATACTAATGGTAAAGTAGTAGGAGAAAAAATAGAATATGCAAAAGAAATAGCTAAATTAGGAGTAATAAATAATGAAGCTAAATTTGAAAAATCAGAAATAATAGGAGATTCTATTGATATAGCATTCTTAGTATTAGGAGAAAAAATAAAAGTAAAAACAAATGATATAGAAATAATAGAAACTATACCATATGAATCACAAAATAAGTATTCTGCAGTATTCTATAAAAAAGGAAAAGATGTATATTGTACAGTTAAAGGTTCACTTGAAAAAGTTGTTTCTCTATGTAGTAGTATTAATTTAAAGAAAGATTTTAATATATCTAAATTAGAAGAACAAAATTCTCTTTTATCAAGTGATGGATATCGTGTAATTGCAGTTGCTAATGGTAAAATAAAAGAAAAAGATGAGTATAGTGAAGATGATATTAAAGAACTAACTTTTATGGGATTAGTAGGGTTTATTGATCCGATAAGAAAAGAAGCTGTTAATGCTATTAAAGAGTGTAGAAGTGCTGGTATAAAAGTATTAATGATTACAGGAGATCATCCACTTACTGCATTTAAAATAGCTAAAGATTTAAAATTAACTAATACTTATGATGAAGTAACTACATCAAGTGAAGTAGAAGAATATTTATCTAAAGGAGATAAAGCTTTTGATGAGTTTGTTAAAACTAAAAAAGTATTTTCAAGAGTAACTCCATTAGAAAAATTAAAAATAGTAGAATCACTAAAAAGGCAAGGAGAATTTGTTGCGGTTACAGGTGATGGAGTAAATGACTCTCCTGCACTTAAATCAGCTAATATTGGTATAGCTATGGGTAGTGGTACTGATATAGCAAGAGAAACTTCTAAAATGATAGTAATGGATGATAATTTTAAGAGTATTGTAAATGGTGTATTAGAAGGTAGAGTAGCTTATGCTAATATTAGAAAGATAACTTATTTCTTAATATCATGTGGTTTAGCAGAAGTATTATTCTTTGCACTTTCAATTCTTTTTGATATGCCAATGCCACTTGTTGCTATTCAACTTTTATGGTTAAATGTAGTAACAGATGGACTTCAAGATATTGCTTTATCATTTGAACCTGCAGAACGACACTTAATGACTGAACCACCAAGAGATCCAAAAGAAAGTTTATTTGATAAAACATTACTACAAGAAATACTAATAGCTGGATTAACTATAGGTTTAATAGTATTTGGAGTATGGGTATACTTATTAAATTATGCTCATATGGAAGTAGCTTTAGCTAGAGGATATTGTATGGCATTAATGATAATAATTCAAAATATACATGCATTTAATTGTAGGAGTGAAAAGAAAAGTATATTTAAAATGAAATTTAATAGTAATCCTATATTTTTAATAGGTGTATTAGGTTCACTAATATTAGGAGTAGCCGTAATAGAAATAGATTTCTTAAATGTATTTTTAAAAACATCTCATATTCCATATAATGATTTATTAATTCTATTTGGACTAGGATTTATAATAATGATAGTTATGGAAATATATAAAAAAATAAAATATAATAGTAAATAATATATGATATAATAGTGATACGTTAGGAGTGATAAACTATGATAAATCAAAAAATAAATGATATATCAGAAATTAATCAAAGTAAAATAATTGATCAAATTAGATGTCTAGGAATAGATATGATTCATAATGCTAATAGTGGACATCCAGGAATAGTATTAGGAGCTGCCCCAATTCTTTATACATTATATGCACATCACATGAATTATGACGTAGAAAATCCTAATTATTTTAATAGAGATAGATTTGTAATGAGTGCTGGACATGGCTCTGCATTATTATATGCTACTTTATATATGGCTGGATTTCCTATAGAACTAGAAGATTTAAAAAAATTTAGACAAATAGATTCTATAACTCCTGGACATCCTGAAATAACTACACCTGGAGTAGATTGTACTACAGGACCATTAGGACAAGGTTTTGCGACTGCAGTTGGTATGGCGATGGCAGAAGCAAATCTTAGAACTAGATATCCTAATATAATTGATCATTATACTTATGTATTATGTGGTGATGGTGATTTAATGGAAGGTGTTTCATATGAAGCCGCATCACTTGCTGGTACTAATAAATTAAATAGATTAATAGTTTTATATGATTCTAATAATATATGTTTAGATGGAGAAATAAATAAAACATTTACAGAAGATATATCTATGAGATTTATCTCACAAGGATGGAATGTAATAACTGTTGAAGATGGAGAAAATTTTGATTTAATTAATAAAGCAATAGAAGAGGCTAAAACAAGCACTGATAAGCCAACACTAATTGAAGTAAAAACAACTATTGGTAAATACTCTTCGTTAGAAGGAACAAATAAAGTACATGGAACTCCTTTAAGTGAAGAAGATATCACTTCTATTAAAGAAAAAATGAATTTAAGAGATATTCCATTTACTATAAGTCAAAATACATTAGAAGAATTTAAATTCTTAACAAAAAGATGTGAAGGTTTAAATGAAAAATTTATTAAAAAGATAGAATCTTTAGATGAAGAAACTCAAAAAGAATTAAATTATTTCATAGGAGATAATAAATCAATTACAGTAAAAAATGTATTTTATGAAGAACCAGAAAATAATAAAGAACAAATAAGAGTAACATCATCTAAAATACTAAATGCTGTAGTAAAAGAATGTCCATATATAATTGGTGGTTCAGCAGATTTATTTAGTGCTAATAAAACATATATAGAAGATGGTGGAGATTTTTCTAAAGAAAATTATCTAGGTAAAAACATTTTCTTTGGAGTAAGAGAACATGCAATGGCATCTATTGCTAATGGATTTGCACTACATGGATTTAGACCATATATATCTACTTTCTTAGCATTCTCAGACTATTATAAACCAGCTATGAGATTAGCTTCACAAATGAATCTAGGAGTTATTAATATTCTAACTCATGATTCAATTAGCGTAGGAGAAGATGGACCAACACATCAACCAGTAGAACAATTAACATACCTAAGAACATTACCTAATTTAGATGTATTCCGTCCTGCAGATGCTAATGAAGTAATTGGATCATATAGAGCTATATTTAATAAAGAAAGTGGACCTAGCGCAATAGTTTTATCACGTAATGAAGTTCCTATAATAGAAGAAACTAAAGCTAATGAAGTAGAAAAAGGTGGATATATTGCTTTAAATACAGAAGAAAAACCTGCAGGTATAGTAATATCTAGTGGAGAAGAATTACATCAAGTAATAGAAGTTGCTAAAAGATTAAGAACTAAAGGAATATATATTAGAGTAGTATCAATGCCTAATTTAGGAAGATTCTTAAAACAAGATGAAGAATATATAGAAAGTATTTTACCAGTGGAAGTAAAGAAACTAGTAGTAGAAACATCACCATCTATTGTATGGAATAAATTAATATTTAATAGTAAATATATAATTACACAAGATGAGTTTGGATGTAGTGGTAAAAAAGATGATGTATATAAAAAATATGGATTTGATGTAGATACACTAGAAGAAAAAATAGAAAATTTAATAAAATAAGACAAAAATAGACTTTTATAATTGATACCATAAACATGGTGATATTATGAAAGTCTATTATGTTTTTAATATAAAAAAAGAATTTATAAAATTATATAAAGATAGTCCAAGTGTCCTATATAATATACTAAAAAATATTTATTATTTAGACAAAGAAGAAGTAGAATATGGATATAATATATTTAATCAATTGATAGAAAAAATAGAAAAAAACAAATTAGATAGAAACTTATTTATAAAGTTTCATAAATATATTCCATATACTAAAAGAAAAGATATTCATTATATAAATAATTTATATAAAAATGAAATAAGTAGATTAAAAGTAAATAATTCTTATATAAAAATAGAATTAGAACAGAATTATTCTACATTTTTTGATATTTTAAAAGAAGAATTAGACAATTTATTTGTATGTTCTTTCCAAAAATGTGATTTTTTCTTTCTATAAAATAGTATTTATGGTATACTACATATAATAGGAGAGTAATAGTATGAGAAAAAATAAAAAACAAAGAAGAGTAATGTTATTATTAATTTTAATATTAAGTATAACTATAGGATTTGCGTTACTTAGTACTACATTATTTATTAATGGAACTGCGAATATTAAAAGTAATACATGGAATATACATTGGGATAGTGATAGTATAGAAGAAACAACTGGTAGTGTTACTGCTACAACACCAGCTAGTGTAACTGATGCAGAAGAAAAAAATATTTCTTTTGCGGTAGAATTTGAATTACCAGGAGACTTTTATGAATTTAGTGCAGATGCCGTAAATGAAGGAAGTATTGATGGTAAGATTGAAACAATTAGTGTTAAATTTTATGAAGCTGATGGAACTACAGAAATAGATAAAGATGATTTACCAGAAGAAATTACATATTCATTAACACATAAAGATGGTACTCCAATCGCTGAAAATGAAGTGATAACACAAGGCGGAGGAATAATAAGTTATAAATTTAGAATAGGTTATAATAGTGAAACAACTACTTTACCAACTGAACCTATTATAGTTAAACCAGATATAGAAATAACACCAGTTCAACATAAATCAGAAAATGTTAAGTATAATTTGGGTGATTTAGTATATTTTGATCCTATAAGCGAAGATAAATGTGATTCTACAACATTTGATGTATCTAAAATTAATAATAATGAATCAACATGCTATAAATGGAGAGTAATCACAATTAACGATACAAAATCCGAAGAAAAGATAGAATTACAATTAGATCATAATCTAGGAGGAACATTCTCTTGGGGAAGCAATAATACTAATATTGGACCAGTTTCATCTTTTGGAGGGCCATTTAATTCATTCACAAGTGGATGGATAAGAGTACCATTACTTAACTATACATATGATACTAGTGGTACAAAAATGGGATATGACTATGGAACATTAACTTGCGTAGAAGGTTTATGTAAAAGTACAAAAAATAATATTACATATGGAAATGGTTTTAGAGCTAGAATGATCACAGCAGATGAAATTACTAATATTACAAATGTATATGCAGGAGATGATAGTCCATCAAAAAATTGGAGCAGAATAAGTAAAAGAACAGATACTGATTATTATTCACCATCAAATAATGACAGTTATTACTTTTCTAACAATAGTTCCTTAATAGGAACAACATTATCATGGTTAATAGAAAACACATATCAAACAAATGGTAGTGGAGCTACAGATAATGTTTATGGAAGTAATGTTAATGGATATTGGACATTAACTCCACTAGATGAGTTCCAAGATAGTGTATGGCGAGTTAGTTATGATGGATTACTATATTATACATCCTCAACTACTTCAAATGCTAATGGTATGAGACCTGTAATTAATATTGAAAAATCTAAGATTACAAAACAATAAAAGTAATGATTTAATCATTACTTTTTTTCTTCAATTGACAAAAAATAATGGTACTGGTAAAATTTTATTAGAATAGGAGAGTAATAGTATGAGTAAAAACAAAAGACAAAGAAAGGTACATTTATATTTATTAATTGTCTTAGGTATAACAATAGGTTTTGCCTTGCTAAGTACTACATTATATATTAATGGTACTGCGGGTATTAATAAAAATACATGGGATATACATTGGAATGAAGAAAGTATAGTAGAAACACAAGGCAGTGTTACTGCTACAACACCAGCTGAAGTTATAGATACTGAAAAGAAAAATGTATCGTTTGAAGTAGAATTAGAATTACCAGGTGATTTCTATGAGTTTACAGTAGATGCCAAAAACTACGGGACAATAGACGGAGAAATATCTAATATAGAAAAAAACTATTATAAACAAGGAGAAACTACACCATCTACACCACCTTCATATATTGTATTTAGCGTAACATATGAAGATGGAACTATACCTAAACAAGGTGATGTATTGAAAGCAGGAAATTCTCAAAAATATAAAGTTAGAGTAGAATATGATAGTGAATTAGAAGAACTACCTGAAAATCCTATTCCTTCAGGTAAATTTGAATTTAAATTAGATGAAAAACAACATGTAACTGATTGTGTAACATCATATAAACAAGGAGATATTGTATATTTTGATCCAGTAAATTATAGAATGTGTGAAGCAGAAGAAAGTGATACATGTTATAAATGGATTACAGTAGGTAAAAACAATAATATATATGAACTATATTTATTAACACCATTAAGTAATATGTCATGGAGTACTACTAATCCTGTTGATGTAATTAAATCATCAACATCTTTATGGAGTAATAAAATAACTATGGATGATAGTTATGATGTAGATGTAAATGAAAATTATGGATATCATTTTAGTGAAACAAAAGGTAGAGTAATTACAAAAAATGATTGGGATAATTTAAGTGCAGAAAAGCAAGAAATAATTAAAGATTCATGTGGTATGCGTACAAATATAATGTGTTTAATGTTTGATACAACTAATCAATTAGTAGGACAAATAAATCCAGGAGGAGCATACACAATGTTCCCATATAGCGTAAATGCAAGTGGTACCATATTAGGTTCAAATAATGATGTAAGACCAGTTATTAAAGTTGATTTTAGTGATATAGGAAATAACATAACATGTGAAGATAAAAACAATCCAGTATACACTGCAGGAGATTTAGTATATTTTGATCCAGTTAGCACTAATAAATGTGATTCAACTACATTTAGTGTAGATGATATAAATAATGGTACTAGTACATGCTATAAATGGAGAGTAATTGAAACAAATGATAGATCTAAGAAAAAGAATATAAATATTCAACTAGACCATAATTTAAGTGATGGAAATATGATCTACGATCAATATTATTGGATTTTACATGAAGATTATATAGCAGTAGGCGGGCAAGAAAGCGACTGGAATAGTACATCAATATCAGATCATAAGAGTAAACAAGGCCCAGTAACAGCTCTAAAGAAATTAGAAGAATTAACTTCTACATGGGGTAGAGTACCACTATTAAACTATGAATATGATAGTACCAATGTACAATGTAGTGGAGGATATGATGCTGCTGCAAATGCATGTAGAGATCATTATTCTGCGGAATTACCAGGAGAAAATTATGGTAAATTAACATGTACAAATGGTGTATGTCTAAACGGAAGTAATAATGTAATTACAAATAATATAAGAGTCAGAATGATTACAGGTGAAGAAGTAATTGCTATTACTAGAATATATAAACCAAGATCAACATGGTCTAAGAATTCCGATAGTTTCTTTGGATATTATTATTTCTCAAATGATGAATTTGAAATAGGAACTCATACAGGTGGTAATGGTTTCACAACATTATCATGGTTAGTCGAAAATACATATGGAGGACCTAGTGGTCATTCAGGAGCTACTACTAATGTTTATACAAAAACTAACTATTATCCTCATGGTTATTGGACAATGACTCCAACTGCAAATGATGATGATTCTGCATGGGGAGTTCAATATGATGGAAAATTCTGGGGAGATGAAGATGCTCTAGATGATGGATGGTATGGTCTTCGTCCAGTGATTAATATAGAAAAATCTAAGATTACAAAATAAAACTTGTTTAATTAAGTAAAGTTTAGTAAAATAACTACATAAGGAGATGAATTTATGTTACATGATATTTTATTAGTAGTTATAGGATTAATAATTGGTGCAGTAATAGGTTTCTTTGTCGCAAAACATTTAATGACTAAGTATTTAAAGAAAAATCCACCAATTAATGAAGATATGATTAAAGCTTTAATGAGCCAAATGGGAAGAAAGCCAAATCAAAAACAAATTAATCAAATGATGAAAGCAATGGAGAAATATCAATAGATATTTCTTTTTTTATGTTATAATAAATACATTGATGGATGTGATATTATGAAAGATTTTAAAGAAAAATTATCTCTAGTACCTACAAAGCCAGGTTCATATCAAATGAAAAATAAAGATGGAGTAATTATCTATGTAGGTAAAGCTAAAAATTTACAAAGAAGACTTAGAAGTTATTTTACTAGAACTGTTACTGGTAAAACTAAAATGTTAGTAGAAGATATAGATGATTTTGAATATATTGTAACTGACTCAGAACTTGAAAGTTTAATACTAGAAATAACTTTAATAAAAAAATATGATCCAAAATATAATATCTTACTTAGAGATGATAAGTCATATCCATATATAGAATTAACTAATGATAAATATCCTACTTTAAAAGTAGTTAGAAATGTTAAAAGAAAGAAAAGTAAGAATCATTTATATGGACCATATCCTAAT
>CACZQV010000057.1 GCA_902783435.1 uncultured Erysipelotrichaceae bacterium | reverse complement strand
GCTCCCATGGCGGAATTGGTAGACGCGGCAGACTCAAAATCTGCTTCTAGCAATAGAGTTCCGGTTCAAGTCCGGATGGGAGCACCAAAAGAAATAAAAAGAACTTTGAAACGTTCTTTTTTTATGCTAAAATGAATATAGAGTAGGTGCTTATATGAAAAAAAAGATTTCTGATATTATATTGATGAATCTAGATATGATAATTATCATATTATATTTTGTGTTAAAATTTTTAACATTTACTACTCCTGAAGGTAGTTTTGGTTTTGAAAATTTTATAATAATATTATGGTGGCTAAAAATATTTGTATTTTCTATTTTTTTGATTTTATATATAATATGTTATTTGTTTAAATTAAATAGGTTGCTTTGGTTTTTTGTCATAGCGTTATTTGTATATAATACTATTAGTTTTATAATAATACTTGTCTTGTCTGATGGTGCTGGAGATGGAAAGATTATAAGTACATATTTGTTACCATTTGTATGCTCATTATCTCAATTATTTAGATATAAAAAAATAAAGAACAATGCTTAGTTGTTTTTTTATTTTTGATATGTTAAAATTGACTTGTGTGTATGCCGAAATAGCTCAATTGGTAGAGCAACTGACTTGTAATCAGTAGGTTCCGGGTTCAAGTCCTGGTTTCGGCACCATTTGTTATTAAGAAATTTCATTTATGAAAGTTCTTTTTATTATAAAGGTGATAATATGAATAAGACATTAAAAGTTATTTGGAATGTTACACAGGTATTAATAATTATTTATGTAATATTTGTTACTTCTTTATTATTTTTTGAAAATAAATATGGTTTTTCTCAATTAGGTAATAGTGTTATTTATAATGTTAATAAATCAGATATTAAGAATATTTCAAAAGTTAATGATGGTGACTTGTTAATTATAAAGAAAAGTAGTAAATTAAAAGAAGAAAATATTATATATTATTATGCAGTTAGTAATGATAAATATGTTATTGCTAAAGATAAGATAGCCGGAATTAAAAAAGATAAAGATGATTATTTATATACTTTGGGTGAAGATAATCGTATTATTATATCTAGTAGTAGGATTGTGGGAAATCGTATTATTATTATTCCATTTATTGGTAAAATATTAGGAATTGTTAAAAGTAGAATTGGATTTATATTTTTTGTATTATTTCCAATAATAATAGTTTTTGTATATCAATTATATGAATTTTTACATATATTAAGATATGAAAAAGTAGAAGATAAAGCAATTTATGCTGACGATGAAATATTATAATAATTAGGGGTAATTATGAAGAAAGTATTTAATGTTTTTACAAAAATTTTAAAAATTATTTTTATAATTTTTATTATCATTTATTTATCGTTAATAATTGTACATAAAATAAGTATGACTAATAGTATATTTGGGTATAGAATATTTACTATTTCTGATAATACTATGGCTAATAAGTATGTGATTAATGATATAGTTTTAGTTAAGGATACTAATCCTAAGAAATTAAAAAAGAATGATAATATAGCTTATTATGGAATAGAAGCTGGTGAAAAAGGTAATGTTATTTTTCATAAGATTATAGAAGTAAAGAAAGATAAGAAATTATCATTTGTTACTAAAGGGATTAATTCATTATATGAGGATCCTATAGTTAGTGATAAAAAGGTAATTGGTAAAGTTATAGGGGTAATTCCTGTGATTAATATAATTAATCATATATTAAAAAATCCTATAGGTTTCTTTTTACTTATATTTTTACCAATAATATTAGTTATAGTAGAACAAATATTTAAAACTATTAAGGATATGCATAGAGAAAAAGAAATGATTGTTTTGGGTATGATAGAAGAAAAGAAGAAAAGAAAATCTATCTTAGAACAAGATGATGGTGAAATAGAAATTTTATAAGTACTTTTATAGTACTTTTTTAGTAGGTGATAAAATGACTTTAGAAGATACTTTTCGTTATTTAGTTGGGGGATATTATGGTGTTAATTTAATAGATGAGTACCCTTTAAAAGAATATATTTTAAAAGATATCGAGAATTATATAAGAGATTATATAAAGGAAAATCCTATTGATGATTTTGATTATAAAGAAGAGGCAAATATAATTAAGGATAATGTTTCTGAAAAACGTAAATTACAGGATGCATTACTTGTGCTTAATTTAATTAAAGCTCCAATGGAATTAGTATTTTTAGTTAAAGATAAATTAAAAAAATATAAATAGACAAAATAATTAGTTTATGATAGAATAAGCGACTAAGAGGTGGAATTATGGGGTTAGTAGGATGGATATTTTATGTATTTATTGCTTTTGTATTATTTATAGGTATTAATTATATAGATAGTAAGTTTAAAACTACTAAGTTAGAAAAATTAGTTATTTCATTAATTTTATTATTGTTTGTATCAGGATTCTGTTATAGATATGCGATTAAGTATACAGAAAATATATTTTTAGTATATGTATTTGTATTAGTATTTGATGTTATATATCATAGTTATTTTATTGAAAAAGATTTTTTTGATAAAAATGAAAAAAATATAATATACTATGTGGTTTTAATTGTATTAGCTTTCTTTATTAATCAAGAATTTATTAATGAAGTAACACAAGTGTTTTTAACAGGAGAAGATTTAAGAATACTATTATGGGCTTTTGCATTTATATTTATATATAATATGGCTAAGAGTAGAAATGTTTTATCTAATGTTAGTAATAAGACTAATAATAATATGAGTAGAAGTATGATATTAATTAGTTATACTAAATTAAAAGATAAGTATTATGATGAATGTAATTATAATAATAAAGATATTTCTAATATTATTTATGCTATCATGATATATGAGAATCATAAGAGAAATAAAATTCTTCGTAATTATGATTATTTTATATATAGACTTAATGGTAAAAAGAGTAAACTCGGTATTATGCAAGTTGAATCTAATAAGTTTATTAGTGATAGTGAGAGTATAGAAATTGTTCATAAGAAAATAGAAAAATTATATGATAAGAAAAAGATTGGTAGAAAAGTTAATATAGAGAGTGTAATTAAAGAGTATGATAAAGAAAACTATGAAAATATAATGTATATATTTGACATTATAAAGAAATTCTAGTTTTCTTTATTTTTTTTTATGGTATACTTTTGGTAAGGGTAGTGATGATATGAAAAAAATAATTTGTTTTGTTTTTGTATGTGTGATTGTTTTATTATGTAGTGCATGTAATGGTAGTATTACTAGAGGTATTAGGCATGCAGGATTTAATGTTGGAAAAAAATTTACTTGTGATAGGTTTTATCCTAAAGATAAAGAAGATACTAGCTATGATAAAATTAGATACTTTACAGGTAGTCATTTAATTAATGAAAATGGTGTTATATATGAAGTATCATTAGATCAAGTTTTTTCTAATGAACAAAATTGTAAAGTAGCAGATACTAACATTGTAGTAAATGCTATTATGGATAATAAGATTATTAAAGCAAGTGATGGTAAATATTATTATTTAGAAGGTGATAATGGTATACCTAGTTATAGTGAAGTTACTAAAGTTGATAATGATTATGATACTTATGATTTATTATTAAAAGATAGTAATGTGGTTAAAGTTATTACTGTAAATCTTAATATGGGTGTTTATTATATTTTGAAAAATGATGGTAATGTTTATGAAATTATTGTTTATAAGAAAGATTATAATTCTGTTCCTGAAATAACTTCATCTAAAATAGTTTATGATAAAGGAGAATTTGGTGGAGATATTATAGATTTTAATTATGTTGGAAATTCAGAAAATACTTATATAAAAACTGTTGATAAAATATATAGAATGCAAAAAGTTAATAAGAAAGAATGTCTTAAATATGCAGATGTAAAATGTATATATGAAATGAGTGAAGATGTTGAATTAGAAGAATATTTAGATAAGATTATTGTATATAATGGTAGTACAATTATTACTAATTATAAACAAGTATTTAGTCTTCAAAATTAATGTAAAGTAAAAGATTTAATCTTTTACTTTTAATTTTGTTTTGATAAAATATAATAGAGGTGTCTATATGGAAAATATAATTGAATTAATATTTGCTCTTTCACTTTTTTTAGGATTATTAATTTCTGTAATATTAAAAGAAATTAGAAAGTATAGATATTCTTGTATTAATTATAATCATGTTAATGAAGAATCTTTTCAAAAATATGCGAAGTTTTATGGAAATACTGTTCCTAAAGATGAGAAATTTGATATTAAATTAAATACTATTTATGAATTGATTACTAAAAATAAAGAATCAGATATTAAGAAAATAGCTGATAGTAGTGATTGTACATTAGAAGAGTGTGTATTAAAGATTAAGTATTTGAAGAATAAAAGATTATTAGGAGATTATTATATTGATACTAGTAATATGAAATTATTACCTTGTAATCTAGAAGATCAAAAATTACTTGATAAGTATAAGCCTTTTATATATCGTAGTCATTTGCAAATAAATGAAATAGCTAATATGATATCTAATAAAGGATATAAAAATATTCATGAACTTAGAGATGAGGTTTATAATGAATTAAATTATTTAGATGATAAAGGATTACTTAATGGTATTAAAATAGATGATGTAGATAGAGTTATAATTTACTATACTATTGAGAAAAGAAAGGTTGTTAGTAATTATGAATCTATTCATTGTCCTAATTGTGGTGCGATTAATGATGTTGAAGTTAGTGGTAAAGTTAGATGTGGATATTGTAAAACTATAATTAAGGGTAGTGAATATGAAGAAAATATTTAGTATTTTCTTTTTTTCTATGTTATAATATGTTGAAGTGAGGTGGCTTATGTTATTACTAGAGGGTTTTGATGATTATGAATTAATAGATGCATCATTAGGTGAAAAATATGAAAGATGGGGTAATATTTATTTACTTAGACCTGATCCACAAGTTATATGGGATAATGGTAAATTAATAGATAAGTATTATGGAAAAATAGATGCAGTTTATTATAGAAGTAATAAAGGTGGAGGACATTGGGAAAACTTAAAAAGTGTTCCTGCATCTTGGAAAATTAATTATAAAAATTTAGTTTTTAATATTAAACAAATGGGATTTAAACATACTGGACTTTTTCCAGAACAGGCTGTTAATTGGAATTTTATGATTAATAAGATTAAGAATAGTAAAAGAGATATAAAGGTTCTTAATCTATTTGCTTATACTGGTGGAGCAACTGTTGCTTGTTTATCTGCAGGGGCTCATGTTACTCATGTTGATTCTAGTCGTGGTATGGTTGATTGGTGTAAGGAAAATGTTAATGATAGTGGTTATCAAGGTGATCATGTTAGATATATAGTCGATGATGTTATTAAGTTTGTTCAAAGAGAAATAAGAAGAGGAAATAAGTATGATGCAATAGTAATGGATCCACCTAGTTATGGACGTGGAGCTAATGGAGAAGTTTGGGATATAGAGAAAAACTTAAATTATTTAGTTACTATATGTAGTGAGTTGCTAAGTGATAATCCATTATTCTTTTTAATTAATTCTTATACTACTGGTTTATCTTCACGTGTTCTTAATAATTTACTTGAAATAAATGTTAATAGTAAATATAAAGGTACTATAAGTGATGGTGAAGTAGGTATTCCAATTAAAGAAAATAATTTAGTATTACCATGTGGTATATATGGTAGATGGGAGTCTAATGAATAAGATAAATATTTTATATGAAGATAATCATATTATTGTAGTAGTAAAACCTTTTAATGTACTTAGTCAAGGTGATAGTACTGGTGATATTTCTATTATGGATATGATAAAAGAATATATTAAGGAAAAGTATAATAAACCAGGTAATGTTTATTTAGGTCTTGTACATAGACTTGATAGACCTGTAGGTGGAATAATGGTTTTTGCGAAAAGTAGTAAAGCTGCTTCTAGGTTATGTAAGGCTTTTAATGAACATAAAATTACTAAGAAGTATTTAGCTATTGTACATGGAAAATTAGATAGTAATGGAGAGTTTAGAGATTTAATTGAAAAAGGAAAAGATGGTAAGAGTTTTATTTCTTCTAATGGAAAAGAAGCTATACTTGATTATGAATTATTAGATTATAATAAAGAGAATGATTGTAGTTTAGTATCTATTGATTTAAAAACTGGGAGACATCATCAAATACGTGCTCAATTCTCTAGTCGAGGTCATTATTTGTTAGGGGATCAAAGATATGGAATTATTGATAATAAACAAATAAGTTTATTTTCATATTATCTATCTTTTGTTCATCCAGTTACTAAGGAAATAATGGAATTTAAGGTTAATCCACCTAAAAAAGATTATTGGACGTTATTTACACTGTAAATAAATTGTATAAAAAATAAAATGTTTGCAATTGCAAGCATTTTTTGTTATTATTGTAATAGAGTATAGAATAAAGGGAGTAGATAATTATGAATTTCGATTTAAATTGGTTTACAACTATACCAGGTTTATTTATTACTGGTGGAGTTATATTATTAATCATAGCTTTAGTTATAATGTTAATTACGACTAAAAAAACAAAGAAAGAAAAGGCTCTTCAAAATGCTGAAGCACCAATGAATGTTGATCCTAATGCACAAGCTGTTGCACCAGTACCAGTTGCTAATGATCCTACACAAGTTGTTGCACAACCTGATATTGCACAACCTGTTGCTGTTAGTCCTGTTGCTGTAGAATCTGTACCAACAGATGTTACTATGCCAACAGTTGATCCAATGGCTATGCCACAACCAGTTAGTGTTGAACCAACTCCAATGGTTGATCCAGTAGCAGTTGCTCCAGTTGAAGTAGCACCAGTTGCAGAACCAACTCCAATGGTTGATCCAGTAGCAGTTGCTCCAGTTGAAGTAGCACCAATTGC
>CACZQV010000056.1 GCA_902783435.1 uncultured Erysipelotrichaceae bacterium | reverse complement strand
ACTAATGATAAATATCCTACTTTAAAAGTAGTTAGAAATGTTAAAAGAAAGAAAAGTAAGAATCATTTATATGGACCATATCCTAATGTAAGTGCCGCTAGAAATACAGTTAATATGATTAATAGAATATATCCATTACGTAAATGTGATCCAATAAAAAAAGATTTATGCCTATATTATCATATAAATGAATGTCTAGGTTATTGTAAAAAGAATGTATCTGAAGAAACAATAGATAATATGAAAAAAGAAATAATATCTTTCTTAAAAGGAGATGCTTCTTTAATAAAAGAAAAAATAAATACTGAAATGAATAAAGCCAGTGAGTCACTAAATTATGAAAAAGCTTTAGAATTAAAAACAATGTTACAAAATATAGATACAGTATTAAGTAAACAAAAAATAGATCTTAATAATACATATAACTTTGATTTAGTAAATTATTTCTATGATAATAATTATTTAAGTATAGAGATATTCTTTATAAGAGATGGATTATTATTTGGTAGACATAATGAAATAATTAGTAGTTTAGGAGATATTTCAAATGAAGTGGTAGAATACTTAATTAAATTTTATGAAAAGAGTCTATTACCTAAAGAATTATTAGTACCAAAAGATATAGATAAAGATTTATTAAGTAGTTATTTTAATATTAAAGTAAATACTCCAGAAAGAGGTAAATTAAAAAGCTTATTAGATCTTGCTTTATCTAATTCTAAAGAACAGTTGTCTCTACAAGAAGAAACTCTAAAGAAAGATGATGATGAAAGATTAAAAGCACTTGATGAATTAAAAAAATTATTAGGATTAACTACTTTAAGAAGAATGGAATCATTTGATAATTCTCATTTATTTGGTACATTCTATGTAGGTGGAATGGTTGTATTTGATGATTTTCTACCTAATAAAGATTTATATAGAAAATATAAAATATCTACAGAAGTTAAAGATGATTTATCTGCGATGAGAGAAGTTATTTATAGAAGATATTTTAAAACTATTATGAATGAATCATATAAACCAGATTTAATAGTAATGGATGGAGGTAAATTACAAATATCAGTATGTAAAGAAGTATTATCATCACTTAATTTAGATATACCAATTATTGGTTTAGTAAAAGATGATAAACATAGAACTAGTTATATTATGAATGATAAGTATGAAATATTAGAAGTAGATAAAGATTCAAAATTATTCTTATTTTTAACTAGAATACAAGATGAAGTACATAGATTTGCAATTACATATCATAGAAATATTAAATCTAAAGGAGCATTATCCAGTATATTAGATGTAGTTCCAGGTATTGGAGAAGTAAGAAAAAAAGAATTATTAAAAACATTTGGTTCTCTAAAGAAAATAAAAGAAGCTACACAAGATGAATTAAGTAAAGTAGTAGGTCAAGATATTGCAGAAAAACTGCAAGAATATTTAAAAGAAATATAGAAGTATGTTATAATAAAAATAGGTGATAATATGAAAAATAATAAAGGTTTCAGTTTAGTTGAAATACTTGCTGTAGTAGCTATACTTGGAATATTAATGGGATTAGCTATTATGGCTTATACAAAATATATAGATTATAGTAGAAAAAAATCACAAGATATTTTTGAAAAGTCTGTAATAAGCGCAACAGAAAACTATATTTTTGATAATCCTGATAAAGATGAAGTTGATATAGATACATTAATAGATGAAGAATATTTAGAAAAACCTACTGATGAAGTATTAAAAAAAGCTAAAGGAAGAATCAAAGTAAAAGAAAATGATAATGGTAATGGATTAAGTACTTATGATTATAAAATAAATATGTGTATAGGTGAAAATTATTATACATATAATTCCGCAACAAAAACAAAAGAAACAGATAAAAGATGTAAGGCAGATCCATATTCTAATCTTGAAGAAGTATTAGATGAGATTCCAAAGATAAAAGTATTAAATGTTTATCCAAAACATTCTAGTGGAGTAGTTGGTAATCAATTACAAGGATGGATGAACAGTTATGGTAAAGGAAAAATAGAAGTAACACCAGTTTATATATTGGATTTTAATAGTAATCCAGGTAGTTATTTAAAGAAACAAAATGGAAAATGGAATTATGATGAAATAGTATTTGGTTTTGTAGATTGTAATGGTAATCAAGATTTAAGTGCAAATGCTGCATCACTAGTAGATGATTACTTAAATAGTGGAGGTGCTGCTATATTTGGACATGATACAATAACTACAAATGGATGTGGCAATCATAGTAATTTTAATAGTCTAAAAGGTCATGTTAATTTAGAAACAAGAAGTGGAATAAAACATCAATCTTCTACAAAAGTAAAAATAGTAAGAAAAGGTGTATTTACAGAATATCCATATAAAATAGGTGATGTTAATACTATATTAACTATTCCAAGCAGTCATGTATATGGTCAAGTAGCTAATGGAGATATTTGGATTACTTTTGAAAATATTAATGATAATGATGAGGCAAATAAAATATATCTATCAACATATGGAAGAAATGCTTTTATTCAAACAGGACATTCTAATGGTACAGCAACAGCAGATGAACAAAAAATAATTGCTAATATTATTTTCTATATGGTTGCTCAACAATACGTAAATGATGATTAAAATACATTATTAAATGTATTTTTTCTTAGAGGTGATAATATGAGTAAAATTAAAGTAATGGATGAAGTTCTAGCTAATAAGATTGCTGCAGGTGAAGTAGTAGAAAAAACTATGAATGTAGTAAAAGAATTAGTAGAAAACTCAATAGATGCTTCTTCTTCAGAAATTACTATTAAATTAATAGATTCCGGAGTAAAAGAAATAGAAGTAAGCGATAATGGTATAGGAATGGATCCAGATGACGCTAAAATAGCTTTTTCTCGCCATGCTACTTCAAAACTTACTAAATTAGATGATTTATTTTATATTGAATCATTAGGTTTTCGTGGTGAAGCACTCCCATCAATCGCTAGTGTATCCAATGTCAAACTTAAGACTAGTGATGGCAAAGTTGGTTCACTTATTACTATAAATGGAGGAAAAGATTTAAAAGAAGAAAGATCTGATCTCCAACAAGGTACTACAATAACTGTATCTGATTTATTTTATAATACTCCAGTAAGATTAAAATACTTAAAAAATTTATATACAGAACTTGCATACATTGTAGAATATATGAATAAAATGGCTCTAAGTTATCCAAATATAAAATTCACTTTAATTAATAATGATAAAGTATTATTAAAAACAGATGGTTCTGGAGATTTATTAAAAGTAATATATGAAATATATGGAGTAGATATCACAAAGAAAATGATACCTATCGATGGAGAAAATGATGATTACTATGTTCATGGATTTATATCTTATCCTGAAGTAACTAAAGGTAATAGAAATTCTATTACTACATTAGTAAATGGAAGAGTAATAAAAAATAACGAATTAAATAAATGTATAGTAGATTGCTATCACACATATATTCATAAAGATAGATATCCAGTTATTATTTTAAATATAGATGTAGATCCAATACTTATAGATATTAATATACATCCAACTAAAATGGATATTAAATTCTCTAAAATGGATACATTAAAAGAATTAGTAACTAAACTAATAACTGAAAAATTAGAAAATATTAATTTAATACCAGAAGTATCAGTAAGAGATAATTATTCAGTAAGTGAAGTATCTCGTCAAATTAATAGAAAAGAAGAAGAAACACCTATAGAAGATACTACTAAATATGAAGAAATAAAATTAGACTTTGAAGTAGCTGAAGAAAAACAAAAGTATGAAGAAGAATTAAAAGAAGAATTACCTTTTGAAGTAGAAGAAGAACCTAAAATAAAGAAAATGCATCCAATAGGTGTAATATTTAAAACTTATATCGTTGCGGAAAATGAAGATGGAATGTATTTGATAGATCAACATGCTGCTGCAGAGAGAATTAATTATGAAAAAATAATGAAACAAATGAAAGAAAAACCAGTAGTAATAGATTTATTAGTACCAATAAGAGTAGAGTTAAGAAAAGATGAAATGTTACTAGCTAAAGAAAGATTTGAATCATTAAAAGACTATGGATTTATAATAGATGAATTTGGAGAAAATACATTACTTGTAAGATCTCATCCAGCATGGATTCCAGAAGAAAAACAAGAAGATATCATAAGAAAACTTATTGATATTGTAATAGATAAAGGTAAATTAGACTTTGATCAATTTATTTGGAGAATAGCTGCGACTACTGCATGTAGAATGTCAGTTATGGCTGGTGATTATATTTCAGAAGAGGAAGAAGAATGGATTCTAGAAAATATAAGATACTGTGAAAATCCATTTACTTGTCCTCATGGAAGACCATCTATTATTACATATACAAGATATGAACTTGAAAAACTATTTAAAAGACAATTAGATTAGAAGTAGAAATACTTCTTTTCTTATGTTATAATAACCTCGTTGAGGTGATACTTATGCAACCCATAATCGTAATAGTAGGTCCTACTGGAGTAGGTAAAACAAAACTATCTATAGAACTTGCTAAAAAATTAGATGCAGAAATTATTAATGGTGATAGTGTTTCTATCTATAAAGAATTAGATATAGGTAGTGCTAAACCAACAATAGAAGAACGTGAAGGTATACCACATCATTTAATAGATATTAAAGATGTTTGTGAAGACTACACAGTATTTGATTATCAAAAAGATGTTAGAAAACTAATTGATGAAATATCTTCTAGAGGTAAAAGAATAATAATAGTAGGTGGAACTGGTCTATATATAAAAGCAGCTCTTTATGACTATAACTTTACTGAAGGTACTACGAATAATACTTATGAAGATTTAAGTAATGAAGAAATACTAGAAAAAATAAAAAAATATGATGTAGAATTACCTAATATAAATAATAGAATAAGATTAGTAAGACTTTTAAATAAATTAGAAAACAATGAAGAAATAACTAATAATAAAGATAAATTACTATATCCAGTAAAAGTAATAGGATTAACTACTTCTAGAGATTATCTATATGAACGTATTAATAAACGTGTAGACATCATGGTAGAAAATGGATTACTTGATGAGATTAATAAATTAAAAGATAAATACAAAACAAGTAGAGTATTAAATAGTGGAATAGGGTATAAAGAATTCTATGATTACTTATACAATAATAAAAAAATAGAAGATGTTTTATATGAAATAAAAAGAGATTCTAGAAGATTTGCTAAAAGACAATATACATTCTTTAATCATCAATTTAATACAACTTGGTTTGATGTAGATTTTAATAACTTTAATAATACAATAGAAGAAGTATATAATTACATAAAATAAGAAGTTAACTTAGTTAACTTCTTTTACTTCTAAAAACCTATTTTGATTAAACACATGTTGTGTTTTTTCTTTTTCTAATAAATCATGAGTAGTAATTAAAAAATAATCTTCGTATAAATAATCTTTACCATCACTTACTACTGGATCATCCCATGTAAGATCTATATGATACCATTTACCATCAATTTCTACAGCATTCCATATATGACTATTAGAAGATACTCTATAATTCTTTAAATTCATCTTTTCTAAGAATAATTGCATTAAATCAGTATAACCACCACATATAGCATATCCATCAAATAATGGTCCATATGCTATATCAGAACGATATTCTACAATATTATTATCACTTCTATTAGAATCATATTTACTATTATTAATTATATAATCATGAACATTTTTAATATTATCACGAGCATTATCACTAGTAACTAATTCTTTATATAATTCATCAACTCTATTATTTATTTTTTCTATTTCTTTTTCAGTATAATTTCTACTAAGTTTAATAGTAATTTTACCTAAAGAATCATATTCTGTTTCTATATTAGAGTAAGCATTATATGGATGAACAAAATTATTTATATCAGAAAGTAATCCTTTATCATTAGCTATACTAGAAACATCATCTATACAATTTGTATATTCACTATCACAATAAAAAGTAAATAAATCTTTTCCAGAATTAATAACAGTATAATAAATATTTAATAAATCTTGATAATTATTAGGACTAAAATCATTAGTATTTTGTACAAATTTAAAATCATATTCTCTATAATATTTATTAACATCAGTTAATACAGTTTCTCGATTAGGAGATAAATATTTATTTATTATAGTATTTATATCATCTTTTCTAATCAAAACAAGTCCTATAAGTATAAATAAAAGACCAGCAGTGACCATTATATTAATAGTAAATTTCTTCATGTTACCTCCTACATTATATATATAATTTTACTCTAATTAAAATTCAATGTAAATAAAAAAACCAATTATTTATAATTGGTTTATTCCATTGTATTATTCATCTTTGTTAATCTTGATTTTAATCTAGCTGCTTTATTTTTATGAATCTTTCCACTAGACATAGCTTTATCAATTCTTTGAATAGCAATATTTAAATTATTACTTGCTTCTTCTTTGTTTCCAGCTTTAACTTCTTTTTCGAATTTTTTAATAGCAGTTCTCATACTTGAAGTAATTAATGTATTAACATTAGCTTTCTTAGCATTAGAACGCATACGTTTTTTAGCGCTTTTAATATTTGGCATAATCTCACCTCACTTTTTGTAAACAAGTTAATTCTATCAAAAAAATTAAAAAAAAGCAAATAAAATTGTTAATTTTGTAAATATTATTAATGGTGATTTTATGCATAAAGTAGATTTATCTAATAAAAGTATCTATACAGATCTAATAATAGAGAAAGAAAATAATACTAATAAATGTAAAATTATTGATAAAACAAACAATTTAAAAGTACAAGAAAGTATTGATTGTACTACTATTTTTTATAATGATATAACAGATAAAGATAATTATATAAATGTACAAAATACCTTTATAAATGAACTTAATAAGTATTTAAAAATTAATTCTAAAGATATAATTCTAGTAATAGGTTTAGGTAATTCAAATTCAACCCCTGATTCTTTAGGTCCTAAAGTAATAGATAATATATTAGTAACTAGACATTTATATTTATTAGGAAATGTAGATCCAAATTATAGTAATGTATCGGCATATACACCTAATGTAATGGGTAATACTGGTATAGAATCTACAAGAATAATTAAAAATATAATTAAAGAAATAAAAGCTACTAAAGTAATAATAATAGATGCATTAAAAACTAATAATATAGATAGACTTATAAAAACAATACAAATTACTAATAGAGGTATTATTCCTGGTAGTGGAATAAATAATAATAGAGAAGAAATAAATAAAAATAATATGAATACAGAAATAATCGCGGTAGGAGTACCCACAGTAGTAGATATAAGAAATATATTAAATACTAATAATTTTATTGTAACCCCAACAAATATAGATTTTATGATAGAAAAACTATCTATACTTATTGGTAATGGTATAAATATATCTCTTCATAAGAATTTTAATCGACAAAATAATAACTAATAATAAATTATTATTAGTATGGTGATTATATGAAAAAGAAGAGAAAAAAAATATTCTTTATAATTATGATTAGTATAGGAATATTTATAAGTTATAAAAAAACTAATAATACTAAAATAACAATTAATGATAAAGAATTCATAGATTTAATAGTAAATTCTACTTTTACATATAATGATAATAAAATAATAGATCGATTAATTAATAAAACAATAGAAATATCTAATCCAATTAAATCAATGAATAAAAACTATAATGAATATACCCCTAAAAAAGTAATAAATACTGAATCAAATCCAATAATATATTTATATAATTCTCATCAAAGTGAAGAATATAAACCATCTACATATGCAGAATTCAGTATTAATCCTACTGTAATTATGAATAATTATATATTGGAAGATATATTTAATAAAAACGGATATAAAACTATAGTAGAAGAAAACTCTATTAAAGACATATTAAATAATAATAATTGGAATTATTCATATAGTTATAAAGCAAGCAGAACACTTTTAGAAAAAAGAATAGTAGAGTATCCTACTTTAAAATACTTTATTGATATACATAGAGATAGTCTGGATAGAAGTAAAACAACAGTAAATATAGATGGAAAAGACTATGCTAAAGTAATATTTCTAATTGGATTAGAAAATCCAAATTATGAAAAGAATTTAGAATTTACTGAAAAAATTAATAATAAAATGAATGAATATTATCCTAATCTAAGTAAAGGTATATATAAAAAAGGTGGACCAGGAGTAAATGGAGTATATAACCAAGATTTTTCTCCAAATACAATTCTTATAGAGATAGGTGGTAATGAAAATACTACTAATGAAGTATTAAATACTACTTTAGCTTTTTCTAAAGTATTTATGGAGGTTATTAATGAATAAATTATTAAAAGTTATAGGATTATTAATAATAATATTCTTTTT
This sequence comes from uncultured Erysipelotrichaceae bacterium, assembly GCA_902783435.1. Next base: position 5,286 of record CACZQV010000056.1, on the reverse strand, counting down.
ATCTTTATATTTTTCTAAATATAGTAGTAATTATTATAATGATAAAACAAATCTAACAGAAGAAGCTATTAAAAGATATGAAAAAGACTTAAAAGAAGGTAAAAATATAAATTCTAGTAATTATATAATAGAAGAAAAAAACTATAATAATAAAGCTTCTATTATAGGTTTAAAGACATCTAAATTAATTGAAAATACATTTTCATATGGATTAAAACATATTATAAAATACCTAGATAATTGATTTTTTTACCAAAATATGGTATAATATGTCCACATATGAGGGGGTATTATCATGGAAGATATTCCAATGAAAAATATATCGCTAGAAGACATAATAGATACATGTAGTAATGGTAAAAAGACTAAAGAAGCTATACTAGAAGATTTCTCTATAGCTAATAGAGAAAATATACATGAAATATTTAGATATAAGAAATTTCATAATGATTTTACTGATTTCTTAACTATCTATAAAGATGAAGAAAATGATGATATTTTAGGTATTATAAGACCTTGTTATTATGAATTTTTTATTAATTTATTAAGATCATTAAATATAGAAGGAATAAGAATAGATAATGAAGAAACTACAATAGAATTACTACAACAAATAGATAAATTAACTGATATAAAAACAATAAGAGAATTAGAAAATGAATTCCCAGAGTTATATAAATTACTAGTAGAAGGAAGATTCTACATGATTAATGTTAGAAATAAGAGTCTCCAAGAACAAAAAACACTAAAACACTATTATTATTCATGTGCAATGAAAGAAAGCCTACAAGGATTTATAAAAACTCAAGCAGAAGCATATAAAAGATATGTATTAGATAGATATAAATATGGATTAAAAACATTAGAAGTAGATTATAATGATTATATAAAAGAATACTTTGATGTAGAAAAATTAAATATGTATATTGCAGAGAATTATTTAAATGTATGTGAAAATACAGATGATTTAATTAGTATAGATAAATATTTACCTACATTATTAAAGTATTCAGAAGAACTAAGAAAATCTATAAAATCAGAAGATAAAAAAATAGATTATGAAAAAAGATATAGAATAATTGCTTTAAATTGTAGAATTATTAATCTAAGAGATAGAGCAGAAAAATTAAGAAATAAAAAAGTAAATTGGAATATTACTCATACACCTAGAAAAATGATAGCTAGAAAAGTAGGACAACCAAGAATCGCTTTATTTGATTTTAAAAAGATAGAAAGACTAAAAGAAATTAATAATGAAAAATCTGAATTCTATACTAAGAATAAACCATTATTAATAGTAACAGGATTAAAAGGATTAAGAGGGTATATAGCTTATATATATCAAAATGGAGAAGTAATATTAGATAAAGATTCTAAATATCATAAAAATTCTGCTATGTATAATTTCCATATAGTAGATTTTGAAGAATTTACTAAATTAGATACACAAGAATTAAAATCTAAATCTACTTGGATATCCCATAGAAAAGGATGGCAAGAAAAAATAGAAGAAATTATAAATAGAGAAGCAAATGAAGAAGATAAAAAAGAAGTAAAAGAATTTATAAAAAAAATATAATTAAAAAAGAATTATTGATATAATTCTTTTTTAATTATGTCTAAGTTATTTTTCATTAAAGTAATATAATCATCTTTATTACTACGTTCTTCATCAGTAATATTATCTAATTTATGAAGTTCAATAGTTTTAATATCTGAATAATCTTCTAATAACTTTTTAGCATTAGAACTAGCTTCTTCTCCTTTAAATAAGAATATATAACTAACATCACCATTTTCAATTAAATTAATGGCATCAGTCATAGTTTTTTGATTAGCATCCCCATCAACACATATAACATTAAGACCAAACTTTTCTAAATATTTTAAAGCACTATCACTAACTATAATATTCTTATTATTAGTAGAATCAAAAGCTAATCTATATTCAGCATCTAATTCACTAAGTTTAATTTTTAAACTATCATATGATTCGTCTACTTCTTTCTTTAAATAAGTACTAGTAATATACTCATTTAAACTTAATCTAACGTTTTGACTCATCATAAGAAGTGAACTAGGATTTAACCATAATTCCTCAGGTGAATAATCAGTTTCAAGAACATAAGCAGTATCAATTATTCTAAGATCAGGATTAATAGCTAATAATTCAACAGCAAGATTTCTTTCTTTTTCAATTAAACCATTATATACAAATAAATCTTTATTAGAATACTCTTTCTTTTGCTTTTTACTTATCTTATAATTCTCAATATCTACACCATCAGGATATATAGATGTAATAGTAGCATGATTTCCATATAAAGATTTAACTACATACTCATTAGGATAATTAGTAACAATAACATCAATATTATCCATCGAATCATTTGTACAACCACTAATAAATGGAATTAATAACAATAATAATAAAAATATAAACTTCTTTTTCATTTTCTTCTCCTTTTTTATCTTTTTAGTTACAGGATCATATCCATAAGGTCCCAAAGGATTACATTTAAGTATTCTTTTAATCCCCATATAAGTACCTTTAATAGATCCATATTCAAGTATTGCCTCTTTAGTATACTCAGAACAAGTAGGAGTAAACCTACAACTCTTATGAGTAGATAAAGGCATTTTTTGATATAAGTTAATGATAGAAATAAGTATTTTTTTCATACCATCACCATAATTAATTTTACTATGCATTTTTTATTTTTTCAAGAATTAAAATGTGTTATAATAAAGTAGGTGATATAAATGGAAGAATTATTTATTAGATTAAATATTAAACCAAAAGATATAAATTTATATAAGACAGCATTTTCTCATAGTTCATATGCAAATGAACATAAAGCAAAAAATGATTATGAAAGATTAGAATTTTTAGGAGATGCTGTACTTGATTTAGTAGTAGCAGATTATTTATATAATAATCATAAAGACAGTGAAGGTGAAATGACAAAAGTAAGAGCAAGTTATGTATGTGAAAATGCTAATTATTGTTATGCTACAGGTTTAAATCTACAAAATTATATATTATTAGGTAATGGAGAATCTAATTCTGGAATAAAAAAAGCTATTGTTGCAGATATCTTTGAAGCCCTAATGGGAGCAATTTATTTAGATTTAGGATATGCTACTGTAAGAAATGTAATATTAAATATAATACTTCCATATATTAATAATCCAGATATAACATTCTTCAGTGATTATAAAAGTAGTTTACAAGAAATGGTTCAGACAGAACAAAAATCACTAGAATATAACTTAGTAAAAGAAGAAGGACCAGCTCATCAAAAACAATTTACTACAGAAGTAATTATAGATGGAATTGTTTATGGAACTGGAGTAGGTTCCTCTAAAAAAGAAGCAGAACAAGAAGCTGCAAAACAAGCAATTGACAAGTTAGCTATAAAAAAATAATTGTATTATATTAAAAATATGATATAATTAGTATGCGTTTGTCGGAAATATTAAGAAAGGAGATTTTATGAGTAAAATAAAAATATTTGCCCTAGGTGGGTTAAACGAAAACGGAAAGAGTATGTACATTGTCGATGTAGATGATGAACTATTCGTATTTGATGCAGGTTTAAAATATGATAATGATATTAATTTAGGAATAGATTATATTATTCCAAATTTTGATTATTTAATAAAGAATAGAAAGAAGATTAAGGGTATATTCTTATCACACGGACATGAAAGTAATATAGGGGCTACTCCTGATATATTAGAAAAAATACCAGAAGTACCAGTATATGGTACAAAATTAACTTTAGAAATACTAAAAAAAGATATAGATCCTAAAGTATTAGAAAAATCTAAATTAATAGAAATTAAACCACATGTTAAATTAGATTTTGGTAAGAATTCAATATTCCCAATTTCAGTAACACATTCTATACCAGATGCAGTATGTTTTGTATTATATACTCCTGATGGAGCTATAGTATATACAGGAGACTTTACTTTTGATGCAACTATGGTAGGAAGATATAAAACTGATATTGGTAAACTAGCCTATGTAGGAAAACAAGGTGTATTATGTTTACTTTCAGAATCATTTTATGCTGATAAAGAAGGCCATACATCACCTAATAATAGAGTAGGTAGTTTTATAAGAGAAGTATTAAATAAATCAAAAAATAGAATAATCGCAACTGTATTACCTGCACATTTTTCTCGTATACAAGAAATCTTTGATGAAGTATCTAATACACATAGAAAGATTATTATTATGGGAAAACAACTACAAGAATTAATAAACAATGCAATTGATGAAGGATACTTATTTATAGATAAAAATCAAATAGGTACATTATCTGACTTAGAAAATAATGATTCAGTAGTATTAATATCAGATGAAAAAGAAAAACCTTTTGCTAATCTAGAAAGAATTATTAAAGGTTTTGATAAATTTATAACTATAAAAGAAACTGATACAGTATTTATTACTGAACCAAGTTATCCAGGTATAGAGAAACGTCTAGCTCTTTTAATGGATGAAATAGCTATGTTAGGCGCAGACGCAACATGTTTATCTAGTAAGAAACATTTACTTCATCATGCTTCTCGTGAGGATTTAATGTTAATGATTAACTTAATGAATCCAAAATATTATTTTCCAGTAAAAGGAGAATATAGAAATCAGTATGCAAATGGTGAAATTGCAGAAATGTTAGGAATACCTAAAGAAAATATTATCTTAAAATTAAATGGTGATGTTTTTGAAATGGTAAATGGAGAAAATACTAATAGCACTGAGCATATTGATGCAGATGAAATATTAATAGATGGAACAGACTCTGGAGATATTGGTAACTTAGTATTAAAAGATAGAGAAATGTTAGGATCTAGTGGTATAGTTATTATTAGTTGTACTCTAGATAAAAATACAAAGAAAGTTCTAGGTGGACCAGAAATATTAACTAGAGGATTTATCTATGTAAAAGAAAGTCAAGACTTATTAGAAGAAACTAAGAAAATATCACGTGAAGTAATAGAATCTGATATTGAAGAAAATTCTAAGAAAGTTGACTATACAAAAATTAAAAATGATGTAAGAGAAGTATTAGGTAATTTCTTCTATAAAGAAACAGAAGCAAAACCTATGATAATTACAGTAATACAAGAAGTATAGAAATATACTTCTTTATATGTATCCGTAGCTCAGTAGGATAGAGCAATTGCCTCCTAAGCAATAGGTCACGAGTTCGACTCTCGTCGGGTACACCATATAAAAATAAAACTATGTGTTATATAGCACATAGTTTTTTT
>CACZQV010000055.1 GCA_902783435.1 uncultured Erysipelotrichaceae bacterium | reverse complement strand
AATAAATTAATTAATAAAGGATTAAATGCCTTATTCAAAGGAATATTCAAATAAAGAAGAGTAATCTTCTTTTTTTATGTTATACTAATTATAGGTGATAATTATGAAGATATTAGCTAGTGACTTTGATGAAACAATATACTTTCCAGATAATAATGAATTAAATGAAAAAAATATTAATTCAATTAAAAATTTTATAAGTAAAGGAAATATATTTTGTATTATTACTGGTAGAAATTATACAGATTTAAAAAAATATTTAAATGATTTAGATATTCCTTATAGTTATCTAATATGTGAAGATGGAGCTAAAATATTTAATAATATGGATTATTGCCTAAATACAGTTCTTCTAGAAGAAAGTGAAATAAAAGAAACAATAAAAATACTAGAAGAAGAAAATTGTGATTACTATCTAGATGATGGATATAATAAAACAGAGTACTTTAATGATTGTGTAAAAATAGTAGTTAATTGTAGTGATGAAGAAGAAAAAGAAAGATTAGTAAAAATAATAAAAGATAAAGTAAATATACATATATATGCAAGTAGAACACATATTAATATAATTAATAAAACTGTTAATAAAGAAAATGCATTAAAAAAATTATTTAATATAGAAAACTTAAATTATAATAATCTACATGTAATTGGAGATAATGATAATGATTATGAAATGATCAAAGCATTTAATGGAGTAGTAATGAAAAATCATCATGAAAAACTAAATGAATTAAAAAGAGATGAATATGAATCATTAAGTGATTATATAGAAGAATTAATGAATAATTAATTCTTTTTTTATATATAATTTACTGGTGATATAATGTCAGACTTCGTATTAAATTTAATAAGTAATTATGGATATTTAGGAATGTTTATAGGAATGGTTTTAGAAGCAGTAATTATCGCAATCCCATCTGAATTAATACTCGCAACAGGTGGAATACTCGCAAGTAATGGTATTTTTACATTTCAAGGTGCATTTTTAACAGGACTTTTAGGTAGTGTATTTTGTGCCATAGTAATATATTTTATGGGGTACTTTGGAGGAAAACCATTTGTTAGAAAATATGGAAAGTATTTTTTTATGAAAGAAGAAGAATTAGAAAAAAGTGATTCATGGTTTAATAAATATGGTATGGTAAGTGCTCTACTATGTCGTAATCTACCTATAGTAAGAACACTAATATCACTTCCTATTGGTATAACAAGACAACCTTTTATTAAATTTGTTATTTATACTACAATTGGATCTATTCCTTGGACACTATTATTTGTATATTTAGGTTATTGTTTAGGAGAAAATTGGATAGTAATAACTACTTATATAAACTATTTAAAAATACCAATAAGAATATTAATAATAACTTTATTAGCATTATATCTTTATAAAAAAATAAAACTATGGTATAATAAGCCCTCAAAGAAGGGATAAAATGTCTATATTAGAATATGATATAAAAAATAAAGTAAGAAACTTAGATATTGAATCAAATGGAGTAGTTTCAAGTACTAAATATTTTCCAGTATTTAAAGAAGAAGGAAAAGAAAAAATATTTAAACCATTATCTAAAACTAAACCATATTCAACACCATTATTTGCCTATAGTGAAGTATATTGGTCATATCTAATAAAAAAATATATAGATCCAAATACACCATTATATAGAATAGCTACTTGTAAGAACTTATCGCAAGAACAAAATAAGTATTATGATAAAGGTACTATAGTAAATAATATCTTAAAAGAAGATGAAAAACTAATTAACTTATTAGAATTATTTAAAAAATATCCAGATAGTGTAGATATAAATGAATATGTTAATTACTGTGAAGTCCAATATGATTATAATACTATTTTACAAAGTAAATATTTTTCTAAAAATAAAGAACTAGGAAAAGAACTTGCTAAACAAATACTTTGTTCTATGTTAAGAAGAGATGAAAACTATCATTATGAAAATGTTAACTTTATAGAAAAAAATGGTCAAATTATAGGTATGGCTCCTATGATAGATATGGAGTTTTCACAAATGTTTATGTTTCCAGATGATTTAGAAAAACATAAAGAAAAATTCACAAGATATGATGTGGGTATGGGACCAAATTTTTCATACAATGATAACCTTTATTTTGAAAGTAATTATGGTATTTTTATGGATAGATTAGATAATGAATCTATTCATGATGAATTAGATGTTTATAAATTTTATAACTTGAAAAAAAATATAAGAATAATCACAAAATTATATCCGAGTATGTGTAAAGAATTTATTAGAAGATTAAAGAAAATGAAAGAAGAAGTAAAGACTATCAATTTAAAACTAGATGAAGATTTTTTAGGAATGTTCTCATCATCTGATTGGAAACCTACTAGAATGTTATTAAAAGATGGAAAAACAGAAAATGATCAAGAATATATAGAAGCATTAGAAGAATCTAAGAAAAATAAAATAAAATTAGATACAAAGGGATTTAATAAAAGATTAAGAAAAGAAGTATTATGGAGTATAGATAAATTAATATATATGCTTGATTTGAACTTAAATATTAATGATACTAAAACAACTATAATATTAGATTATAATAATGATACTTTATATAAAATAGATGAACAAAAAAAATCAGAAGAAGAAAAAATAATAGAGGAATTTATAAAAAAACTAACAAATGATAATAAATACTAGAAAATTCTAGTATTTTTTAATTATTTATGGTATAATGAATTGCGTTGTACGAAGAGGTGTATAAAATGGAAAAAAGAAATGTCGCAATAATTGCTCATGTTGACCATGGTAAAACTACATTAGTAGATGGGATTTTAAAGAGTTCTGGAATGTTTAGAGATAATGAAGATGTATCTAATTTATCAATGGATTCTAATGCTTTAGAGGCAGAACGTGGTATTACTATTTTAGCTAAAACTACTGCATTAGATTATAAAGGAGTAAGAATTAATATACTTGATACTCCAGGTCATGCAGACTTTGGTGGAGAAGTTGAAAGAATCATGAATATGGTTGATGGTGTACTTTTAGTAGTAGATGCTTATGAAGGAGCTATGCCACAAACTAGATTCGTTTTAAAGAAAGCTTTT
>CACZQV010000054.1 GCA_902783435.1 uncultured Erysipelotrichaceae bacterium | reverse complement strand
TTTTGTTATTGTTCCACTACATCCACTTCCACCATTTGAGTTAATAGTTAAAGTATAATTTCTTATACTCCATTGAGCTACTGCCGTAATATTTGCAGTTGCTTTTGATGTTGCAGTTAGAGTCGTATTTCCAACTTTCCATCCATTAAATGTATATCCTGTTCTTGTTGGTGTACATAAAGTTCCCCAAGCTTCATTATAATTTTTAGTAATTGCACCACATGCAGTTCCACCTGCACTATTATAAGTAAGAGTATATCTATTTATTTGCCACTCTGCTGTCACTGTTATATTATCACTAATTACTGTATTACTATCTATTGTTGTATTTCCTGACTTCCATCCTTTAAATGTATAACCTGTTCTTGTTGGTGTACATAAAGTTCCCCATTTTCTACCATCATTAACATTATGAGTAACAGACTTACTAGAACATCCACTACCACCATTATTATTATATATCATTGTATGAGTAATACCAACTCGATAAGGAACTTTTTTCTTCGCAGTATTACCAGCTAAATCCTTTAAAGTAACATATACGTATTTTATACTACCATCATATATTCCAACAAAATTTATTAAAGTACTCTTATTATATGGTTGAAAATTATTTGTACAATATCCTGAAGTTGAAATACACATCTTTAAATCATTAGGAGAATGTTCATCATATCCATCAAAATTAAAATATGCAGATAAACTATTATAATTAGTTTCCGTAGATCTGAAAATTTCATTTCTAATTTCTGGATCTCCATTATCTATCGCATATGGTTTAAACTCTATTGGATTTGATTGATTATTACCAGGTTTCCAACTATTATGATCTTTTATATCATTTAATTTATTTACTTTAACTAACAGATGATATAATCCATCGCCACCTTCTGGAGTAATTATTTCTTCATTAGATACAGTTTCTATAATATCCCCATTTAATATTTGTTGTTCTTGATTACCCTTTATTTTAAAAGTTAATGGACTATATGAAGTAATAGTACCATCCTTAGTATTTTTCCAAGCATATTGTAAATTAATATCATTATCTATACCAGTAGCACTATATATTTTTACTCTAGCAGTTCTCTTATGCTTATCAAATTTATTACTCATGTATGAAGATCCTTTATATCTTTCATCTATATCAACTACAATAGTATTTGTTATAGTTTCAGAACAAAGAGTCTCACTCATTGAAACATCAGAACCTTTAGGTAAAACAACAGTAACGTCATCACCATTCTTAGAACCACAAGCTAAATAAGGTGTATAAGTATATTTATCATCCATTTTAACTACTCTAACAAAAGTCCTATCTCTATTACATGACTTATCCTCTACACTTATATCTTTTATTAACTTCTTTTTTTCTAACTCTCTATATGTAACACAATATACTCCAGATTTAGCATGTCCAAACATATCTTCACTATATGAATCATTATAAAGTTTAGCACTATCCTTTAAACTATCTAAATATGTAGTATATTTCTTATCAACCATTTTTTGTTGAACATTTCTAATAATAGGTATAGAAATACCAGTAACAATTCCAAGTATTACTATAACTACTAATAATTCAACTAAAGTAAATCCCTTATTCTTCATACAATCACCTATCATAGAAATTATAACAAACAATTAAAAAAAAAGGAAGACTAATCTTCCTTATATTGACAACTTGAACATTTAACTTTACCATCTTTTTCACATAACATTTCACCACATTCTGGACATTTCTTACTAATAGGTTTATCCCAGTATGCAGTTTTACATTTAGGATAGTTATTACATCCATAGAAAATTTTACCTTTTCTACTTTTACGTTCAATTATTTTACCACCACAATTAGGACAATCACATATCTCATGAACTTCTGTTTCTTCTTTATCCTTCTTTATATACTTACAAGTAGGATAATTACTACACGCAACAAATTCTCCATATTTACCTTTTCTAATTACTAAAGCACTTCCACATTCAGGGCAAGTCTCTCCTGTCTCTTCTGGAGCTTTCTTTTCCATATCAGCAAAAGCTGTTTTTACACGTGGTTCAAATAATTTATAAAATTCTTCTAATACTTTATTCCAAATAGCTTTACCTTCAGCTACTTTATCTAAATCATCTTCCATATCACGAGTATATTCTGTATTTATTAAATCACTAAAGAATTCTTGTAGCTTATCAGTAGTTTCAAATCCCATTTCTGTAGGACGAAATTTCTTATCCTCAAGAACTACATAATCACGACTCTTAATAGTATCGATAATAGTTGCGTAAGTAGAAGGACGTCCTATACCTAATTCTTCTAATTCCTTAATAAGCTTTGCTTCAGTATATCTCGCAGGTGGTTGTGTAAAATGTTGACTAGATTCAACATTATTAGTAATACAAGTTTCTCCATCACCTATTTCAGGTAATATCTTATCTTCTGAAGACTCATAATCACCATATACTTTTAAATAACCATCAAAAATTAATATTTGACCAGTAGTCTTAAACTTATAGTCATTATTATCAAAAATAATTGTAGTAGCGTTAACTGTCGCATCTGCCATTAAAGATGCAAGTGTACGCTTATATATTAAACTATATAATTTAAATTCATCATTACTTAAATATTGTTTAACAGATAAAGGATCTCTTAATACACTAGTAGGACGAATAGCTTCATGTGCATCTTGAACATTATCCTTAGCCTTAGCTTGTTTAATATAACCAACATACTTTTTACCATAATTTTCTTCAATATATTTCATAGCTGGACGAGTAAAATCTTCACTTAAACGTACAGAATCAGTTCTCATATATGTAATTAAACCAACAGTTTCATTACCTAAATCTACACCTTCATATAACTTTTGAGCTAAACTCATAGTCTTTCTAGCAGGAAAACCTAACTTAGTAGAAGCTTCTTGTTGTAATGTTGAGGTAATAAAAGGAAATTTACTTTTACGTTTCTTTTCTTTTTTATCAATACTTTCAACAATATATTTTTCACTTAAAGCATCAAGTACTTTATTTGCTTCTTCTTCAGAATGTAATTCTATATCTTCTGTCTTATATTTAAATAACTCTGCTTCAAAATCCTTAAATATCGCAATAATCTTCCAATACTCTTCAGGAACAAATGCCTCTATTTCACGTTCTCTATCAACAATTAATTTTAAAGCTACAGATTGAACACGTCCTGCACTTTTAGCTCCTATTTTAGCTTGAAGTAATTTACTTAATCTAAAACCAATAATACGATCAAGTATTCTACGAGTCTCTTGAGATCTAACTAAATTATCATCTATAACTGTAGGATGATTAATCGCATCTATTACTTTATCTTTAGTAATTTCATTAAATAATACACGTTTATATTGATTATCTTTAATACCTAAAGCATCTTTTAAATGCCATGCAATAGCTTCCCCTTCACGGTCAGGATCGGATGCTAGATAAACCATATCACTATCTTTAACATCTTTCTTTAAAGAAGTAATAACACTACTTTTACCTTTTATAGGTATATAATTAGGTTTAAAACCATTCTCTACATCAACACCTAATCCTAAATGTCCTGAAGTTGCTAAATCACGTATATGACCTTTAGAAGATACTACTTTAAAGTCACTTCCTAAATACTTTTCAATTGTCTTACTTTTACTAGGACTTTCCACTATAACTAAATTTTTTGCCATTAAACCCACTCCTTAAATTCATACTTATACTAGTAATTTTTTCTTTTGTCAATAACTTATTTTTCAAAAACTTCCTTATATATAATATATATTATATATACTTTTTTTATTAATTATTTTTATCTAAATAATCCCTAACAGGACCATAACTTCTTCTGTGTTCTGGAATAATTCCATACTTTTCAATTGCCTCTAAATGAGTCTTAGTAGGATAACCTACATTATTTTTAAAATCATACATAGGATACTTCTTATCTAACTCATACATCATTCTATCCCTTGTTACTTTAGCTAAAACAGAAGCAGCACTAATAGTAATAGATTTCAAGTCTCCTTTAATAATAGGAGTAACTGGAATATCTATATCTAATTTCATCGCATCAGTTAAAACATATTCTGGTTTAGGATCACACTGATTTATTGCCATAATCATAGCTTCCTTAGTAGCTTGATAAATATTAATTTCATCAATTCTCTTTTCATCTACTATTCCTATACCATAAGTAATAGCTTGACGCTTTATCTCTTCAAAGAAATAATCACGTTTCTTTTCACTTAACTTCTTACTATCAGTTAAACCATCTAAATCAAAATCCTCAGGTAATACACAACAAGCAGCTACTACAGGCCCAACAAGTGGACCACGCCCTACTTCATCTACTCCACCTATTAAAGTAATACCTTTTTCTCTTAATTTTCTTTCATACTTATAATTATCTAAACAATCTAAGTATAATTCTAATTTCTTTATAATAGCCTTATCACTTATATTATTAGCATTTTTTAGTCTTTCCAAACAACTTTTTACACTTAAACATAAAAATCCATCCTTTTCAAGTATCTCCTCTGTAGGATTTATTTCAGTTTCAAAACTAATCTCATCACAGTCCCTTTTAAGTCCATGAAGAACTAGACTAGTATCACCAACAACTATAAATTTATCTATATTTAATTCATTTAATTTTTGAATAACTTCTTTCTTCTTCATAAACCTCACCATTTTTATTGTCTACTAATTTTTTTAAATTTGCAAGTAAAAAAGAAGAATATACATTCTCCTTTACTATCTATGAAATTGTGAAATACTAACAATTTCTTCATATGGTGTATTTCTATTAAAAAAATTATTTACACCTAATTCCTTTACATTACACATAATTTGTTCATTCAAATTACTACTCGCAAGTTCCATATTATAATGATTAACAATTTCTTCATAAATAGATTGAAATTCTGGATTATTAGCATAATCTCTAAGATTACTTTCATCTATCTTAATACCCATTCTTTCACTTGCAACATCCATAATTCTTATTTTTAAAATACTCAAAGAATTATCAGTAATATCTACTACATTAACTTGATATCCAAATGTTTTTAAAGTATCAGCTAAAGCACTTCTAGTTAATAAATTTAAAAAATTACCATCAATTATTACATTATTACCATTTCTACAAACACTTTCTAATTCATTTCCAAATTCCTCTACTATTTCAGGAGAAGTGTCATCTCTTCCATATCTATCCCTTATTCTTTTTCCAGCAGCATCCATAGATACAACAGTATAATTAGGATATTCTTTAATAAAATTAGATATCCATGTACTTTTACCATTACCTGAAAATCCAAATAAAACAATCGCATTAGCTTTTATATTTTCGGGATAATTTACCATAACTTTTTTTACTTCTTCCACAAGTTCCATATAACTATTATATGGTCTTATTGTCAAATTAGTATATTTTTCAAATTGTTCTTGATATACACTCATAAATACCTACCTATCAAAAGTTATCTTTCCAAAATAACCATTTTTTAAATCTCTAATAATAATATCACTCACTTTATCATAATCAACTATTCCACCTCTACCAAGTGCACCTCTACGACGACCAATAGTTTCATATGCTTCAATAAATTCTTCATCTAATTCTTCTATTCCATATCTTTCTTTTAATCTGTCTGGATATAATTCATATAATCTTTTTAGTATAAAACAAGCTATTTGATCACTATTTAATATTTCTTCTTTTATAGATGATAAAGCAGCAAGAACATGAGCATTATCTTGATTTTCTATCTTAGGCCAAAGTATTCCAGGTGAATCTAATAATTCTATATCTTTATTAACTCTAATCCAAGATAAGTTTTTAGTAAATCCTGGAGTATTACCAACACCGGCACTTTTTCTTCCAACTAATCTATTAATTAATGTAGATTTACCAGCATTAGGTACACCTACTATTAATACACGAGCTGCTCTCTCTTTCATACCTTTAGCTATTCTATCATCATTTATTCCCCTCATAATACTTTTAGTAATATTAATTAACTCATTACAATTACCATTCATTAAATCAACACTAACTACTTTATAACCAGACTCTTCATATGATTTTAATATCTTATTAGTTGCTTCTTCATCACATAAATCCATCTTAGTAACTACAAGTATTCTAGGTTTATCTTTAATTAAATCATCTATATCTACTATCTTACTAGATATTGGCATTCTACCATCTATTACTTCATATACTATATCTATTAAATTTAACTTTTCTGATATCTCCCTCTTAGTCTTAGCCATATGACCTGGATACCAGTTGATTACACTTTTATTAACCCCACTATTTTTTTCTAAATTTTCCATAAAGATTCACTTCCTTTTT
>CACZQV010000053.1 GCA_902783435.1 uncultured Erysipelotrichaceae bacterium | reverse complement strand
TGGAGCACCATATCTTCCTGTTTCTCCAACTGAGAATTGTGGGAAGTTATAATGTAACATAAATCTCTTTTGATCTTCCATTGATAATCCATCAATTACTTGATGTTCATTTAAAGCACCTAATGTAGTTATACTTAAAGCTTGTGTTTCACCACGTGTAAATAATGCAGAACCATGTGTTCTTGGAAGTAAATCTATATCTGTTGAAAGTGGTCTAATTTCATCCATCTTTCTACCATCAGCTCTTAGTTTTTCTTTAACTACGATACTTCTAAATAATTCATATTCGATATCAGATACAACCATTTGTACTTTAACAAGTAATTCTTTAAGTTCTTGTTCTTTCATTGTATCTTCATTTTCTTTAGTAAATAAGTCATTCATTTCTTCTTTGATTTCATCAATTGCTGCATATTTCTTTAACTTATCTTTAATTCTAAGAGCTTTATCCATTCTCTTAGTTACTAAATCTCTAATTCTTTCAACTAATTCTGGTTCTGGAACTAGAGTTTCATATTCCATTTTTTCTTCACCAATTTCTTTGATGATTTTTTCTTCGAATTTAATTAATTCTTTGATTGCTTTATGTCCAAACATTAATGCTTCTAACATAACTTCTTCTGATACTTGTTTAGCACTTGATTCAACCATGTTAATTGCATCTTTTGTACCAGCAACTGTTAATTCTAATTCTGATTTTTCTAATTCTGCTGGAGTTGGGTTAATTACAAATTTACCATCAACTCTACCTACTTTAACACCAGCGATTGGTCCGTTAAATGGTATCTTAGAAATAGATACAGCTAAGCTTGAAGCTAACATTGCAGTTAATTCTGGAGAACAATCTTGATCTACAGATAAAACTGTTGATATAACTTGAACTTCATTTTTAAATCCTTCTGGGAATAATGGACGCATTGGTCTATCAATCATTCTTGCAGCTAATGTTGCAGCTTCACTTGGTCTAGACTCACGCTTGATGAATCCACCTGGAATTTTACCTACTGAATATAGTTTTTCTTGATAGTTAACAGTTAGTGGGAAAAAGTCAGATAATAGATTAACACTCTTAGATACAACAGCTGCAGTTAAGATAACTGTATCATTATATCTAACAAGTACTGCACCATCTGCTTGTTTAGCTAGTTCACCATGTTCAACTATGATTTTTCTACCATGAAAATCTAATTCAAATGTTTTCTTTTTACTCATAAACTACCTCTTTTCTAAAAAAAATAGACACATTAAAAATTGTGTCTACTTTCTTAAACCTAATTTTTTAATTACTTCACGATAACTTTGAATATCTTTCTTAGCTAAGTATTGTAACATACTTCTTCTTTGACCAACTTTTTTAAGTAGTCCTCTACGTGAATGATAATCGTGAATATGTACCTTTAAATGATCTGTTAATTCATTGATTTCTTGTGTTAAGATTGCGATTTGAACTTCTGCAGATCCAGTATCATTTTTACTCTTTGCAAAATTCTTGATGATATCTTGTTTTTGTTCTTTTGTTAGAGCCATTCTTACACTTCCTTTCATTTAATAATACACCAGATACCACGGGTAAGTCGGAAATTCTTAACTCCTAGTACCGGCAGACAAATGTATTATATAATATTTTTTCTAAATATGCAAGTATTTTCAATAGTTTACATATTATATTTATTATTTATCTTTTTATTTTTAAATATTTGTGATATCTTATTTATGGTGATGTTATGTTAAAGTTACATGAAAAAGAAAAATCTATTATTAAAACTATTATGATTTTTATTATATTTTGGTATAGTAAATATTTACAATATATACCAGTATATTTATTTAAACTAGATGTTAAGCATTTAAGTAATACTATGGCTGTTATATTATCTACTTTTTCTAGTGTTATATTGTTTATTATATTTTTCTTTATATATCGTAAAGATCTAAAAAAAGATTTTAAGGATTTTAGAAAGAATCATTATAAATATATGGATATTGGTTTAAAATGGTGGGGTATTGGATTATTAATTATGTTTACGTCTAATTTTATAATAACTTTCTTATTAAAAGGTGGTGGAGCTAATAATGAACATGCTGTTCAAACTATGATTAAATCTCTACCATGGTTAATGTTAATTGATGCTGGATTTATTGCTCCATTCAACGAAGAAATAGTATTTCGTAAATCATTAAAAAATGTATTTAAAAATAAATGGATATTTGTATTTATGTCATTCTTATTATTTGGTGGAGCTCATGTTATAGGTAGTGCTGAAAATATTTTAGATTATTTATATTTAATTCCTTATGGAGTACTTGGAGGAGCATTTGCACTAGCTTATTATGAAACAGATAATATATTTACTTCTATATCGTTACATATGATTCATAATACAATACTTATTATATTATCTATTGCAATGGCATTTATGGGATAAAAAAAGAAGTTTTATAAAACTTCTTTTTCTCTGCCTCTTTTTATTTTTTTATCTACTATAGTCATTGGAATACATATAATAAATTGAATTATTAATGTAATAAAATATCCCTTCCAGAATTCATCTAATACTATCATATTTAAATATATTAATGTATAAAACATATAATAAACTATTAATGAGAATACATAGTTTAATAGTACTAATATATATGGTGATTTAGTATTATTTAATAAAAATACATATATAGTTAAATTAATAAATTGGCTAACTACATATCCACAAAACTCTCCGCTAACACTTGTGAGTATTAAACTTTCTCCCATTGCGAATGACATAATAGCTGAGAAACATACAAACATAACTCCTGATATTGCAATTGAAGCTATAGCTTTTCTATAGTCATATTTCTTTGCAATATAATCTACTATAAAATATACAAATGGTAATAAAAATAACGAATATGTTAATCTTACTCCAGATATTTTGAATGTATATGTTTTTAATGATTCTAGTAATATTGTTAATGTTGTTAATAATAAAATATACATCCAAGAATCATTATATAATTCTTCTACTTTCTTTTTACTCATAATTATTCTCCTTTTATTCTTTTATTTGGTTCAAAATAAGTATATATTCCAATACCTATAACTATTATCAATACAATTGTAACTATTGTATTATAATTACCTGTATTAGGATTAGTAAATTCACTAGTAGTTTCTTCTTTTATCATTACTGGATAATCCCCAGTAAAATAATAATTGTAATATACTTTTATATATTCTGTAGTACCTAGTTTTTCTCTTTTTAGAGTTATACCAAATGTTTTAGTATCATCTATATATATTTTTTCATCTTCTTTAAATTCTTTTATTTTTTCTTCTATATTAATTTTATTATAATAATTATTTATATCATATGGTGCAGACGATTTATTTTCTAAAATAGAATATAAGTAAAAAGCATAGTCATTACTTTCTATTTCTTTTAATTCTTTTGTTATTGAATCAATTACATAAGTTCCACCCTTAAAACTTAATTTTTCTTCATCAAAATTAAAATTTATTTTTTTATTAGTAACTGTTCCATTATCACTTAGATTTAAATTTATTCTAATACCATCAATAGATGCTTTATATATTATAATTCCATCATCTACTTGAATATTTTCTATAGATTCTATTACTTTTATTGTTTCTTCTTTATTTGGAGTTTTTGCATATACTGTTATCGGTAATAATAATAGTAATAAAATTAAATACTTTAATTTTTTCATACAAGCCTCCTATTCTCTTACATTTTAACATAAGATAAATAATAATTAAACTGTTTTTTTATTTTATTGGTATAAAGTTAAACCACATGTTGTAGAATATGCACTACATGATTTACTATACATATAATAAACTGTTTTAAAATAATATTCTCCTGGTTCTGTAATAGTAACATCAATATCTTGCATATAATTTTTGTATGTTTCACAATTAGCTACAGTACTACTAATAGTAAAATTTTGATTAAGTGTTTGAGATACATCAAAATTATTATAATTTATATCACTATCTTTAGAAAAACCAGCAACTAAAGTCGCATTTAATCCACAATTTTTAAATACTAATATTTTTCCTTTTACTCTTACAGGATGATCTTTTACTTTTAATTTATAAGCATAATAATAATTTGTTGGAACTCCTTCCCACATTCCCATATCAATAATATCATTATATGGCCATGACCAACTACGATTTGTTTGTACTGAATGAGTTAGAATATACTTGTCAGTAAATTTAATATCCGTTACACATCCAGTTCCTTCTTTTGCATTTCCTTTATCATTGAAGTTATAACAAACACCTTCTATTGATCTATTCGTACTATATAACATATTTGTGTTTATATAACCATTTCCATCTCCATCTTCATCATCAAAATAATATTTTTTACCATTTTCTTCATGCCATCCAGTAATTGTGTAACCATCTTTAAAATAATATCTTTGTGGATTTCCATATAAGTCATTAAAAGTTGCCCATCCATTTTCTACATATTTAGTATCTGAAGTATAATATCTAAATTTTTGTTCTTCTAATGATGAACCTGGGTTTGTATAACACCAATTACTATTGTCTATTATCTCTCCATTTTCACACTTTGTATTAGTCTCAGTTTCATCATAATTGTCCTTTGGTTCAATATCTTTATATTGTTTTTTAGTTATAGTTGTTTTTATACTTATTGGTTTAGGATTTGATGGTAATGTTGTTTCTGTACTTTTAAACTCTAATCTAATTACATATGTTTTAGATTCTCCAGCTTCTAATATATCACCATTTTGGGGAATTGTTCCATCTAAGTATGTTACTGAATAATTGTAATATTCTGGTAAAGGTATTTCTTCTTCATTTTCATCATATATTTTTGTTGTTGAAAGTGAAATTTCTCCATCTATTGAACCATAGTTTTTAGCATCTATTTTAAATTCATAAAAATCTCCTGGTAATTCTAATTCAACATTATATGATACTGTTTTCTTTTCTGAATCAATTACATTAGCAGAATTAATAGCTTCTACACTACCTTGTGTTTCTACTATACTTGTTTCATTCCAATGGATATCCCATGTATTTTTATTAATACTTGCTGTTCCATTTATTTTTAGAGTACTACTAAGTATAGAATACCCTATTACAAGTATTAATAATAAAAACATGATTAATAATTTTTTAGACTGCATTCTATTTCTTTTCATACCTATTCTCCTATGATAATAATACTATAAATATATAATTTTTTCAAATAATAAAAAAAAGAAGATTTATTTTTCTTCTTTTTCTTTTATTTGTTCTATTAAGTTATCTATATGTTCTCCATAAAGTATTGAAGTATCATAGATAAATTTTAATTCTGGAGTATGTCTTACTTCTATTCTTTCTGCTAAACATTTTCTAATAAATGGAGATGCTTTTTCTAAAGCTTCTTTTGTTTCATCCATTTTAGAAATATCTAAAACAGTATAATATACTTTAGCATATGATAAATCACTTGTTGTATCTACTCCAGTAATAGTAACGAATTTTATATTTTCGTCTTTTACTTCTCTCATTATAATCATGCTTATTTCTTCTTGAATGGCATGATTTAATCTTTCTATTTTAATACTCATCGTATCACCTTCTATTTTTTAAAATCATTATATGTGTCTATTTCAACCTGTGATGATTCTCCTTCTGTTTCTTCTAGTTGTTTCATATCTTTATACGCACTTATTATATTTTTTATATAAGCAATTATACCTAATATTAGGCCTAGTATAAAGAATAATGGAGCATCTAGTAGCACAACTGAGATTAGGTATAAAAATGAAATTACTACTATAAATAAAATGGTTCCATAAATAATAGCTTTCTTTCCTCTTACTTTTATATGAACTTCTAAACTTTTTCCCATAAATTATCTCTTTATTTCAACAAGTTCGTATACTTCTATGATGTCTCCTTCTTTATAATCTTGGCAGTTTTCTAAAGTAATACCACAGTCCATATCTTTTTTCATTTCTTTAACTTGGTCTTTTTCGTGTTGTAGTGTTTTAACTGCACCATTGTATACAATTATATCTTCTCTTATTATTCTAGCTTTAGAATTAATTTTAATAATACCGCTAGTTACATGACATCCAGCAATTAATCCTACTTTAGAGAATTTAAAGATTTGTCTGATTTCAGCAGTACCAATTACTTTTTCTTCATATTCTGGATCTAACATACCTTTCATAGCAGCTTCCATATCTTCTACTACTTTATAGATAATATCATATGTTTTAATTTCTATTCCATATTCTTTAGCTATATCCATAGTTGAAGTATTAGCTCTAGCATTAAATCCAATTACGATAGCTTCTGAAGCACTAGCTAGTACTATATCACTTTCAGTAATAGCTCCTACTCCACCACGAATAACTGATACTTTAACACCTTCAACATCTATTTTTTCTAAAGCATTTTTAACAGCTTCAAGTGAACCATTAACATCTGCTTTAAGTACAACTTTAATTTCTTTTTGTCCTTCTTTTATTCTTCCAAATAAATCTTCTAGACTCATACCACTAAAGTTAGTATCTTTTTCTTTTGATCTTAAGGCTCTTGCTTCTGCAATTTCTTTAGCTTTCTTTTCTGACTCAAAAGCCATAAATTTATCACCAGCTGAAGGTACTTCTGAAATACCTGTAACTTCTACTGGTGTAGATGGTCCTGCTTCTACAATATTTTGACCCTTATCATTTTTTAAAGTTCTTACCTTACCAGCATAATTACCAATTACTATTGGATCTCCTAAACGAAGTGTACCATTTTGTATTAATAATGTTGCAATAGAACCAACTTTAGAATCTTTACGAGATTCAACAACAGCTCCTGTTGCATATCTATTTGGATTTGCTTTATATTCTTGCATTTCAGCAACTAATAAGATGTTTTCTAGTAATTCTGGTACACCAGTTCCTGCTTTTGCAGAAATTTTATTAACGATAACATCTCCACCCCATTCTTCTGGAGTTAGACCATTTTCAACTAATCCTGACATAACTTTATCAATATTAGCTTCTGGTTTATCTATTTTATTAATAGCAACTATAATTGGAACATTTGCAGCTTTAGCATGATCTATTGCTTCTTTGGTTTGAGGCATAACACCATCATCTGCAGCAACAATTATAATAACTATATCAGTCATACTAGCTCCACGTGCACGCATTTCAGTAAATGCAGCATGTCCTGGAGTATCAATAAATGTAATTGTCTTATCATTACATTTAACTGAGTAAGCACCAATAGCTTGAGTAATACCTCCAGCTTCTCCACTTACTACATCACTATTTCTGATATAATCAAGTAAAGTAGTTTTTCCATGATCAACGTGTCCCATTATAGTAACTACTGGTGGACGCTCAACTAAATCTTCTTCTCTGTCTTCTATTTCAAAGTTTTCAAAATTAGAAATATCTGCAGTTTCTTCTTTCTTAACAGTTTTATTATAATCAGTAGCAATTACTTCTACTGTATCATAATCAAGTGATTGATTAACAGAAGCCATTACTCCTAATCCCATAAGTTTTTTAACAAGTTCTACAGGTGCGACTTCTAATAAATTAGCTAGATCTGTAACTGTCATACCATCTTTGTATAGAATAACATTTTCATCTTGTACTGATTCATTACTTTGAAGTTTTTCTTTATTCTTATACATTTTCTTTCTTTCTTTTAGAAAGTCTTTAGTATTATTTTCAGTTTTCTTAGCTTGTTTATTTTGTTTAACCTTAGTAAAAGAAGTTTCATTATCTAAATCTATTTTAGTATCTTGAGCAAGTTCTTCTGCTTTATCTTCTACTTCTTCTTCTAATCTTTTTTCTTCTAAGTCTTCTATGTCACCTTCAACATAGTCTTCTTGATCTTGTAGTTCGTTATCAAGTAAAGTAATACTAATATCATCTAATAAAGAATCTTTATCATCATAAGATATTCCTACTTTATCGCATAATGCCATTATTTCTTCTACTGTCTTATCTACATCTAATGCATAATCTTCTAATGTCATCATTATACGTCACCTCACTTTTCTATTATCTTTTTTATTTCTTCATATACACTATCATCTATTGTACATTCTAGTCTTTTTTCTAAGATATTTGATTTTCTAGCTTTTTCTAAAACACTAATATCTTTTTTAATATATGCTCCTCTTCCATTTAACTTTCCAGTTTCATCTACTTCTACATATCCTTCTGGAGTTCTAACTACTCTTAATAATTCTTGTTTTGGAAGAGATTCATGTGTTATTACACATGTTCTTAAAGGTATTTTCTTTGTTTTCATAAAATACCTCCTATCTAAAGTTGATACCTGCTTCTCTAGCTTGTTCTGTTGTTTTTATATCAATTTTCTTAAACTTAGTTAAACGTGTCGCAAGACGCGCATTTTGTCCTTTTTTACCGATTGCTAATGAGAAGTTGTCTCCATCTGCAATAACCATTGCTTCTAATTTCTTAGGATCAGTAATAGCTACTGTTAAATCTTTTGCAGGTGATAATGCATTTTCAATAAATACTGCTGGATCTGCATCATATTTAACTACATCTAATTTTTCTCCATGTAATTCTTCTATGATTCTTGCAATTCTTGATCCTTTTTCACCAATACATGCACCAATTGGATCTACATTTGGATTATCTGAATATACTGCAACTTTACTTCTATTTCCAGCATCACGAGCTACACTATAAATCATTACTGTACCATCATTGATTTCTGGTATTTCAAGTTCAAATAATCTTTTAACAAATCCATAATGTGTTCTACTTAATAGAATTAATAAGTTTTTACCATTATTATCTACTTTAGATACATATACTTTTATTTGAGATCCCATTTCTATTTTTTCTCCTGGGATACAATCTTTTTTAGGTAAGATACCATTAGTTCTACCTAAATCAATAAAGTAATTATCAGTATCTTCTAGTGAAACTGTACCAATTACTAATTCATCTTGTTTATCTCCAAATTCATCCATGATACTATTTCTTTCAGCTTCACGAATCTTTTGAATTACTACTTGTTTAGCAGTAGAAGTTGCAACTCTACCAAAGTCTTTTGGAGTAACTTCAGTATCAATTGTATCTCCTATTTCTAATGTCTTATCAATTTTCTTAGCATCACTTAATTTAATTTCAGTTTCTGGATTAAAGAATGAAATTGTTTCCTTTTCTTCTTCTGTTTCTTCTTCTCCTTCAACCTCTTCGTTTTCAATTACTTCAGTATCTAAATCTTCATCTTCTGCATATTTTTCAAATAATTCATCTTCATATTCTTCTTTAGTCTTTTTATCATCTTCTACTACTGTTAAGAATGAATATACTTTGATATCTCCAGTATTACGATCAAATACTACTTTAACGTTTGTTTTTGAATTAAAGTTCTTTTTATAAGCACTAGTTAGAGCTAATTCCATAGCACTATATACTACTTCTGGGTCAATGTTTTTTTCTGCAACTATTCCATCAAGTGCTTTTTTAAATTCTTTTGCATTTTTTGCTTCCATTTTATTTATCTCCCTTCTCTTTTGAAAAAATGTCTAACTCATCAGCATCTTCTAATAAGTTTTCATTTTCATCCATAATCTTATTAATTATTCTTGAAGCTTCAGTTACTTTATTTAAATCTATTACTTCTTCACTATCAAGGACAATATTAAATATTTTTTTACCTTCCTCTGTACTTGTATACGCATCATCTACAAAGACATTTAATTCTTTTATAGATTCATTTACAAGATTAGCTATTTTATCTTTCATTTAGAACCTCCAATAAATAATAAGAGTGGGACTTTTCTTTCCCACTCCTTTCTGTTTGTAATTATACCACATTTTTTAAATTTTACAAGTATTATTTTGTAATATATGCTTTTTTTACCATTGCAACTGGACGAAGACCTACATCACTAATTTTTGAATCTTCTACGCCATAATTACTAAAATGTCCGTTATTTTGAACTACCCATGCAAAATTTGGAAATGAGTACTTTGCTGGTGATAATGTCCAATACCCCATTCTACTAGTGTTTGGTGCATCATATTCATCATATGTACCACCTGAATAATCATTTAATACTGTGTTTTCTAATAACCAAGAAAATACTTTTGTTCCTACACCTTTTGGATCTGTTGCATTTGTATAATCTGTATTTGAAAAATATGGTGCACCACTACTATGAGTATCAAAATCTAAAGTCCAATCAAAACTTGGATACTTAGTTTGAATTATTTGAGCTATTTCTTCTGTAGTAATTAACCTTGTTCTTGAAGGTGATTCACTAGTACCTGAAATTCCTCGTTGTTGATCATTATACATAATAGTACATATACCATTAACACAAGTCATTACACCATAGTTACATACTTCTCCAGCTGTTGTACAAGTTGAAGCTGTTGAATCATACACATAATTTAATGGTGAAATTCTAGTCCATGTTGTTGTCGCATTATTAAGATTTGTCATAGCTACTGCTGGTCCATAATAATTTTTATTATCATATGTCCATGCACTATTATTTACTAAATTATGATCAAGTTGTAATTTAATTTCTGATTTAGATACATTATCATCTATAGTCATAACTCTCCATTTATAACATGTACTTGTACCAGTTTTAACTGCATTCAAATCAAATGTAGTTGAATCACATTTATTAGTACTTACTGGATCAAAATATACTAAATCACCTAAGTTATATGCTTTTTCAGTTTCTTTATATTTTTTAGCTCTAACTTTTATAACTGGTCTAGTATCATTATTTGCACCCATAGTAGAACCAGATGTAGCTATACTAGATAATGGGAATGTATTAAATACACCATTTGGGTTTATTTGATTTACATAATTATTTGTTAAATCTAATATTGTACAAAGTTGTGGATTTAGGGAACCACAATATGAAATAATTGTGTTTTTAGCATCTTCTGATAATGCATCATATTCTGTTCTTGTTAGCATTCTAGCTTTTTTAAATACAACATCTACATTTTGTGAAGGGTCACCACTTAGATGTACTGATGTAAAGTTAGATTGTGTACTTGGCTCTTCTATATAGTTACTCCAATCTGCTGTTGCTGTTTGAATTACTGTTGCAGGATTTGAAGTTGTCCATCCAAAACCACTAACATTACTTAATAGGAATAAGTCATGTGATGTAGAATCTTTATTAACAACTATCCATTTATAACATGTTGCTTCTTGAGAATTTTCATCACACCATTCATAATTTACTGGATCAAAATACACTACTTTTCCTACATTATATTTAATTACTTCTTCTTCTACTGTTTGAACTTCATCTATATCTATAACTGGCTTAATTGTTTTATTACCATCTGCTAAAGTAGTAGCTTCACTATCATATTCAATTCTAAATTTATATTTTTTAGATTTACCAGCTTCTAATACATCACCTTTTTCTACTTTAGAACCATCTGCATATGTGAAACTATACTTTATATAGCTAGGTAGTGTTTTCCATTCTTCCATACCATCTTCTTTATAGAATTTAATTTTAACACTATCTATAGCACCATTAATAGAACCATAGTTTTTTGCATCTACCGTAAATTCATAATAATCTCCTGGTAATTCCAATTCAACTGCGAATGATACATTTTTCTTTTCAGTATCTATAACTGCAGCTGGTGTTGTAGCTTCTACACTACCTTGTGTTTCTACTATACTTTCATCATCCCAATGGATATCCCAAGTATTCTTTTTAATGTTTGCTGTACCATTAATATATAATGTAGTACTTAAAAGTGCAAAACCTACTGTTATACCTAAGATGATTAATAAGTATAAATATAAATTTCTTTGTCGCTTTTTATTTCTCATACTATTACTCTCCTATTCTATTTATATTTTATATTAAACAATAAAAAAAAGCAATGAGTAAACTCATTACTTTTTATTTATTTATGTTTTTTTACTATTTCTTTAAATTCTGGTACAACGATTTGATCTTGAGTAATTTCATATTCTCTATCTTCATAATCAAATGTGATATTTTCACCATTAATTAATTGTAGAGTTTGACAATCTGTACCATATTGTTCTGCAACTTCTTTTACAGATAAATCTCCAATATCAATTATATCAGTAAATTCTCCTAAATCATCAGTACATACTGTATATGGTATTTTTAATACATCACCTTCATATAATAAATTAGTATTTTCTAACGATCTATTTGCATACTTAATATCAGATGATTTTACATCAAAATTTTCTGCTAATTGTGATAATGTATCTCCTTGTTGTACTTCATATACTTTATTAAATGTATAATCTACTAATGGATTTCTTGTTACTGTGTCTTGTTCTTCTTTACCTGTATTTTTAAATACTGATACTCCACCTATTACTAATGTAGATGCTACTACTAAACCAATAACTTGTCTATTTCTTAACACATATTTTTTAGGTGTATCTTTCTTTAAATATTTTAAACAATTTAATTTATAGAAAGCTTCTCCTACTATATGAAGTGCACCTTTTTTTATTCTTACTGACATATCATTAGAATAGTTATAATATTCATCTAAATATTCTTCTACATCACCATGTCTTTTTTCATGTTGTCTTTTTTCTTTTCCTCTTAATGCTTTATATTTAGTTATAATATTTTCATTATTCTTACTCATTCGAATCCCCTTCCTTCTTATAAGTAATTGCGTGCTAATTATATCAAATTTTTGCTATTTTGTCAAATAAAGTTCTTCCAAACTCTAAGAATTTCATCATATTTTTCATATATACCTAATAGTTTATTCTCTTTATTTTTAAAAATTACTTTATCATTTATATTCCAATTATCATTAATTTTCATTCCATTAGATATATTTTTTTCTAATAAACTATCTACTTCTATAATAGGATAATCTAATACATCTTCTATTTTATGAATAGTAAAATTATTATTTTCAATATCTTCTAAAGTATTAGTATCATCAATAGAAATAAGACCTTGTTTTACTCTTTCTAGACTAGTCATAGTAGCATATGTATTTAGAGATAATCCTATATCATTAATTAGACTTCTAATATATGTTCCTTTTGATACTAGTGTTTTTATAGTATAGGTATTATTTTTTGTTTCTAATAATTCTATTTCTTTTATAGTTACTTCTTTTTTAGGTAATTCTACATCTTTATTTTCTCTAGCATATTCATATAATTTTTTTCCATTTACTTTAATAGCTGAATATATTGGAACTTCTTGAAGATATGTCTTTTTAAAACTATTAAGAGTATCAATCATATTTATATTTTCTGGTATTTCTTTTTTATCTAAAATATTACCAGTATTATCATATGTATCAGTCTTATATCCTAGTTCAAAACTAGCTATATATTCTTTATCTTTAGCCGTTAATAATTCTACTATTTTAGTAGCTTTACCAATAGTTATTAACATAACTCCTGTGGCTAAAGGATCAAGGGTTCCAGTATGTCCTACTCTTTTTATTCCAAATAATTTACTTATCTTATTAACTACATCAAAAGACGTGATATCTTTAGGTTTGTTTATATAAAGTACACAAGAAAAGTTATTTAAATATTCTTCTAAAGTTAAACTATTATCATAAATTATTTTAGCTGGTATTTTACCAATATATCTTATGTGCCATGGCTCATAATCATATCCAGTAATGTTTTTTTTATCTTTAGGATATCTTAAAATAAATCCAAATTTATGTAAGTGTTTGTGTATCTCTAAAAATATATCTTCATTGGCAAATAAATCTTCATTTTCAATAAGTGATTTATTATTAACTATTAGAGCTAAGTCTAGTGCAAGTCCTGTATGATGTTCACTAGTTCTTATAGGTGCAACAAATTTGTTAACATATTCTGTCCCGTATTTTTCAGTAAATTCATCTATTATTTCTTGTTGTTCTTCTATACTTCTATATGCAGAGTCTAATTCAATAAAAATATTTTTAGTTTCTAAGAATTTTTTTAATTCTTTATATGCTTCATATGTTTTTTCTTCTATTTTTATTATTTCATCTTTGATATTTTTTGTTTCAACTAAATTTATTTTATTAATATAATTATCTTTAATTTCATTATTTTTATTGACTAAAATACTATATTTCATTAGATACACCTCAATGGAATTATAACATAAAAAAAGAGTATTTCTACTCTTTTTAAAATAAACTTAATTGATTAGAATCAGGTAATCCTTCAAGTATTCCCATAGATTTCATTTTTTCTATTAGGGTACCTGATACTTTAGCACGTTTTTGTACGTCTTCAATACTAATAAATTTACCTTTTTCACGTTCAGCAACTATGTTTTTAGCAACTGTATCTCCGAGTCCATCAATTGCGTTAAATGGTGGGTAAATTTCTGTATCATTTTTAACAGTCCATACTGTAGCATCTGAGTTGTATAAATCTACTGGTAAGAATTTGATACCACGTGCTGTAGCTTCTAAAGCAAGTTTTAAAGATTCAGCTTGTCCTTGTTCTTTATTAGAAGCTTCATAACCTTTTTCTTTAATATCTTCAAGTCTAGCTTTTATTGAATTATATCCTTTAATCATATTTTCAACATCAACATCAGTTGCCTTTGATGAATACCATGATGCATAGAAATATACTGGCATATGTACTTTATACCAAGCTATTCTAAATGCTGATATAACATATGCTGCGGCATGGGCTTTAGGGAACATGTATTTTATTTTACGACATGACTCGATAAACCATTCTGGTATATTTGCTTCTTGCATTGTTTTAACATGATCTTTCCAAGCATCAGGCTCTTTTGATGCTTTTCCTTTACGAACAAACTCCATTATTTTGAAGGCTTTTAATGGTTTTACCCCATTATACATTAGATATACCATGATATCATCACGACAGCCTATTGTATCTTTAAATGGAACTACGTTATTATCAATTAAGTCTTTAGCATTACCTAACCAAACATCAGTACCATGAGAAAGTCCTGATATTTTAATAAGTTCTCCGAATGTTGTTGGTTTAGTATCTTCAACTAATTGAATAGTAAATGGTGTACCAAATTCTGGAATACCTAAAGTTCCTGTATTACATAAAATTTGTTCTTTAGTAACACCTAAAGCTTCTGTTGATGTAAAGATAGACATTGTAGCTTTATCATCTAAAGGTACTTTTAAGATATCTGTACCTGATTGATTTTGAATTAAACGAAGTTGTGTTGGATCAGAATGACCTAAGATATCAAGTTTTAATAAACATTGATCAATTGAGTGGTAATCAAAGTGTGTTGTTCTCCACTCTGCTGTAGCATCTTCTGCTGGGAATTGGTATGGAGTAAAGTCTGATACTTCTTTGTAATCTGGAATAACAACGATACCACCTGGATGTTGTCCTGTAGTACGTTTTACTCCTGTGCATCCCATTGCAAGACGTTCTACTTCAGCAGTTCTTACATCCTCTATTCCTTTATCTTCAAAATATCCTTTAACAAAACCAAATGCCGTTTTATCCGCAACTGTACCAATAGTACCTGCACGATAAACATTATCTTCACCAAATAATACTTTAGTGTAAGCATGAGCACTTGCTTGATTTAAATCTGAAAAGTTAAGATCAATATCTGGTACTTTATCAGCATTAAATCCTAAGAATGTTGCGAATGGCATATCTTGTCCATCTTTTAACATTGGAATGTGACAGTTAGGACATTCTTTATCTGGTAAGTCAAATCCTGATGAGTAAGTAGCACCAAATGGATTACCCTCATCATCTTCAAATATACTCAACTTACATTTTTCACAACGATAATGTGCCGCAAGGGGATTAACTTCAGTGATACCCATCATCGTAGCAACGAAAGATGATCCTACAGAACCACGGGAACCAACTAAATATCCTTCATCATTAGAGTGTTTAACAAGTCTTTGAGCAATTAAATAAATTGGATCGAATCCTCCACCAATAACTCCACCTAATGCTTTTTTAGTTGCTTTCTCTAATCCTTTTTCATCTAGTTCTTCTTCACTAGTTTTCTTAACATACTCTGATACAAATTTAACTACTTCATCTTTTCCTTTTAAAAGTGTATCATGTAACACTTTATGAGACTTTTTATTAAATTCTTCATCTGATAAGTTTTCTTTTTCTAAATCTTCTTTAATTATACGATAAACTATATCTCCATATAACTCTGTCGCAATTCTCTCTTCAATTGAATATGGTAATGGATCACCATACCAAAGAGCTGCCTTTGTATAAACAAGGTCAGTTACAACAACTGGACAGTCTAAGTAACTTTCTCCATCATCTGCTTTAACACGAGGTGAGAAAGGAATTCCACCAGTATCAGGAATAACTTCTACTATTTCACACATATCTGCAACTTTATTAGTATTAGTAACAACTATTTCATAAGCTTTATCTGCACCTAAGAAATCAAAGTCTTCTAACATTTCATTAGTAGTTCTAAAATGATTTGAAGGAATTTCTTTTATATTATTTTTAGCTAGAGGATGACGTCCTCCACCTGGAACTTTTTGATTAACAATAATTTCACGATATATTTTATCTTCTCGTTTTAGGTGATGAACATCACCTGTCGCAACTATTATTTTTCCAGCTTCTTCAGTTACTCTAACAATCTTTTCAATATTAGCAGCTACTTCTACTTTAGTTGCGAAATCTCCTGTTTGAATTAAATGATCATAACACTCTATTGGTTGTACTTCTACATAATCATAGAATCTAATAATATTGGATAATTCATCATCACTTTTACTTTTAGCCATGGTAAAAACCTCTGACTCGTAGCATCCACTACCTACTAATAATCCATCACGATGTTCTTCAACAACACTACGTAGTATTCTAGGAGTTTTATATAAATAAGTCGTATTAGCAAGCGATACTAATTTGAATAAATTCTTTAATCCAACTTTATTTTTAACAAGTAGATTAATATGATGAGCACGACCATATTTATGAATTTCATCTTTAGATACTAATTTATCTAATTCATTCATTTTAGATATATTAGCATTATCTAATTTCTTTAACATTTTATAAAATACTAAGGCAGTACCTTCAGCATCATAATCTCCTCTATGGTGAGCAGTTTCATCCCAAGGTACATCATAACGTTTAACTAATGCACTTAAACTATGTCTTGCATAAGTATTATCTAATGTTCTTGAAAGTTCTAAGGTATCTATTACAGGATTTGTAAATGTACCTAAATTATATTTTTTATATGCCATCTCTAAGAAAGATACATCAAACTTTGCATTATGGGCAACCATTGGAGCTTCTCCAAACCATTCAATAAATCTTTTAACAGCATTTTCTTCTGTATCTTTATCTTCTAACATTTGATCAGTAATGTTAGTTAACTCTACAATCTTTTGTGGAAGAGGTCTTCCTGGATTAATAAGCTCATCAAATCTATCAACAATCATTCCATCTTTTAATTTAACAGCACCAATTTCAATAATTGAATCTGCACCACCGGCATTAAATCCTGTTGTTTCAAAGTCGAATACAACAAATTCATCTTCTAACATAACAGAATCATTAGGACGAACTACAATATCAACAGCATCATCTATCATAACAAGTTCTGCACCATAAATTGCTTTAAAAGGTTTTTGTCCCTCTTCTAGTTTCTTATTATATCCAGTTACCATACCAAATACATGTGGAAAACCTTGTACTCCATTATGATCAGTAATAGCTACTGCATTCATTCCAAATCCCATAGCAGTTTTAACTACATCGCATTCATCTGCTACTCCATCCATTTGACTCATTTTAGTATGACAATGTAGTTCAACTCTTTTTACTTCAGCAGTATCTTCTACACTACTTTCTTTTTTATCTATTAATATTATATCTCTAGCATTAAGTACTAATTCATTATTAGAAAATTGATCAGTTTTAGTATAACCTCTAATCTTATACCAATTACCTGGTTTTAATTCTTTACTAAGTCTTTTATATTCCTCTTCTTCTCTTACAAATACCTTACAATAAATACTATCTGTAAAATCAGTTACTTTTAAAGTAATAATCTTAAAATCAGTCTTAGTAGATTCAAAGAAATCAACACCAAATACTTTACCTTCAATTACTACATTAGGATCTTCTCCTATAATAGTTTTTATCTTAATAGGATCTTCTTTTATACCTCTACCTATAACATTATTAGGATCTTTTGCTTCTCTTCTGTTATATTTCTTTTCAGCAGGTTTTTCTTCTACTACTTTTTTCTTAGTATCAACTTTAGGTAATTCTACATTTTCTAATTCTTTTTGTATTTCTTCTAAGACATTTTCTTCATGTCTAACTACTACTTCTATATTAAATTTATAACCTAAACATTTATAAAAATGATTTATCTTATCTAAACAATTATCTAATTTTTTCTTTTCTACTGGAGTAGATACTATAAGTACTAGAAATTCATTTTCTATTCTCATACAATCTTCATATATTTCTAATACTCTTAAATCTTTCTTTAAAGTAGTTAATAAGTACTTATAATATTCTAAATACTTTTCTATATCAAAATTTTTAACATCAAAAATAAACTCTATACTAGATGCATTCTTATCTAGAGCCATTTTCTTTTCTTCTAATTCTCTATATACTTCAACAGGTAATAAATCATCTATTTCGATAAAAACTAACCAACTATCTATTTTAGAATTAACTTTAATCTTACTTATTTTAGCATTATTAAAATATTGATAAGAGTTCTCATCAATATTAATTCTATCTAGTAGCACTTTAATTTTATCGTCCATAATAATCCCCCTGTCAAAAGTATTATAGTATTTCTTCTTCTATCTTTTTATCCTTTACTTCTCTTACAATATATCTTCTATTTCTAATACAAAATTCAATGAATTCTTCGATATCCATTTTCTTTAATTCTTTTTCATATGCATATTTTTCTTTGTCAAATACAATCTTATCTCTAGTCATATATTCATCAAATTGTTCTTTAGGAATTCCTAAATACATTAACCAATATGGGTATAACCACCTTTTTAATGGTAATAGAGATGGTGTACCACTTTGGTAACAGCTTCTTCCACTAAGTCTTGTGCCAAACTCATTTAAAATTGCAAGTTCTACTATAGCTTTTTTAAATGGTTCAAATTCTTCCTTATACCTTTTCAAATTATTTTTCGCTATAGTCATATGTATTTCAAACAAGATTCTTAATGGTTCTTTTTTATCTATTTCTCGTCCTAAAATAATTTTGTTACCTTCATTATAATCAATAATATTTAATTCTTTATTAACGACAAACATAGTATATGCAGGCAATTTTTTACGTACGATATTCTTAATAAGATTTTCATTTTCTTTTTTATTTTTATCCCATACTTGCATTACTTCTAATCTATATTTTTCAACATTCTTTTTTATTTTTTCATATTCTTTAGACTCTAATAAAATATTATAAATAATATCATTATCAGGAATAAAGTTTTTATAATCTTTTAATATTTCATCTTTATCTTTAAACATGGCATTATATTCTAACTTATATGTATCCCATATTTTTTGTTTCATTTTATGTACAGACTCAGATACACTAGCTCCAAATAATAAATTCCATATTAATATATAATCATTAACTATAAATTTAGTGTTCATATACTTCATCACCATAATAATAATATCATAAAAGACATTTTATAGTAAAGAAAAAGGACCTTATTTTATCAATTTATATTCTCTAGAAAGAATTCTTTTATCACTACAATATTCCATTATAAATTTATTATCTTTTCTACATATAATAATACCTATTGTTTTATCATTATTTATACCTTTTAAATTATTATCAATATAGTTCATATATACTTCAATTTGACCTATATACTCTTTCTTTAATTCAGTAATTTTTAATTCTATTACTACATAACAATTAAATTTAATATTAAAGAGTAACAAATCAATGTAATTATAACTATCTCCTATTTTAATCTTATATTCATAATCAATAAATGAATAACCTTCTCCTAATTCTTTCATAAAATTAGTAATATCTTCTAGTATTAGTTTTTGAAGTACTTTTTCACTTATTATTTCATTATTGTTATTTTTAATTAGAATAGGATTTTTGATATTATCTTCTATACTTATTTCATCTTTACTTATTAGTTTATTCTTAGTAGATTCAGGTAACCTTTCATATTCATTTGATTTTATTCTACTTCTTAACTCTCTTACTGATAAATTATTCTTTTCAGTGAGACTAATATAATATTTAATTATTTCTAAAGAATCTATAGATAATAATTCACAATAATGAGACCATGATAATTGTGCAGACATTGTCTGCATTTTTTCTTTTAAGTTATAAAATTTAACCATTAGCCATAAATTTCTTTTACTATATCCTTTTCCTAGTTCTTTTGTTAGTTTATTAGAATATTCTTTTATTATTCCTTCTCCATAATGTTTACCTGCTTCTATTAACATTTTACCTACATTATAATAAGTATTTAAATCACTTTTATTAATAGAATAATTCTTCACTTTTCTATTAATTTCATTATTTATAAATTCTTGTTTTATTGATTCATAATAATTCAAACAATCATCTCCTTTTGCTGCAACAATATACAACAAAAGAAAAACTAATACAAACCAAGCATAATTAAATTTCATACATAAAAAAAGATGAATTTTAATAATCCACTTAGTGAAAATTTAAAATTCAACTTACAATTCTTTTCAATTATTTAATTTGGTAAAATTTCAAAAAAATAAAAACATTGAAGTCAAATTCGACTTCAATGTTGTATTCTCTTTGTCTTCCATATTTTGGGACTGTCCTCATTTTCATTCGGAGCTGGTCTATTCAAAAATATTGAAGATCGGTCTTGTCTCTACTTCTATCTAACTCGTCGTTAGCTTTAAATTTACATTACTTTACATTTTTATGCAATTCGGAAAGCTGGAGACACTTCGAGAGGATTACTAGTAATATTGATGTCAGCCCAGTCACCGTTGCCATTCACAAAGAAGAAATCTTCGCTACTATCAGAAAAAGCCGAGCGGAGCCACCAATAATATTTTGATCCACTTAAATTCTTTTTAATAGCCCCTGAGTAAGCAGATGATGTTACTCCTTTTGCTTTATAATAATCTAGTTGTCTTGTATTATTATAAGATGTATCCCAATAATCCATTCCTTCACTTATATCACCATCATCATCTTCAAATACTTCATGTGGTGATAATAAATATAATTTATCAGTTGTGGTGAAGTTTGTTGTATCATTGCTATTGTGTCCTGATACTACTCTTGTATCTATTATTTTATTTTTTAATTCACTTGGTAGTGCATTATATATTCCACTTGTAGAATAGTCTATATTTTCATATGCATATGTTGTGCTATTTAGATAAGCTCTCATATCACTATATTCCCATCCACCTTTAGTATTTGCTCCTACTGTTGTTGTATCTCCTGATACATATGGATTCATTCTATGTCTTGTGATTGTATCTGCAAATTCTAGTACTAGTCCACATGCAGTTTGTGAGAAGCCTTGAGTACTACATTCACTTGGAGTTGATATGTTTGCTATTCTTAAATGTGCTGTTGTCTCAGCTGTTCCATCATTATCTAAGTCTAGTTCTACTTCTTTTGTTGTGCAATTCTCCATTGATTGTTGTAAATCTTGTGGATTATTTTGATATGCAGTTATTATATCATCCCATGATGCAGTCTCAAAATCAAATCTTACAGGAGTTGCATTTTCATCTGCTTGCATGTATGTTACTGTAAATCTAAAGTTATATGTTTTTTCTTGATCTGGTAATTGGTCTGCTGCTAGACCAGTTTTATATTGTACTTTTACTTTATATGTTTCTTTTCTACCTGCTGCTAGTAAATGATTATTTTCTATAGTTTTTCCATCAGAGTATGTTATTGTACTTTCTAAATATGTAGGATTTACTTCTACATTATTTTCATATACTTTGTTTGAAATATTTGTAATCATACCATCTATTGTTCCATCATTTTTAGCATCTACTGTAAATTCATAATAGTCTCCTGGATTTGTTAATTTAACTTGATATTCTACTGTAGTATTATCATTTTCTTTTAATGCTACTTCTTTAGTTGCGTTTACTCCACCTGTTTTAGTTGGATTTTCAAAATGAATATCCCATGTAGTTCTTGAAATATTTAAAGTACCTATTAATTGTAGTGTTGTATTGATTGCGGCAAATCCTACAGTCATACCAACTAA
Source organism: uncultured Erysipelotrichaceae bacterium (assembly GCA_902783435.1). The sequence goes on along the minus strand of CACZQV010000053.1, from coordinate 8,939 downwards.
AATAAGAAAGAATATTTTATAAGTACTTTTTCTTTTCTTATTAAATTTTTTCTTTCTATAATTTTTTCTCATCATAGTTCATCCCTTTTTACATTATTTTTTGATGTATGAAATAAACAGTTGCGGCTACTACTGCGATTACTAATAAGAATATTAATATTTTTACTATTACTGGTAATGGTTTATCTTTAAAATCATCAGTTAAGTTAAAATCTTTATCTGATAAATCCATACTTCTTGTATAGAAATCATCATCTTTCTTTTCAAATTGTTCTTTAATAGATAAATTACCTGTAGCAGTATCATTTAATTTTTTTACTTGTTCATTATCTAGTATTTCTTTTGATAAGGATAATTTTTCATCTATTTTATCTTCATCACTTACTACTTCTTCTGTTACTTCTACTACTTCTGTAATTGTTGGTTCATCTACTTTTTGAGGATCTACTTTGTCAAGAACATTTGTAGCCATAAGATCTGAAAGCAAATCTACACTTGTAGCTTTATCTATTTCTCCTGCTAAAGTTTTAGATGCTATTGTATCAATAAGTTCTCTTATTTCTTCTTCTTCAGGAGTAGTTAATCTTTTTTTCTTTTCTTCTCTATATTTTTCTAATGCTTCTTTATTTTTACCAGATAGAATATTATAAGCATTATTTTTTAATTTTCTTTTTTCTTCTAATGCATCTTTTTCTTTATTCTTTCTAGCTTCTTCTAAGACACTATTTATATCATATACTTTGTTTTCTTTTCTTTGATATAAGTAGTTTACATCTTCTAATTCTTTTTTACTTCTTGGTAGTGGTTCTACATCTTGGAATTTTCTTAAATTTTGATATTCTTCTCTTGTAGTATGAGAAGTTCTATTATTATTAATTTCATAGGCATTAGCATTAGTTACATCTGTAATATTAGTATATATAGAATTAGTAGAAAAATTCTGATATAATTCTTGATTTTTACTTATTCTACTAGAACCAGATGTATTAGTATTTTCACTATAACGATCCATTCTTCTCATACCTTTTCACCTTCTTATTATAAGTTTAGCATACAACTATATAAATATAAAGATGTTAAATGACTACTTTACGTAAAGAAAAAATAGTTCTTTACATTGATTTTAAATTTAAATATAATTAAATATGAAAGGGAGATTATTTATGAAAATCAAAGTAAATCAAGATGCTTGTATCGGTTGTGGTGCTTGTACTGCAATTGCTGAAGGTGTATTCAATATCAATGATGATGGATTAAGTGAAGTAGTTGGAGAAGTTACTGAAGATAAAGTAGATGCTGTTAAGGAAGCTATTGAAAGTTGTCCTACTTCAGCTATCGTAGAAGTTACTGAAGAAGAAAAATAATCGATACAAAAAAAAGAGCTTATGCTCTTTTTATTTTTTATAAGAATATATTATTTGTACTTCTTTAGGAGTTAGTTTTCTATATTCTCCTGATTTTAATCCTTCTAAGTTAAATATAGAAATTCTTTCTCTTGTTAGTTTATCTACTAAAAAACCAACTGATTCAAATAATCTTTTTACTTCATGGTTTTTACCTTCATGGATAGTTATTTCTACCATAGATGAATTAGATTCAGGATTTACTTTTTTTAATTTTACTCTACTTGGTTTTACTAATTGATCATCTAACATAACTCCATCTTTTAATTTATTTATATGTTCACCTTTAATAATACCATTTAGTTTAGCTAGATATGTTTTATCTATTTTATTTTTTGGATGAGTTAGAATATTTGCAAATTCTCCATCATTAGTTAGAAGTAATGCTCCTGTAGTATCATAATCAAGTCTTCCTACTGGATATATTCTAGAAGTAGTATTTATTAAATCTACTACTGTTTTTCTTCCTTTTTCATCAGAAGTTGAAGTTATTACTCCTCTTGGTTTATTTAATAAATAATATTCTTTTGTTTCTTTTTCTATTAGTTTTCCATCTACTTCTATTTCATCACTTGTATTTACTTTAGTACCAAGTTCAGTAATTATTTTACCATTTACTTTTACTTTTCCTTTTACAATTAATTCTTCTGCTTTTCTACGTGACGCAATACCTGCTTCTGCGATAACTTTTTGTAATCTTTCCATATAGACACCTCCTATAGGCATTTCATGAAGTGAATTATAACATATTTTATTTAAAATTGCTATATACGAACGGTCGTTTTATTTTTGCTTTCTTAATATAATTATTTTGGAACATTTAATAAGTTGGGTGCTACCTCTATTCTGCTTAGATTGGAGGTGATGCATATGGGTAAAAAAGATTTTTTAATCTTTTCATTACTTACAATCATACTTTTACTTATAGCATTACTTTTTGTAATACTAAAATAAAAGTGCACCTAACTAAACCTAGTTAGGTGCCAACCATTTATTGGGTAACACTCAACATAGCGTTATTAAGTGTTCCTTTTTTATTGTATGAAGTTTTCTTCATCTGTATACATAATATCATAAGTATCGTTTTTTTTCAATATTTTATAATAAACATATTTTTACTTTACTCATAAATTATTATGAGGAGGTATATTATGTATAATAATTATCCTAATAGTACTACTTACTATAATGAAGATGATAGATTCTTTTTAGCACCATTTTTAGTTGGAGGACTTGCAGGTACTGCACTTGGATACGGTATAGCTAATAATAATCAAATTAATAATCAACCAATGATGTATCCAATTTATCCAATGTATCCTACTTTTCCATCATGTAATTGTGGAATGAATCCAACATACTCAAATAGTAATAATTACTATTATTAAAAAGTCTTAGGACTTTTTTCTTTTGGTAATTTTATTAATACTTTAGTACCAATATTTTTTCTTGATGAATATTTTATATCTCCACCATGTAATTTTATTATTTGTTTTATAAAAGGAATACCTAGTCCAGTACCATAACTTTTAGTTGTATAATATTCTTCTTCTATTTTATCTAATTCTTCTTTAGTCATACCTATACCATTATCAGTAATAGATATTTCATAATTGTTTTTATTTTCTTTTGTTTTTACTACTATTAATAATTTATTATTAGATTTAGCTTCATAAGCATTCTTTAAGATATTAACAAATACTTGTTTTAATTTATTATAATCTCCATTTATGTATAGTTCATCATCATCTAAGAATATTATTTCGCTATCATTATTCTTTAATAAATAATTAAGTGTATTATTAATATCTTCATAAAGAAGTGTTAGATCTAATTCTTCTTTTATTATTTCTTTATTAGCATTAGAATAATCACTTATTATTCTTAAACTTCTTTTTATTTCATCTTGTACTATTTCTAAATATGTTTTTCTATCTTTTTCATTACATTTACTAATCATTTCTAAATAACCACTACATACAGCTAAAGGATTTTTTACTTCATGAGCAAATTTATTAAATTCTTCTTTTGTAATCATGTTATCACCGTGTAAAATTGTATAATAGTATATATGTAAAATTTTGTCGAATGATGTCAATAGACAAAAAAAGTGACAAACTTGTCACTTTTTTAACTCTTCTATATATTTCTTTAATTGTTTAGATTCATTACCTAAGATTATTTTTAATTGATTATCTATTTCAACAATACCTTTAGCACCTAGTTTTTGAATACCTTCTTTATTTGCTTTAGATATATCTTTTAATTCTACTTTAAATCTAGACATATTACTTTCTGTTGAAATGATATTATCTTTTCCTCCTAGTAATTCTACTAATTTATTAAAATCTAGTCCAGCATCTTTTTTAGTTGCTTTTAAGATAGCTAATAATATTACTACTAATATTGCTGCTATAATAATATATTCTATCCAATTCATATTCATATTTATCACCATTATCATTATATATTATTTTATAAAAAAAAGAAAGTTTTATTTATTGTTTAAGTTATTTATCTTTTTAATAAAGTCTTTACTCTTTATGTATAACCCTGTATATCTATCATAATAATCATCTAAGAATCTATTTATCTCTATACTTACTTCTTTACTTACATCTAGTTTAGTTATATTTTTTATATCTACATAATAATACATTCTAATCATTTTAATTGTTTTATCACTAACTAATGGTTCATTATTATAACAGTTCTTACAAATATAACCACCTACATCACTAGAAAGGGTAACTATTTGTTTATCACTACCACAATTACTACAGTAATCTATACTTGGGGATACTCCTAAGTAATCTAATAGTTTTAATTCTAATATATTAGTTAAAGCTAGAGGATTTAATCCTTCTTCTATTTTTATTAAAGTATCTTTTAATAAATCAAATATTTCTGTATCATCATTTTGTTTTATTACTTGATGTGTTAAATCTAGAATAAACGATGCATAAGATACTTTCTCTAAGTCCATTATAGTTTTAGAAAAAGAGTTAATTACATCAATTCCTATTAATGTAGATAATCCATTAGGTTTATAGTAAATATGAATAGTACCATAGATTAGTTTTCTACTTACTCCACGTAGTTTACTTTTCATATTACGACATCCTTTAGACATTACACCTAGTAGACCATGTTCTTTAGTAAAGATATTTAATATCTTACTAGATTCACTATAATTTGTTTCTGTTAGAATTATTCCTTCTATACTTTCTATTTTCATATTATCACTTCTTTAATTACTTATTCTTTTGTTATCTATATATTCATAATCAAGATTATTTTTATTTGTAATAGCATTTAGTCCAGTTACTTCTTCATAAAAGTCTTTTGTCTTTTTAGCAACTGTACCACCTCTTTTAGCAACACGCATATTTTCTTTTAATCCTATTGGTTTTTCATTTCTTGCAATATCTCTTGCGGTTATCTCACCAATATCAGTTAGTGCTATTTCTATATCAGACATATTATCTCTTAAACTTTCTTTTCTAATACTTTTAAATTCTTTATATTGTTGTGCTGTCATACCAGACCATTCTTTATATATTTCATTTGTTAGGATAGCATATTCTACTCCTTCATTAATTCCATTTTCTTTCCATGTATTAGTTAATTTCTTACGAGTAATAATTGCCTTTATTCTAGCTTCTATCCATTCTAGAGAATAACCTTTTTTCTGATAGAAATCTATCATTTGATCAATACCTTTAGACGGATCAAATACTTCATCAATCTTTTCTCTTCCTAATTTAGCTAACCATAATTTAAATGGTTCTGCTTTGGGTGATGGAATAGACTCTATAAGTCTGAATATTCCTTCAGTATCCAATGTGTCTGTTAAATAATTCTTTCCATCTTTTTTAGACTTCATTTTCAGTTGTCCGATTTTTTCGGACAACTCACTGCCTTCTTTTTTTAGCTGTCTTTTTAAATCATCCCAATATTTTCTAGGACGTTCTGAATCAGTCAATGCACCTATGACATCAACTACACTGAAATAGTAATCTTCTTTATTACTATCCCATATACTTCTTATTTCTTTTCCTTCAAAAAGATTTGAAATCATTTCTTTATTTTTCTCCATTAACATTCCCCCTTATATATGATTTCTAAATTCAATTTATCATACATATATTCGAATGTCAATATACCTATTTTTTATTAAAAAAGTAGCTTCAGCTACTTATTTTGTTTTCTTATAAGAATACCAATTTTTTTCTATTTTATTAGTAACTCCCTCTGATGAATCATCTACCCATTTGTATTTATCTCCACCAAGTTCTACTATATCTATTTCTTTATCTTCTAAAGCATTTGGAAAATCTATTTTAGAATAATAGAATCCTATATTAGTCTTTTTACTTCCTCTATCTTTCATTTTAAAATATACTAATGTATCTTTATCTGTAGTAATTACTTTTACACTTTCTATTTCTTCAGGTAGGTTTGATTCTTTACCATTAAGATAATCATCTTTTATAGTTTCTAATTCACTTTTATTTTCTTTTACATATTTATTTATATCATTAAATGCATCTTGTCTTTTTAATGCTCCTAATATAATAAATCCAGCTACTATAGCTATTACTATAAAAAATATAATTCCTTTTAAATCTTTCATACTACACCTCTTATTTATTACTTATTATTTTTTTATATAAATTATAATATTTAATATCTCCTGTTTTAACAAATAATTCCCATAACAGGTTTGACATAATAATCACCTCTATTAATATAGTGGTAATTATTTATAATTTTTATTCATCTTCATCTTTTAATCCTAATTCTAAGAAGTATTTTTCTTGATCTCTCCAATTTTTTAATGTTTTAACATATGTTTCTAAGAATACTTTTTTACCTAAGAATTCTTCCATATCTTTACGAGCTCTAGTACCTATTTCTTTTAACATAGATCCTTGCTTACCTATAATTATCTTTTTAATATTATCTCTATCTACTACTATTAATACTTGTATATGTACTACTTTATCATCTTCTTCGTAGTTTTCTACATAACAAGTTACTGTATGTGGAATTTCATCATGTGTTAATTCAAGTACTTTTTCTCTAACAAATTCTGCCATTATAAATCTAGTTGTAACATTAGTTAAATCTTCTTCTGAAAAGATTCTTTCACTATCATCTAATTTCTTTTTTATACAATCTATAAGTAAATCTACATTATCTTTTTTCATTGCAGATATTGGAATAATTTCATCAAAGTCATATAAATCTTTTAATTTATTAATATCTTCTAATAATTTAGATTTATCTTTTACTAAGTCTATTTTATTTAAAAGTAGAAATACTGGGATACCTTTATCTTTAATTCTATCTAAGATAAACTGATCTCCCTTACCAAATCCTTTTGATATATCTACTAAGAACAATACTATATCTACTCCTTCAGTATTATTATAAGCTTTTTTATTCATTAAAGAACCTAATTTATTTTGAGCTTTATGAATACCTGGAGTATCTACAAATATTATTTGAGAATCATCATCATTATATATACCTTGTATTACATTTCTTGTAGTACCACTAACATTAGAAGTAATAGCTAGTTTCATTCCTAAAACACTATTTAATAAGCTACTTTTACCAACATTAGGTCTACCTACTAAACTTACAAAACCACATTTCATTTTAAATCATCCTCATCAAATGGATATGGACATAATTCTTCTACTGTGTATTTTTTTGATTCTCCTGTATTTGAATAGAAATATAATGGTACATCTTTATCAAATAATTCACTAATTACTTGTCTACATGCAAAACAACTAGTACTTATTCTATTACTATCAGCACATAGGCAATGTAGTTCTTTAAAATCACCTTTTTTATATCCATTAGAGATAGCTGATAAAATAGCACTTCTTTCAGAACAAATAGATGCGCCATAAGAAGCATTTTCTACATTTACTCCTTGAAACTCTTTTCCATCTTTCATAATTACTATTGTCGCTACTCTAAAATGTGAATATGGACTATATGAGTTTTCTGCAAGTTTCATTAATTTATCTATCATAATAATCCTCCTATGAAATCTATTAGTTTTGGTATAAATATTACTCCACCTATTATAGCTGAAATAATTGCCATCATAAGTACTCCAGCACTTGCGGTATCTTTAGCTGCTTTTGCAAGTGGATGAACTTTAGGGGAAGCAAGGTCTACAACATACTCTACTGCTGTATTAAAAAACTCTGCCATTAAAACTAATCCAATTAATACTAAACATACTAACCATTCTAAATAACTTATTTTTAAGAAGAATCCAAATACTAATACAAGTATTGCGATAAATGTATGTATTTTTAAATTTTGTTCTCCTTTATAAGTTTGTGCTATACCTTCAAATGCATATTTAAAACTATTAACTAATCTTTTATTATCAAGTCTTAGTTTATGTTTTACTTTTTTTCTAACTTTCTCTGTTGATGCCATAACTACTTAACACCTCCTCTTGTTTACCAAACATAACTTCTTCTTCTTCTTTTGTTTGGTGATCATAACCTAATAAATGATAAAAACCATGAACTGCTAAGAATGATAATTCTCTTAAGAATGAATGACCATAGTCAACAGCTTGACTTCTCGCTCTATCTATAGATATGTAAATATCTCCTAAGATTCTAACATTTTCTCCAACTACTAAGCTATCTTCATCTTCAAGAGCAAATGTTATTACATCTGTTTCTCTATCAATACCTCTATAGTTTTTATTTAATTCATGAATATAATTATTATCTACAATAATTAAATTAAAAGAAGTATCTTCTAACTTTTCTTTTTCCATAGCACTATATAATACTTTTTCTACTATTTCTAATTCTTTTATTTCTTCATCTGTCTCATTAAATATTTCAATCTTATTCATAACTACTCCTATAACTAAATTAATATTAAGGCTAAAATTGCCATTACTCCACTAAATACTAATACTGATAATACATTTAAAAACCATTCACTTTTACAAAATTTAGGTAATTTCATACTTATTTTTCTAAGTATATAATATACTAAATATCCTAAGAATCCACCTAATATATTTAAAATAATATCATCTACATCAAATACTCTTCCTATAGATAATTGTACTAATTCTATTGAAAGCGACGCTATTAAAGTTAAAAATAAAGGTAAATTGAATTTTTCTGCTTTTAAGTAATATCCTGTAAATAATCCAAATGGTAAGAACATAATCATATTACCTAAAACATTTTTAAAGAATAATCTACTGGCAATCCTATATCTAAATATTTCTTTAAATGGAATAAAGTTATTACTAGCCCAAGATGTATCATCTTGAAAAGTTACTACTTGGAATAAACATAATATATAAATTCCAAATACTAGCATCATTAACTCTTTATATAATACTATTTTTTCTTTATTTCTTATTAAATAACAAATACGAAAAGATACCATTACAATAGTAGAAATGATAACCATTGGCCATGTAAAATTAATTACTCCTTGAATTGTATTAGATATTGGTCCTAGCACTTA
>CACZQV010000052.1 GCA_902783435.1 uncultured Erysipelotrichaceae bacterium | reverse complement strand
TAAATTATTAATGTACTTTATATGGCCTGTTGGTGAAGTGGCTTAACACATTACCCTCTCAAGGTAACATTCACGGATTCGAATTCCGTACAGGCTACCAATATAAAATAAAAAGAAGAATTTATCTTCTTTTTTTTGTTTAATATAAAAAGATGATTATTCATCATCTTTTGGTAATTTATTAATAAAATCTTTTAAATTATTTATTAACTTATCTACATAAGCACAACTCATAACGCATATAACTGAATCTAAATATGGTTCTAGTTTAGAAATTTGATCTTCATCAATTATTTCTGCACCTTCTATTTTATCAGTTATTATTTTAGAAGTAATACCAGGATAATCGTTAGGATTTTCTCTATTACAATCTATATCAGTTAAAAATACTTTATCTGCTGTAGACAATGCTTCTACAAATTTATCAGTAAAATCTTTAGTACGTGAATATGTATTTGGTTTAAATACAGCAACTATTTGTTTATTTGGATATTTTTGCTTAGCTGCATCTAATGTTGCTTTTATTTCTGTTGGATGATGAGCATAATCATCAATAATTATAGTTTGCCCTACTTTTTCTATTGCAAATCTTCTTTTAGCGTTTTTAAATGTTTTAATAGATTCATATATTTTTTCTTTTGGTATTCCTAATTCTTTACAAATAAGAATTGCAGCTACTGCATTACCTACCATGTGCTTGCCATATAGAGGTACTTCAAAACTACCATATAAGTTTTCTTTTATATAAATATCAAATCGAGAACCTTCATCAGTTAATTTTATATTTTTAATAACTACATCATTATTAAAACCAAATCCATAGAATATAGTTTTTGTTTTATAATTAATCTTTTTAATTTCAGTATTATCTCCGTTGGCTACTACTAAATTCTTAGTTTGATTAGCAAATATTTCAAAAGTGTTTCTGATATCATCTATATCTTTATAACATTCTAAGTGTTCTTCTTCTATATTAGTGATTACTGAATATGCAGGATGATATGCAGTAAAATGACGATTAAATTCATCACTTTCAACTACGAAATAAGTATTTTCTTCAGTAGCATAACCATCTCCTGCACCTATAAAGTAATTACATCCACCATTATCTTCTAATATATGACGAATTAATGAAGAAGTAGTAGTTTTACCATGAGTACCACTTACTCCTATTGATTTAAACATATCAATAACATGACCCATTATTTCATTATATTTAACTATTTTTAATCCAAGTTTTTTACATCTTACTAGTTCGGGATGATCTTCACTTAAAGCTACACTATATGTAACTATAGTTGTTGGATCTATATAATGATCTGAATCATAATATATTGGAATATTTCTTTCTTCTAAACCTTTTTGAGTAAATTTATATCCTTTGGCATCATCATACCCTTCTATATCGTTTCCTAAATCTGATAGAATTTGGGCAAGTGTAGACATACCAGTACCTTTAATACCTAAACAGTAATATTTCATATAATCACATCCTATAAGAATTATAATATAATTTATGTTTTTAGTAAAGAAACTTTACATTTAAAAAGACAAGTTATTCAGCTTGTCTTACTCTTTTTGAATATATACATCCACAATAATCTTGTCTATATAAATTATAAACTTTTGATAATTCTATACTCTTTTTATATCCTTCTTTTTTCTTAAAATCAGAGTATAAATAATTAGATTTATATTTTTTATTCAATTCTTCCCCTATTTCATTAATCCAATTAGCATTTTTATGAGGAGATAGTGTTAATGTAGTAGCAAAGTGATTAAAACCTAATTCTTCTGCGATTTTAGCTGTTTCTTCTAATCTTAATTCATAACATTTATAACATCTAATACCTCGTTCTGGTTCTTCTTCTAATCCTTTAGCCATTTCCATGAATTTAGATGGTTCATAATTACCTTCTATTATTTCTACAGGGTATTTTGTTTTAAATACTGATACAAATCTTTTTAGTTCATTTATTCTTTTTCTGTATTCTTCTTCTTCAGTAATATTAGGATTATAATAAAATATACTAATTTTAAAGAAATTTGCTAATCTTTCAAGTACTGCAGAAGAACATGGAGCACAACATGCATGTAGAAGTAATTTAGATCCTTCTTCTATATCTTCCATTTGTTTTTCCATTTCTAAATCATAATTCATATAATCACTTCCAACTAGTCGTAATTATATCATATTTTTATAATTATTTAAATAAGATTAAGTATGAATAAAATAACTATATCTTTTTTAATTACTTTTATTGCAGGATTATCTACATGTATTGGTATATTTCCTACTTATTTAAATAATAAATATAGAGATAATATTATTAATTTTTCTTTATCTTTTGCTTCATCTATTATGATTACTATATCTTTTATTTCTTTAATACCAGAAAGTTTAAAGTATTTAAAAGAAATAAATTTATTTAGTATTTTATTTGTATTAATTTTTATAAATATTGGTATTATTATATCTATTTTTATTGATAAAAGACTTAGTAATAAAATAAATAACAATAATCTATTTAAAACAGGTATATTTGGTCTTATAGCGATAATTCTTCATAATATACCTGAAGGTATAACTACATTCATAACTAGCTCTAATGACCTTAAAATAGGTATTTCTATGGCTTTAGCTATTACTCTTCATAATATACCTGAAGGTATAAGTATATCAGTACCTTTATATTATTCTACTAATAGTCATAAAAAAGCATTTATTTATACTTTTATATCTGGTTTTTCTGAATTTTTAGGAGCAATTCTTTCATATTTATTTTTATCTAAATATATTAATAATTATATTATGAGTATTATATTATCAATTACATCAGGTATTATGATACAAATATCTTTGTATGAGTTATTACCATTATCATTTAAATATAAGAATAATATTACTTATATTGGATTATTCTTAGGATTTATTATTATGTGTATATGTATATTTATTTTTAAAATATAAAAAGAGGATAATCCTCTTTTTATATTATTATTTATTATAATGTTTTAAATGATATTTGAGATTCTGTTTGTATATTTGAAATATCAGAATTAGGTATATTAATATAATCTAAATTATCAATCATAAGAAATGATCTTTCTCCTAGTTTTTTAAGTTTAGGAAGATTTATTCTTTTTAAAGAAATATTAGTACGTAGAAAACTTCTATCTATATATTCTACTTCAGGTAAATCTAATTCAATTAAATCTCTATTTTCAGTTAAACAATTAATTCCTAATGTATTAACTTTAGGCATACTTATATTTTTTAATACTCTATTATCTTCTAAAAAGAAATTTCCTATTTGTATTACTTCAGGTAATTCTATTGATTCTAATTTTTCGTTAGTAAGCATAAAATTATTTCCAATTTCTACTACTTTAGGTAAATTTATTTTTTCTATATTATTAGCTCTTTCTAAAACATAATCTTTAATAATTCTTAATTTTGGTAAATCTATTTCTTTTATTGATGTACAATTATTTAAAAAACTATTATCTATATATTCTACTTCAGGTAAATTTATTCTTTCTAGACTTTTATTAAAACTTAAGAATGAATTACCAATGTGTTTAACTTTAGGTAGACTTATTTCTTTTAATTTTTTATTTGATGTTAAAAAGTATCTATCAATATATTCTAAATTAGGAAGATTTATATATTCTAAATCAGTATTTTTATACAAAAAATTTTCATCAGTTTCTTTAAGATTAGACATACTTAGTGATTTTAATGTTGTATTATAATTTAAAAAATATCCAGTCTTCTCTATTAAATCATTTTTATATTTAATAATTTGATTATTTCTATTTACAACTATTTCAATAGAATCATTGAATGTAATTTTTTTATTTTTTGTTTGTTTATCTTTCTCTACTTTAATATTTTTAATATTTTTAATATCATCAGGTAATCTATCAATTAAATTGTCTTTATATAGTTTTATAGTTTTATTAACTAAATCAATTATAAAATAATCAATTATTATGTATTTTGATTTATCATATTTTTTAACTTTAAAATTATCTATTATTATATTATTAGGACAATAATAAATATTATTTATTTCATAATTGTATTTATAATACTTACCATCACTTGCTTTAACATATCCAGGTATTTCTATATTATTAAGTTTACCTGAATTAATGTTTAAATCATATTCTTTATTAAATGATTTTGTTAATCCATATGTAATATTATCTAAGTTATTTGAGAAGGTAGCATCTGGATTAGCTACTGTATGATTATATCTATTTTTAATTGATAATGTATTAGAATCATCTCTAGTAAATTGAATACTAATAACAGAAGTACCATATTCATCTT
>CACZQV010000051.1 GCA_902783435.1 uncultured Erysipelotrichaceae bacterium | reverse complement strand
TATCACAAAGATCTGTAGAGATGACTGACTCTATAGATATTTATCCATGCCATGAATTCATATTTGATCATGATCCAGAAGTATTAAAAGCTAAGATAAGTAAGTATGGTAAATGCTCTAAGGAAGATGAAGAGCTTATACTGAATGGTAACTATTTAAGCAAGGTAGATAAGTATTTTGATTTATTCTACGATAAAACAGAAACATTTATTGAATATTTGTCAGAAAATTACTTAATAGTATTAGATGAACAATCAAAAATAAAACAAAGAATAGATAATATAAAAATAGATAATAATAATCTAATAAAGAGCGTAACTGAAAAAGGAAGATTTTTTCCGGACTCTATTAGAAGCATAAGTGATTATCATTTAGACTTTGGAAAGCATAGCTATATTGATATAGAAAAGACTGATACAAAAACTGAGAATACAACATATTATTTCAATTATAGAGATGTTAGGGTTTATAAATCAGAAACAGAAATATTTCTAAATCAATTAAAGGAATCATTAGCTTTAAAGAAGAAAGTTATTATCCTTGGTGGTACAGAAGAAAGCGCAAGGAAGATAGCAATATTATTAACAGATAATGATATAAACCATAGATATTCAGCAGAGCTTAAAGATGTAAAATATGGTGAAATTGTTATAACAACAGGAGCTTTGTCAGCTGGTTTTGAATGTAAAGATACTAAGTTGTTAGTTATTAGTAGTGAAGAGTTCTTTGTAGCTAAATCAAAACCAAAGAGAGTTAATAAAGTATTTAAACAAAGCGAGAAAGTTGTTTTTGCTGATTTAAGAATTGGTGACTATGTTGTTCATAAAATTCACGGAATTGGACAATATATAGGTGTTAATACAATTAAAACTGGAGATATTGTTAAGGATTATATAAAGATTAGATATAAAAATGATGATATTTTATATGTTCCAACAAACTCTTTAGATAGTGTTAGAAAATATGTTGGTGGAGAAGCGGCTCCTAAAATATATAAGCTTGGTGGTAAGGACTGGGCTAATACTAAGGCTAAGGTTAAAAATAACTTACGTGAGGTTGCTAAGGAATTAATAGAGCTTTATGCTAAAAGACAAAAAGTTAAAGGATATGCATTCTCACCAGATAATGAATGGCAAACACAATTTGAAAATAGCTTCCAGTACGCAGAAACAGATGATCAATTAAGATGTATCCAGGAAGTTAAGAAAGATATGGAAAATCCAAAGCCTATGGATAGACTTCTTTGTGGTGATGTTGGTTATGGTAAGACTGAGGTAGCTATTAGAGCTGCATTTAAGGCTGTTATGGATCAAAAGCAAGTTGTTTATTTAGTCCCAACAACAGTTCTTGCTGATCAACAATATGAAGGCTTTAAAGAGCGTATGAAAGAATACCCAATTAGAGTTGCTGTTCTTAATAGATTTAAGACTAAAAAAGAGCAAGATGATATTGTTAAAAAGCTAAAGCTTGGTGAAATAGATATCGTTATTGGTACTCATAGAGTATTAAGTAAGGATGTTGAATTTAAAGACTTAGGACTATTAATAATAGATGAAGAGCATAGATTTGGTGTTAAGGATAAAGAAAAGATTAAACAATTAAAAAATACTGTAGATGTATTAACAATGACTGCTACTCCAATACCAAGAACTCTTCATATGTCTATTGTTGGTGTAAGAGATATGTCAGTTATATATGAACCACCTCAAAATAGAAAGCCAGTTCAAACCTATGTTATGGAATATGATCCGGAAATTATTAAGGAGGCTATAACAAAAGAGCTTGAACGTGGTGGTCAGGTATATTATCTATATAATAACGTAGAAGGAATTGAAAGAAAGGCTGCTGAGATATCAAATTTAGTTGACGAAGCAAAAGTAAGCTTTGCTCATGGTAAAATGACAGGTAGTGAAATTGAGGAGATAATGTTTGATTTCATTTCTAAAAAGACTAATGTTTTAGTATGTACAACAATCTTAGAGTCTGGTATTGATATTCCAAATGCTAATACAATTATAGTAGAAAATGCAGAGCGTCTAGGCTTAGCTCAGCTATATCAAATAAGAGGTAGAGTTGGTAGAAGTGATAAGTTTGCTTATGCATATTTGATGTATCAACCATTTAAGAGTTTAACTGAAACAGCAGTTAAGAGACTTGGTGTTATTAAAGAGTTTACTGAACTAGGTAGTGGTTTTGCTATTGCTACTCGTGATTTATCAATTAGAGGTGCTGGAGATATATTAGGTAGTGAACAAGCTGGATTTATTGATAGTGTTGGAATTGATTTATACTTAAAGATGCTTGAAGATGAAATAAA
This sequence comes from uncultured Erysipelotrichaceae bacterium, assembly GCA_902783435.1. Next base: position 15,943 of record CACZQV010000051.1, on the reverse strand, counting down.
TAAAAAGAATAATAATGAAATAGAAGTACTAGATGAGGAAGATGAAGAAGAGGTAGAAGTAGAATCTAAACCATTAATTAGTGTTACTACTCATATTGAAGATAGTTATGTATCTGAAGATGATTTAAAAATTGAGATTCATAGAAAGATTAATAGTATTGAAGATGAGAAGTCATTTAAAAATATTAAAAGTGAACTTGAAGATAGATTTGGTAAATTATCTGATGACTTGATTATCTATATGTATGAAGAATGGTTTGAAAAATTAGTATCTAAGTTAAAAATTAGTAATGTTCATCAAAATAGAAATTCTATTGAAGTAGTATTCCCAGGGGATGTTGCATCTAAACTTGATACAGAAGAAATATTTATGGATGCATTCCAAGTATCTAATATGTTTAGATTTATGAGTAAAGGTAGTAATTTAGTTATAATCTTAGATATTATTAAATTAGAAGAACATCCTATTATTTATTTAGTAAAATTATTAAATAAAATTTATGAGAAAAATATGGTAAAATAGATTTATATAGAATTAATAAAATTGACGAAAACCTGATTTTATGGTATAATATGTGCCATTAAAAGAGGTTGAAAATGATACTAGGAGGAAATTTAATGGGTTCTACAGATTTTGAGTATAAAAAATTATTAGAGTTGAAAAAAATGTCTATTCAAGAGTTATCTTCTTATTATAGAAAATTGCGTAGTTATGAATATGATACTAATAAACAATTAGAATCAAGTAAAATTAAGAAAAGAATCTATTTTCTAACTAGCTTAGTATTAAAAATAGATCGTATATTGAGTGGAAGAAAACTAGTTCTATTTGATGATAAAAGAACTAATAATACTTCTAAAGGTAAAATATACGCATCTAGTCACGTTGGTAGATATGATATTGAATCTGCTATGGAAGCTATAGGTGAACAAGCGTACTTTGTTATGGGAGATCCTGGAGAAACATATAGAAATATCGAAGGGTTATTTCTTGATATAATGCATGGTAGAATATGTGTAGATACTGGGTATAATATATATGATATTTTTAAAAAGCATCATAGAGGAGAAATTTTATCTCCGGAGGAGAAAATCCTTTATGATGAATATAAGAAAGATAGGCATATATGTGAAGATTTATGTACGCGAAGAATTGCTAATAGGGACAATATATTAATTTATCCAGAAGGCGCATGGAATGTAACACCAAGATTAACTCAAGCTTTATTTCCTGGAACTGCACGAATTGCAATAAATGGAAATGGTGTTATTATTCCAATTGGTATATTAAGGGATAAGAAAAAATATACAGTTAACATTGGTAAAGAAATAGATGTTACTGGAGCGTGTAATTCAGATGTTAAAGATATCACAAAGGAATTGAAAGATAATATGAATTCTTTAGTTGGTGAAATTATATTTAGTGAAGATAAGACAATAGAACGAAAATCATTAGGAACTCCAACTCAAAATAAAATTGATTTTATAAATGATATAATGTCTGAGTCAGAAAATGATTATACTTTAGATGCTATCGAAAAATCACGATATTATGATTCGGATGCCCCAGAAAATGTATTTGAAACAAATGATAGAAAAAGACTTTAATGTAAAGTCTTTTTTTGTTATAATTATAAAGAATAGGGAGTGACTAGGATGAGTGGAATATGGTTGCCGTGTGGTTCGCTAGTACTTGCAATTTATCTTGTAGTATTGTTTTTTTTAAGGGGATCAGTTAAGAATTATGAAACTATAATATATAGAAAATTAATTATTATTAATTTAATTTATTCAATATTTGCTGTTGTTATTTACTTATTTGCAATGCTTGTTGGACATTTATATTTTACTGGAGTGTTGCAATCATTTTATCTTATAATGATGGATTTAATGCTATTATTTTTACTTAAATACGTTATTGAATTAAATAAATTTAATAAAGAAATTAGTAAGAAAATGAATATTATTTTTAATATAATTACTACTATAGTAATATTATTTATATTAGCATTACCTATGGATACTATTATAGAAGGTGAAACTGTAGATTTAAATGGTCCTGCATATTATGCTGCTATGGTTGAAATAGTATTATATATGTTTTTAACAATAGTTTTTTGTGTATTATTTTATATTAGAAATAAAGAAGAAAGAGGTAAATTATTACCATTTGCAATTTTATTTATATTTTTTATAATTGCATTGATTCTTCGAAGTTATTATCCAGAAGTAATAACAGAAACCTTCATTTTTACTTTGAGTTATTTAGTAATGTTTCATACAATTGAAAATCCAGATTTACGAATAATTAATCAATTAACATTAGCTAAGAATCAAGCAGAACGTGCTAATAATGCTAAGAGTGATTTCTTAAGTAGTATGTCTCATGAGATTAGAACTCCTTTAAATGCAATTGTTGGTTTTAGTGAGGATATTCAAAATCATAAAGAAGAAGTACCTCCTATTATAGTTGAAGATGCTGATTATATAATGGAAGCTTCTAAGACATTACTTGAAATAGTAGGTAATATATTAGATATTAATAAGCTTGAAAGTAATAAGATGGAATTAGTTGATGTTAAATATAATTTTAAGGAAGAAATAGAGTCTTTAGCTAGAATTGATGCTATAAGAATAGGTGAGAAGAATATCAATTTTAAGATTAATCTTGCTCCTGATATTCCTTATGAATTAATTGGTGATAAGATTCATGTTAAAGAAATAGTTAATAATTTACTTACTAATGCTATTAAATATACTAATAATGGTGAAATAGAACTTTCTGTTAGATGTATTAATCAAAATAATATTTGTAATTTAGTTATTAGTGTTAGAGATACTGGTAGAGGTATAAAGGCTGAAAATATTAATAAGTTATTTACTAAATTTGAAAGATTAGATATAGAAAAAAATACAACTACTGAGGGAACTGGACTTGGTCTTGCGATTACAAAAGCTCTTGTTGATATGATGGGTGGTAAAATTAATGTTCAATCTACTTTTGGACAAGGATCTTTGTTTGTAGTTCAAATACCTCAAAAGATTAGTCAAATGGCTGATCCTAATCAAACTGTTAAGATTGATCTTACTCCAATAAAACAAGCTGTAGTTCAAGAAGAAGCATCTAAGGTTTCAACTATACCAGTAGTCGAAGTAAAAATACCTAAGGACTTTGATAGTAAAAAAGTATTAATAGTCGATGATAATAAATTAAATATTAAAGTGGCGAGACGTGCACTTCAGGATTTTAATTTTGAAATAGATGAAGCATATGATGGACAAGAATGTTTAAATAAGGTAATCAATGGTAATGAATATGATTTAATATTAATGGATATTATGATGCCTAATATGAGTGGTGAGACAGCTTTAGCTAAATTAAAAGAAAATTCTAACTTTAATATACCTGTTATTGCGCTTACTGCTGATGCAGTTGCTGGAGCTAAAGAAAAGTATATTGAAGAAGGTTTTATTGATTATATATCAAAACCATTTACTAAAGATCAAATAAAAGAAAAATTAGATTTAGTATTTGATAAAGGCGATTCTACTGATGTATCATCAGTAAAATTACCTACAGAAGTAGTACAAACAGTTGATATCCCTAAATATGATCCTAATGTAGATAGATTTGCTGGAGTAGAGGCACATGTATTTGGTAGTGAAGATAACAACTCAAATGAAAATGATTCAACTTTAGAATAGGAGATTAAATGATGGAAGAGGAACAAATAAAAGAATTTAAAAAACAACATTTTGATAATTATAAAAATAATATATTAAATATTATAGATAATAATACTAATAGTTTTGTTAATGAAGATATTAAGACTTTGATTAATAAACCTCCATTAGATTCAATGGATGTATTAAAAAATAAGTTTTTAGATTTATCTAAGAAAAATAAAATAGTGTTAGATACAGAAGAGTTATCAAAATTATTAGATAATTATCGTAGTAATATAATTAAGGTTACTGAGAAAATAAGAAAAGAAAGAATTAATACTTTAAGTAAAAAAGTTAATTCTATTAAAGATTTTAAAATAATAGAGTTTTATAAAAAAGATTTTAATTCATTAGATAAAGAATTGAAAAAAGAATTAAAAATCAGTATGAGTGATTCATATGAGAAAGTATTTATTAAAAGTATTAATAAAATATTTAGTAAAGATATTGATGAATCTATTAAGAATAAGATTAGTGATGAAATATCTAAATTTATAAATAAAAAATATCAAAAACAAATAATGGATAGTTTTGATATAAAAATATTAGTTAAAGATACTATATTAATTAATGCAGTTAAAGAAGCAACTGATAGATATTTATTTACTTTAGATAATTCTAAGTTATTAAATCTTGATTAAATTTAGATAGTGTGCTATGATATGCACATCAAATGTGATGACGAAGAGCTTTTATAACAATGTTTATTATTAGAGAACTCAGTTAGGTGAAAGTGAGTATAAATAGTTATAAAGGTATGGCTTCTGAACTTTTATATCGATATGTAGGTATAAACGTAGATAGGCGTTAACTATTTAAGTGTGTAATAGAAATTATTATGAAGTAAGGTGGTACCGCGAGTAATTCGTCCTTATATTTATAATAATTTTTTTATTTTTAGGAGGTAATATTATGGAAAAAGAAAAATATTATATTAGTACTGCGATTGCATATACTTCAGGTAAACCTCATATAGGTAATACTTATGAGATTGTTTTAGCTGATGCGATAGCTAGATTTAAAAGATTACAAGGTTATGATGTTTATTTTCAAACTGGTACTGATGAACATGGAGAAAAAATTGAATTAAAAGCTAAAGAAGAAGGCGTTACTCCACAAGAATTTGTTGATGAAAAAGCAGGAGAAATTAGACGTATTTGGGATATCATGAATACAAGTTATGATAAGTTTGTACGTACTACTGATAAGAAACATGAAGAGGTAGTTCAACATATATTTAAGTATATGTATGATAAGGGTGATATTTATCTAGGTAAATATGAAGGATGGTATTGTACTCCAGATGAATCTTTCTGGACTGATTCTCAAGTAGTTAAAAATGAAGATGGAGAAATAGTATGTCCTGATTGTGGAAGAAAAGTAGAGAAGAAATCAGAAGAAGCATATTTCTTTAAATTAAGTAAATATCAACACAAGCTAGAAGAATATATTGAATCTCATCCTGAATTTATTCAACCAGTAGCTCGTAAGAATGAAATGGTTAATAACTTTATTAAACCTGGTCTACAAGATTTATGTGTATCAAGAACTTCATTTAGTTGGGGTATTCCAGTTGATTTTGATCCTAAACATGTAGTTTATGTATGGCTTGATGCTTTAACTAACTATATTACTAATATTGGATATGATGTAGATGGTGGAACTGATGAATTTAAATATAAATGGCCAGCTGATCTTCATTTAATTGGTAAGGATATTATTAGATTCCATACTATTTATTGGCCTTGTTTCTTAATGAGTTTAGATATTCCAATGCCAAAACAAGTATTTGGACATCCATGGTTAATTATGAGTGATGGTAAGATGAGTAAATCTCGTGGTAACGTAATATATGCAGATGACTTAGTAGAAGAATTTGGTGTAGATGCTGTTAGATATTATTTCTTACATGAAATTCCATTTGCTCAAGATGGTGTATTTACTAGAGATTTATTAATTGAAAGAATTAATGGAGATCTTGCAAATATTTTAGGTAATTTAGTTCAAAGAACTATATCTATGGGTAATAAATACTTTGATGGTAAAGTTACTAATAAAGGTGTAAGTGATGAATTAGATAAAGAATTTATTAATAATATTAATTCGTTATATGAAAAAGTATCTAAGAAAATGGATGATTTACAAATAAGTGATGCGATAAGTGAAATATTTAATTTACTTAGAGCTAGTAATAAATATATAGATGAAACTACTCCATGGGTTTTAGCAAAAGATGAAAATTTAAAAGATAGATTAGAGACAGTTATTTATAATTTATTAGAAGCTATTAGAGTAAGTGCTTTAATTTTAAATCCATTCTTAACTAAAACTAGTGAAGAAATTATAAAACAAATAAATAATGATAATACTGAATTAAAATATGTTGAAGATAATAGTTATGAATTAACTACTCCAACTCCATTATTTATGAGAATAGACGTAAAAAAAGATAATCAATAATGATTATCTTTTTTCAATACTATAATCTGCTCTTTTTAAGATTGCAGTTGATACTTGTTTAGACATATCAATTAAGCTATGCCAGTCTTGTGAATAGTTTTTGATTTTACCTATATTAACTTCTTGTATTTTAGCATTTTCTTTATATACATCAATTAATAGCCCAATATCAACACCATAGTCTTTATCTAATATTAATTTTGTAAAAACTTCTTTTCTACCTGCGATTATTCCACTTAATGGTTGTTGGAAATGACCAAGATATGGAAATAATATTTCAAGTAGAGGTTTAGCAACTAATTCAGTTACTCTTCCGCCACTTCTATCAAAAGTAGCTTTAACAAAATCTATATTATCATTTATGATTGGATTAATTAATATATTTATAAAATTATCTTTGTAGTTACAAATATCTCCATCTAAAAATACAAATACATCACCTGTAGCAGTAGAAATGCCTTTTTCCATAGCATATCCTTTTCCTTGTTCTTTACAAAAAACAGTTATTGCTCCATTTTTCTTAGCAATTTTACTAGTATTATCAGTAGAGTTATTATCTACAACTATTATTTCATCGGCACATTTACATTTTTTTACTAATCTTATAACTTTAGATATATATTTTTCTTCGTTATAAGCAGGAATAACCACACTAATTTTCATAATAAACCTCTTTTCTCAACGCACATATTATACATTATAATTATTAAAAATACAAGAAATTTTACTTTTTTTCTTCAATATTATATAATCTTTTAGAGGTGTTGCAACTATGAAAATAGTATTATTTAATAAGACATTAATTAGTGGTGGTATAGAAAAATGTATTGAAAATTTAACTAAACAATTAAAAAATGATTATGAATTTGAAGTTTGTTATTTTGATGATAGTATAGTTGATCAAAATATTGTAGATATTATTTCTCAATATGCTAAAGTAACTAAGCTTACTGATGGTATGAAAATTAAGTGTGATAAATGTGTGTGGTGTTATTTATATTTTGATTATTATAAATATAAGAATATGATAGAGGCATCAGAGTATATTGCGTGGATTCATAGTATGCCTAGAATTTTACCAGACTGTTTATTAGATAATGAAGATTTTGTTAATGATTGTAGTAATTTTATATGTGTAAGTAATGCAGTTAAATCTGGTTTAAATATTAAAAAAGAAGGTATGGTTATACATAATTTCTTAAATGATAATCTTATTGAATTAAGTAAAGAAGATAATCCATTAGTTGATATACCATCTAATACTTTAAAATTATGTGTAGTTTCTAGAATAAGTAGTGGTAAGGGATTTGAAAGATTATTATTACTTGTTAAAGAATTAGAAAAAGAGAGTATTCCATATATAGTAAATATAGTAGGAAAAGGTAGAAAAAGAGAAATTGAATATAGAAAGTTATTTGAAGATTATAAGAAAGTAATATTTGTAGGATATAGAGATAATCCATATAATTATGTTAAAAATAGTGATTATTTAGTACAGTTAAGTGATGATGAAAGTTGGTGTAATAGTATAACTGAAGCTAAGGTATTAGATGTACCTGTTTTGGTAACTAACTTTAAAAGTTCATATGAACAAATAAAAGATGGTTATAATGGAATAATGGTTGATTTAGCAGAAAAAGATTATAGTAAAGTAGTAAAAAGATTATTAGAAGAAAAAGATACTTTAAAAGAAAATTTAAGGAGTTATAAGTATCGTCCAGAAATAGAAGAATGGAAAGAAATTTTTAAATAAAGGGTGATTATATGTATATAGATACTCATTGTCATTTATCAATTGAAGACTATGATGATATTGATAAGGTAATTGAAGAAAATAGAAAAGCTGGTATTGATAAGATTATAATATCTGGGTGTACTCGTGATACTATTATTGAATCTTTAGAATTAATATCTAAATATCCTGATGTTTATGCTACTATTGGATATCATCCTAGTGAAGTTAATATTACTACAGATGATGATTTATTGTTGTTAGAAGAACAAATCAAAAATAAAAAGGTAGTAGGTATTGGCGAAATTGGTCTTGATTATCATTATGGAAAAGAAGATATTGAAGAACAAAAATCTTTATTTAGAAAACAAATGGATATGGCAAAAAGAAATTATTTACCAGTAGTTATTCACTCTAGAGATGCAACTTCTGATACTATTGAGATTTTATCAGAATATCCTGAAGTTAAGTGTGATATTCATTGTTTTAGTGGAAGCTTAGAAACAGCTAAGATATATATTTCTAAAGGATATATGTTAGGTATAGGTGGAGTGGTTACTTTTAAGAATAGTAATTTATATAAAGTAATAGAAGAAATAGGACTTAATAATATAGTACTTGAAACTGATGCACCTTATTTAACTCCAGAACCATATAGAGGTCATCAAAATTCATCTAAATATGTTCCTTATGTTTCTAAAAAGTTATCAGAAATACTAAAAATTAAAGAAGAAGAAGTAGCAAAAATTACTAGTAAAAATGCTTCTAGCTTGTTTGACTTGAAATAGAAATTATGGTATTTTATTAATAATAAGTGGGTTGGAGGTGTATTATGTTTGATAAGTATAAAAAACAAATTATAATGGCCTTTTTAATAGTAGTGATTTTATTTATATTATCTATTTTTGTTGTTATAACTATAAAAGGTAATGATAAAAATATTGAAAAGAAAGTATTTGTTAAATATTCTTCTTCTAATAGAATTGTTATAGACAATTCATTACCTATATCTGATACTCTAGGTAAAAATATAGAAGAAAGTGATAAGAAACAAAGTTATAATGTTTTATCTATAAAAAATGAAAATGATGAAGATGTTAAATATCAAATATTTGTTACTATGATTAATCCTGAGGGAAGACATATAAATGGTAATTATATTAAGTATTATTTAACAGATGAAAATAATGTTGCATTAGATGGTTTTAAAAATAATTTTATTCCTTCATATAGTAGTTTATTATCTTTAAATGACAAACCTGAAAGTAAGTTATTATATACAGGAAAAATTAAGGCTAATAGTGTTAAAAAAGTTATTTTGAGAGTATGGGTATCTGATTCTTATGCTTTTGGTGAAGATGAGGAGAGCTTTAACTTTAATATTGGGGTTAGAGGAAAATAGGAGGATGTATGGAAAAGAATAAAGAGGAAATACCTAAGTTTTTAATATTTGAATTAAGTATGTGTATTGTTTTTGTAATAATTATGGCTATAGGTATTGCTGTATTTGCTAATAGGGAAGAAAAAGTTATTACGAAGAAAGAAAATGGTGCAAATATAGTCTTAAATTATAGTAGTAATACAAATGGTTTATCTATAAAAAATGCTACTCCAACTGCTGACTCTGTTGGTATGCAAGGAACAGAAGATGGTGAGTTTTTTGATTTTTCAGTAGATGTTGCTTTAGATAATGCACCTTCACTTGAATATGAAATAGTTGCTATAAAGGATAAAAAAAATTCTACAATATCTGATGATGATATAAAAATATATTTAGAAAAAGAAAAAAGTGGAACTTATACTAAAGTATTTGGACCAGAAAAATATACACCATTGAAGAAAAAAAATAAATTTGGATCAACTCCTGGTAGTATGGTTTTATTAAAAACTAAGAAAACTAATACTTCAACTGATAATTATAGACTTAGAATGTGGTTATCAGATAAAAGTGTAACTACTGGTAGTTATAGTATTGAAATAGTTGTTAATGCTATTGCTAAATAAGAAGTGTAAACTAACTTCTTTTTTTTTCTAAAATGTAGTAATTTAAGTACTTTAAGTATTATAATAAAATACAAGGAGTGATAGAATGAGTAAACTAAATAAAAAACTTCATAGTAAAATTTATACAATTTCATATTTAACTCATTTTATTACTAGAGCTTTTTTAATTGCGGTATTATGTTTCTTTATTATATTTGGAGTATTAATTGTTTGTTATGTTGGCGATTTATTATTAAATGCTAATAATAGTAATAAAAATCCATTGTTTAGTACTTATGTTATAGTCTCACCTAGTATGGTTCCAACTATAAAAATAAATGATGCAATTGTTATTAAAAGAGTTGATAATGATGAATATAAAATAGGTGATATTATTACTTTTACTTCAAGTGATATTAGATATGAAAATTTAATGGTAACACATAGAATTATAAATAAAGAGAATATCGGTTATAAGAACTCTATGTATACTACAAAAGGTGATAATAATTTAAGAGAGGATTCTACTGGTGTTCAAACTAATGCTATTCAGGGAAGAGTAATATTTAAAATACCTAAAGTTGGGTATATAAAAGATTTTTTCTCTAATCCTTCTAATTATTTTTTATGTTTATTAGTCCCAACTGTTATATTTATTTTATATGAGTTAGGAAGAATGCTTATAATTATTTATAAGAGAAAGGCTTTTTCTATTTAGTCTTTCTTTTTTAATATGTTTGTTTTATAATAAAGTTCGTTGGTGATAGTATGGAAAAATATGATGTTAAATTTAAAAAGAAATTTGGTCAAAATTTTTTAAAAGATATAAATATTGTTAAGCATATTGTAGATGTAAGTGGAGTAGATGAAAACTCTTTAGTTATAGAAGTAGGACCAGGTGGTGCTATTATGACTAGAGAACTTGCTATGAAAGCAAAACAGGTACTTGCTTATGAAATAGATACTGAATTAGAAGATGAATTATTTAAGAGATTAGATGGTTTAGATAATGTTGATGTATTATTTCAAGATTTTTTGGATGCTAATCTTGAATCTGATATAAATAAGTATGATTATAATGATTTATATTTTGTTAGTAATGTTCCATATTATATAACTACACCAATTATTATGAAATTAATTAATTCGAAATTAAGATTTAAAAAAATTGTTATGATGGTTCAAAAAGAAGTTGGAGACAGATATACTACTAATCCAGGTAATAGGGAATATGGTTCTATAACTGTATTACTTAATTATTTTTATAAAGTAAAGAAAGAATTTAATGTTAGTAGAAAACAATTTATACCAGAACCTAATGTAGATAGTGTAATAGTTTCTTTTACTGAGAGAGAAGATAAACTACCTTTAGATAATTTTGATTTATTTGAAAAAATACTTAGGGATAGTTTTCAGTTTAAAAGAAAGAATATAAGAAATAATTTAAAGAAGTATGATTTAAAAGTAGTTGAGTCAGTTTTAAGTAAATATGGATTTGATTTAAATTCTAGAGCTGAAATGCTTGGAGTAGATGTATTTATTGATTTAGCTAATTCTTTAGGAAAATAGATTTCTATTTTCTTTTTTTTTGCATAAAATATATGGGAGATGATAATTTGAACTTTAAAATAGGTGATTTAGTCACTAGAAAATCCCATAATAATGATATTATTTTCAGAATAATTTCAATAAATGGTAATAATGTAATTTTAGTAGGAGTTAATGTCAGACTTATGGCTGATGCTATGATTGATGATTTGATTTTAAATAATATTTCAGATAATGATGATTTGGATATTATTAGAAGAAGCTTAGAAGATTGTCCTAAAGATAGGGAAAATTATTTTTATATTCCAGGTAAAATATTGCATATAGATGGTGATGATTATTATTTAGATCGTTGTATGAAGTTTTATGAGAGTGTAGGATTGAAAGCTAATGGAATATCTATAGGTGAGGAAAGTATTTCAGCAAAGGCATTAGAATTAGTAAAGGAATATAGACCAGATATTGTTGTTATTACTGGTCATGATGCATATTATTCTAAGAAAAAAGATAAAGGTGATATTGATAATTATCAGAATAGTAAAAATTTTATTTCTGCAGTAAAAGAGCTTCGAAAATATGAGAAAAATCAAGATAAATTAATAATAATTGCGGGAGCTTGTCAATCTAATTATGAAGAATTAATAAAAGCTGGGGCAAATTTTGCTTCCAGTCCTAAGAGAATTAATATACATGCACTTGATCCGGCGGTTATAGCTTCTAGTATTGCATTTTCTGATAAAAATAAGAGTATTGATTTGATAAAGCTTATTGAAAAGACTAAGTATGGTAGTGATGGTATAGGTGGGATAATTACGAATGGTACTATGTATGTGGGGTATCCTAGATGAATTTAGATAGAGTAAAAGATATTGTTAAGTCATATAAAAATAAGAAATATAAGTTTATATATAAAGGGAGTAGAAATCAGATAGAGGAGTTTGAAGGAACTATTACTGATTGTTTTTCATCTATATTTATAATAGAAACTACTAATGGTTTTAAAAAGTCTTTTTCATATAATGATTTTATTATAAAAAACATAAGGATAATCTATTAATAATTTATTGCTTTTTTAAAAATAGTGTTATAAAATAAAATTATAAAGTTTTATGCTTTAAGAGGGAGGAATGTACTTATGAAGATTACATCAGTAAATGTACGCAAAATCGAAAAAGAGGGTTCTCGTATGAAAGGAATTGCTTCTATTTTATTAGACGATAGTTTTGCAGTACATGATATTAGAATTATTGAAGGAGACAACGGTCTATTTATAGCTATGCCAAGCCGAAAGACAGCTACAGGTGGTTACCGTGATATAGCACACCCAATTAACCCAGAAGTTCGTGCTATGTTTGAAGAAGCTATCTTAAAAGCATATGAAGAAGCAGAAGATCCTGAAGAATCTAATGAATAAAAGATGTAATATACATCTTTTTTTTTGCATATTATTTATTAGGAGGAATAATATGGATAAAGATAATAGTTATAATCATAGTATTAGTTTGTTAGAAAGAAAGACATTAGTAATTACAGGAGTTAAGAAAATAGAAAACTTTGATGATAAGCATTTTCTATTGGAAACAACTATGGGATTTATGGTAGTTAAAGGAACAGAATTAGAATTAATAAAATTAGATACATTAGCTGGTACTGTTACTATTAAAGGTACTATTAATTCTATGGAATATATAATTGATAGTATAAAGAAAAAATCAGAAGATAGTGTGTTTAGTAGGTTATTTAAATAATGAATTTGAAAGTACAAATTATTAGTTTTATATTTTCTTTTATATATGGAGCTTTTCTTTTTTTACTTTTAAAAATACAGAGAAAGGTGTTGTTTTGTAAAAATAAAAAGAAGAAAGTGTTATCTAATTTTATATTTAGTATTTTTATATCTATAGTTTATTTTATATTTATATATTTTATAAATAATGGTGTTCTTCATTTATATTTCTTATTGTTAATAATATTTGGGTTTTTGGTTACGCATAATTTTTGTAAAAAAAAGTATGTAAAATAATGTACATATTATTATATTATTATGCTTAAATATTAGTATTAGTTGTATAATATAAGGTGATAAGGTAGGTGAAATGTGATGGCTAAAAAGAAAAGTAAAGTTAAAGCTAAAAGAAGAATGCTATTTTTGGGTCTTACTTCTATGATTATTATTTGTGCCATGACATTTACTATCGGTAGATATTGGGTAGAAATATATGAGAAGTATCAAGAAAAGAAAGATTTGGAAAAAGAATTAACTACTTTAAAAGAAAAAGAGGAAGAATTAAAAGTAGATGCAAATAAGCTTCAAAATCCTGAATATATAGCTAGATATGCAAGAGAAAAATATCAATATTCTAAAGATGGAGAATATATTTTGAAAATTCCAGAAGAATAGTATATATTTTTCTTTTTTTTTGTTATAATACTTGTGGTTGAGGTGATAAGTATGATTAAAATTGAAGATAATTTTACTTTTCATGAAAATGATAAAATTGTAGTAGGATGTTCTACTGGACCTGATTCTATGGCTTTAGTAGATATGTTACTTAAAATTAGAGATAAGTATAAATTAAATTTAATAATAGCTCATGTTAATCATAATGTTAGAAAAGAAAGTTATGAAGAAGCAGAGTTTATGAAAAAGTATTGTGAAGAAAATAATTTAATATTTGAATCTATGGTAATAGAAGATTATGGTGATGATAATTTTCATAATGAAGCTAGAAATATTAGATATAATTTCTTTGAAAATTTAGTTCATAAGTATGATGCTAAGTATTTAATGACTGCTCATCATGGTGATGATTTAGTTGAAACAGTGTTAATGAGAATAGTTAGAGGGTCTAATTTAAACGGATATAGTGGATTTAAAAGTGTTGTGGATATGGATGATTACTATATAGTTAGACCATTAATCTTTTATACTAAAGCAGAACTAGAAGAATATGATAAAGAAAATAATGTAAAATATTATATAGATAGTTCTAATTCTAAAGATAAGTATACTAGAAATAGATATAGAAAGTATGTACTTCCTTTTTTAAAGGAAGAAGAAAAAGATGTTCATTTGAAGTTTTTAAAATTTAGTAATACTTTAAATGAAGCTTCTAAGTTTATAGATAAAGCTAGAAATAGGGCTATTAATAGGGTTATTGAAGATAATAAAATAGTTATAGATAAATTTATAGAAGAAGATATATATATTCAAAGAGAAATTTTATATTATTTATTAAGTGAATTTTATCAAGATGATTTAATATTATTAGGAGATAGACACATAGATTTAATTTTAAATTTAATTCATAGTTCTAAAGCTAATAGTTTTATTAATTTACCAAATGAGGTGTTGGCTAGAAAGAATTATAATGAATTTGAATTAGTTAGAGAAATTGATTCTATATCTAGTTATGAGATCGAATTTGATAATTGTGTTATGTTACCAAATAATAGGAAAATTGAAAAAATAGAAGATACTTTAGATAATAGTAATAATATATGTAGATTAGATAGTACTGAAGTAGTATTACCTTTAATAGTTAGAACTAGAAAAATTGGTGATAAGATGGCTGTTAAAGGATTAAATGGTACTAAGAAGGTTAAAGATATATTTATTGATAAGAAGATATCTTTGGAAGCTAGAGATAAATGGCCAATAGTTTTGGATTCTAAGGGAAGGGTTGTTTGGATACCTGGAATAAAAAAATCAAAATTTGATAAGAAAAAAAATGAGAACTATGATATAATATTGAAATATAACTAGGAGGAATCTTAATGAAAAATAAAATTGATAAAAAAACAGTAAAAAAAGGTTTATTACCTTACCTATTTTTATTCATAATAATGCTTGGAGTTATTTATGTATTAAACTTTGTTAATAAAGATATACATGAATTTACTTATGATAAATTTATTGAAAAGTTAGATAAGGGACAAATATCAGAAATAACATTAGTACCTAGAGGTAATGGTTATACTTATGAAGTTACTGGTAAGTTAAAAAAATATAAAGAAAATGAAAGTTTTGAAGCTACATTACCATTATCTGAAGAAGTAATGAAAAAGGTAGTAGAAGCAAGTGATGAACAATCTTTTAAATTAAAGGTTAAACCAGATCCTGATTCATCATCATTAATATTAATATTAGTTAATGTATTACCAATAGTTATATTAGTAGGAGGAGCTTTTTGGTTCTTAACTAAACAAATGGCTGGTAATAAGAGTTCATTAGATTTTGGTAAGAGTAGAGCTAGACTTAATAGTGATAATAAACAAGTTACATTTAAGGATGTTGCTGGTTTAAAAGAGGAAAAAGAAGAAGTTAGAGAGTTAATCGATTTCTTAAAAAATCCTAAGAAATTCCAAAAATTAGGTGCAAGAATTCCTAAAGGAGTTTTATTAATGGGGCCTCCAGGAACAGGTAAAACTTTACTTGCTAAAGCTGTTGCTGGTGAAGCTAATGTTCCATTCTATTTTATAAGTGGATCTGAT
>CACZQV010000050.1 GCA_902783435.1 uncultured Erysipelotrichaceae bacterium | reverse complement strand
CAAGAGGCTGAAGAGGCGCCCCTGCTAAGGGTGTAGGTCGGGCAACTGGCGCGAGAGTTCAAATCTCTCCTACTCCGCCATTATAAAATTAACTCGAATTATTCGAGTTTTTTTATGCAATTTTTTAGCTTTTATTCCTAGTTATTGACATTAATTTATGATATACTTTTTTTAGAAGGAGTGTATGAGAATGGCAAACATGTTAAAGAAATTTTTTAATAACTTTGAAAACATTACAGACTACTATAATTTTTTAGTAGGTAAAACTAAAAATCATGAATATGTAGAAATAACTAATGAATGGCTAATAGATAATTATTACTTATTAGTAGAGCATAAAAATAATATTTTTAATGATAAAAAGATATTAAAAAAACAAAAGAAAGTTATTAACGATAATTATTACTTTTTAAAAAATATTGTTTCTAAAAAGAACTATAATATTAGTTTTAAATATTTAGTAAATGAATTAAAAGAATATCAAACAGAAACAAAAAAAGAATTTTCTTATGATGAATTATCTATAATATTTTCATTATTAGTATTTATTTATACAGAAAAACTTGAAGAATTATGTAAAGATGAATATAAAAGAATACTTGATAAAGAAAAAGTAGTAACTATAATTAAAAACCATGATGATCTAAAATTAGAAGATTTTATATCTGATAATTTCAATATTGCCAATAACACTCATTTTATTTTTGAAATTAATAATAAATTATATAAAGCACAAGATGATAGTAATAAACTATTTAAAGAATTAAACGAATATCTACAAAATAATAACATAAGTTTAAAAGAATTAGTAAATGAAGAATATCAAAAGAAGATAGATAATAATATTTTAATTTCTAATATTTTTAGTGACTTTAAAGAATTCTTTGAATTTTCACTAGAAGATTTATATGAAAAAGTATCTTCTACAGAAAAACTTTTATTAACAGATTCTGTATATAAAAATATGACTATAGAATCTAAAAGATTATATCGAAGAAATCTTATTAAACAAGCTAAAAAGAAACATATGAATGAATATAAGTATTTAGAAAAGATATTTAATAAAGATAAACATATTGGATTTAAATTAATTAAGAATAAATCTAATACTTTTAGAGTTATATTATACATAATTTCATTAGTATTAATAACTTCAGTTATAGATTATTTCTTATCATCTCATTTTATTAAATATAGAATTTTAAGTTTTATTATTTTATTTATTCCAATTAGTCAATTAGTAGGACAAATTATTAATGAATTATTAACATCTTTTATAAGAACAACTACAATACCAAAATTAGATTATTCTAAAGGTATTCCTAAAGAATCTAAAACTATGGTAGTTATTCCTACAATAATATCTAATACTAAAAAGATTAAGGAAATGTTTGATACATTGGAATCTTTCTATTTAATTAATAAATCAGATAACTTGTATTTTACTCTTTTAGGAGATGTGAAAGCATCTAGTACTGAGATAATGGATTATGATGAAGATATATCAAAGTATGGTGAAAAATACGCTAAAGAGTTAAATGAAAAATATAAGAAAGATTTATTCTATTTTATATATAGAAAACGTATATATAATCCTAATGAGGGAGAGTATTTAGGTTATGAAAGAAAAAGAGGTGCACTTCTTCAATTAAATCAAATACTTCTAGGAGAAAAAATTGATGAGAATAAATATTTTAATGTTAATACTCTACATAATAATAAATTAGGTATTAAATATGTAATTACACTAGATACAGATACTAAATTAGTATTAAACTCTGCATTAAATTTAGTAGGGGCAATGGCACACCCTCTAAATCAACCAGTATTTAATAAAAATAAAACAAAAGTAGTAAAAGGTTATGCTTTGATGCAACCACGTGTAAGTGTTGATATAGAGGCTACTAATAAGAGTTTATATAGTCAAATATTCGCAGGTATTGGTGGATTTGATACATATTCTGCAGTAGTACCTAATGTTTATCAAGATACATTTAATGAAGGTAGTTATGTGGGTAAAGGTATTTATGATGTAGAAGTATTTAATAATTTATTAGAAAATACATTCCCAGATAATTTGATTTTATCTCATGACTTATTAGAAGGTAATTATTTAAGATGTGGATATGTATCAGACATTGAAGTAATTGATGACTTTCCATCAAGATTCTTAGTAGATGTAACTCGTCAACATAGATGGGCTAGAGGAGATACTCAAATAATTGGATGGTTAAAATCTAAAGTAAAAAATAAAAATGATAGAAAAATTAAAAACCCAATAAACTTATTAGGTAAATATAAAATTTTAGATAATATTATAAGAATGTTTTTAAATCCAATGTTATTATTAGTATTATTATTATCATTTACAGGTAGTTTTAAAAAGAGTTTATTTTGGATATTAATAGTAGCATTAGAAATAGCTATTTCAATAATATTCTTTTTAAGAAGTAAAATGAGTAGAAAATCTAAGAATAATAAAGATATTTATTATAAGAATTTATACTTTGGTGGAAAGAGTTTAATAATAAGATCATATATAGTATTTGCGACTATTCCATATTATACAAAATTATATATGGATGCCTTCTTTAGAACATTATATAGATTATTATTTAGTCATAAACATTTACTTAATTGGATAACTGCTGAAGAAGTAGAAAAAACAGTAAATGGAAGTTTGTTTAATTATATAAAGAATTTTATATTTAATATTATTATATCTATAGTATTTATAGGAATAGGTATATATAAAAATAATTATTTAGCATATATCTTATCATTTATTTTTATAAGTGCACCATTTGTATTATATCTAGTAAGTAGAGATATAGATCATACACAAATTGAATTAAAAGATAAACAAGTAGATGAATTAAAAGAACTAGCAGAAAAAACATGGAATTATTTTAATGATAATTTATGTGAAGAATATAATTATTTAATTCCTGATAATTATCAAGAAAATAGAGAAGAACGTTTGGATAAAAGAACGTCTCCTACAGCTATAGGATTCTCTCTAACTAGTGTTATTAGTGCATATGAACTAGAGTTTATTGATAGAAATAGAACAGTAAAATTATTAGAGAATATTTTAAATAGTATAGATTCACTACCTAAATGGTATGGACATCTATATAACTGGTATAATATTGAAACTAAAACTGTAATGGCACCTAACTTTGTATCTACAGTAGATTCCGGTAACTTAGTAGCTAGTTTAATAGTAACAAGTGAATTTCTAAAGAGTTTAGAAGAAGATAAACTAGTAAAATTATGTGACAAATTAATAAGTAATACTAATTTTAAAAAATTATATACAAAGAAAGATGTATTTAGTATAGGATATGATGATGATGAAGCTCGTCTTTCAATTTATAACTATAATAAGTTTGCATCAGAATCACGTTTAACTAGTTATATTGCGATAGCTTTAGGTGATGTCCCTACAAAACATTGGTTCTGTCTAGATAAATCACTAACTACATATAAGAAAAGAAAAGGATTGATTTCATGGAGTGGAACTTCTTTTGAATACTTTATGCCGCTTCTATTTATGAAGAATTATCCTAATACTTTATTAGACGAATCATATAACTTTGCAGAATTTTGTGGAAAAGATTTTATTAATAAAGTATCTCATAAACTACCTTGGGGAATATCAGAATCTGCTTATAATGAATTAGATAATTCTCTAAATTATAAGTATAAAGCATTCGGAGTACCATACTTAAAAGCTAAAGAAGATAAAGAAACAAGAATAGTAATTGCGCCATATTCATCAATTATGGCTATGGAATTATTCCCAGAAGAAGTATATGAAAATATTAAAAAATTCAAAGAATTAGGAATGTATTCTGATTATGGATTATATGAATCATATGATTATGATAATGATGGTATAGTAAGAGCTTATTTTGCCCATCATCAAGGTATGAGTTTACTTGGAATTACTAATTACTTAAAGAAGAATATTATAAAAAAATATTTCCATCAAAATGTTAATATAAGAACATTTGAATTATTATTAAAAGAAAAAGTTCAAATAAAAACTACTATTGATATGAAGATGGCTAAATATAAAAAATATGATTACAATAAAGAAACTATTGAAAATGATATTAGATCATTTAACTATGTTTCATACTTACCAGAAATGTCAGTTTTATCTAATAAAAAATATTGTTTAATGATGAATGATAGAGGTAATAGTTTTTCTAGATATAGAACACAACAATTAAATAGATATCGTAAAGTAACAGAACAAGAATATGGTATATTCTTATTCGCAAAAGATACTAATACAGAATATGTTTGGTCTAATACTTATGCACCTATGAATATAAAACCTGATAAATATGAAGTAGTATTCGCAGCTGATAAAATAAAATTCCTAAGAAGAGATACTAAAGTATCTACTAAAACAGAAATAGTTGTATGTAAAGATTATCATGCTGAAATCAGAAAGATTACTTTTAAAAACGAAGATGATACTGATAAAGAATTAGAATTAACTAGTTATACTGAACCGATTCTTTCTGAAAATATGGATGATGTAAGTCATAGAGTATTTAATAATATGTTTATTAAAACAGAATATGATTCTAAAACAGATAGTTTAATAGCTATAAGAAAAAGTAGAGGAGATTCTAGTATTAATAGTTATATGTTAACTAGATTAATAATGAATAATCCTTTAGAAAAATTTAGCTATGAAACAGAAAGAAGTAATTTTATTGGTAGAAATAATACTATAGGTAATGCAAAAGCACTTAATACTGATTTATCTAATTATTCAGGAGATAACTTAGATCCAGTACTTTCTCTTAGAAATAGAATAACAGTACCTGCCAATAATGAAGTATCAGTATACTTATTAGTAGCTTTTGGTAGAAGTAGGGAACAAATTAATGATATTATTAATCATTATGATAATAAAACTGCTTTAGAAAAAGAATTTAAAATATCAACTCTTATGAATGTAATTGATACTAAGAATATGAATATCTCAGGTGAAAACATGAGAACATACAATATTATGTTAAATTACTTATATCAAACAACTAAATTATCAGTTACAGAAGAAAGAATGGATTATTTAAGAAGAAATGCTTTAGGACAAAATGGTTTATGGAAATTTGGAGTAAGTGGAGATAGACCAATCATAACTGTTGAAATTGATGATATTAGCGATATGAGTTTCATCCATGAAATATTAAAAGCATTTGAATACTATAAAAATAAATCTATATTTGTAGATATAATTATTATTAATAATGAAAGTGGAGACTATGCAAAAGTAATTCAAAAACAAGTGGATGAAGAAATGTATCGTATTTATACACTAAATAGTTTCTATCATACACCAGGATCTATTACTGTTATAAATAGTGAAAATATCACAAGAGAAGATAGAAGTTTATTAAATGTAGTACCAAGATTAAAATTTGTAGTAGATAATCATAAAACATTAAGAGAAGCAGTAGAAGAACTACAAAAGAATAATACAGTTAGTGATTATAAACATTATCCTACAGAAGATAATATAATATTAGAGAATAAAGAAAAACTAGTATATGATAACTCTTATGGTGGATTTAAGAATAATGGTAGAGAATATGTTATTTATAATAAGAATACTCCAACTCCATGGACTAATGTAATAGCTAATAAAACATTTGGTACTATCATAACTAATAATGGTTGTGGATATACATATGCATATAATTCAGGAGAATTTAAAATATCATCATGGACTAATGAAACAGTAGTAAATGATAAGAGTGAAGGATTTAAATTCAATGGACAAATATTTGATCCAGAAAAATGTACTCATGGATTTGGTTATAGTATATTAGAAAGTGAAACAGAAGATTTATCTCATGAAGTTACAGAATTTGTTGCCTTAGAAGATAATGTAAAAATATACTTAATGAAAGTAAAAAATAAACATAAAAATAAATCTAAAGTAAATGTAGAATTCTTTATAAATCCAACATTCGGTAATTTTGAAGAAAAAACTACAAGACATATTCTATCTGAATTTATGGGAAAAGATAATTATTTAAAACTTAGAAATGTTTATAGTATTAACTATGGTGATGTAAATGTATTTATGTCTGCATCTGAAAAAATATCTTATGCAGAATGTAATAAAATGTTAATTAAAAATATAAGTTTTGATTTAGACTTAAAAGGTGAAGAAGAAAAAACTATTGCCTTTGTAATGGGATGTAGTCTAAGTGATGAAGAAAACTTATCATTAATTAATAAATATACAAATACTACTAATAGTAAGAAAGAATTAAAGAGAGTTAAAGATCATTGGAATAATATTTTATCTACTGTAGAAGTAAAAACTAAAGATAATAGTTTTGATTATATGATTAATGGTTGGTATTTATATCAAACAATATCTTCAAGAATTTTAGCTAAAGCAGGATTCTACCAAGTATCAGGGGCATTTGGTTACAGAGACCAACTTCAAGATGCAATGAATATTTGTTTAATTAAACCAGATTTTACAAGAAATCAAATACTAATAAATGCTGCTCATCAGTTTACTGAAGGAGATGTACTTCATTGGTGGCATGAAAAAAATCACTTTGGTTTAAGAAGTAGATATAAAGATGATTATTTATGGTTAGTGTACGCAACTATTCATTATCTAGAAGTTACAGAGGACTTTGATATCTTAAAAGAAAAAGTTCCATATGTAGTAGGAGAAAAACTAAGTGATTATGAACATGAAAAAGGTATGGTATTTAACTATTCTGATAAGAAAGATACACTACTAAATCACTTATACAAATCACTAGAATTATCAATGAGTTCCCTAGGTCCTCATAAACTACCTTTAATGGGTGGAGGAGACTGGAACGATGGAATGAATAGAGTAGGTATCAAAGGAAAAGGAGAAAGCGTTTGGTTAGGATTCTTCTTATATAATATTATTGATGATTTTACTAGGTTAATGAAAGATTATGATAAAGCCTTTGATGAAGAAAAATATACAAAGTTTAATGAAAAATTAAAAGAAAATTTAAATAAAAAAGCATGGGATGGATCATATTATTTAAGAGCTTACTTCGATAATGGAGATAAACTAGGTTCTCATGAAAACTCTGAATGTAAGATAGATTTAATATCTCAAAGTTTCTCTATTCTTAGTGGAGTAGCATCAAAAGAATATCAAGAAAAAGTAATAACTTCTGTAGAAGAACAACTAGTAGATAATAAGAATAAGATTATAAAATTACTTACTCCAGCTTTTTCTAAATCATTAAATAATCCAGGTTATATTATGAATTATCCAAAAGGTATAAGAGAAAATGGTGGTCAATATACTCACTCTGTATCATGGTATTTAATGGCCTTAATAAAAGCAGGATATTATGATAGAGCTTATCGCTATTATCAAATGATTAACCCAGTTAATAGATCATTAAAAGAAAAAGATGTAGATAAGTATAAAGTAGAGCCATATGTAATAGCGGCAGATATCTATTCATCTGAGTATTTCCCTGCACGCGGTGGATGGACATGGTATACAGGTTCTGCTGGTTGGTTCTATAGAGTAGGTATAGAAGAAATACTAGGTATTAAAAAACGTGGTAAAAACTTATTATTAGATCCAAAAATTCCAATTGCATGGGATGGATATAAATCAATTTACCATTACTTTGATACAGATTATAATATCGAAGTAATAAAATCAACAAAAGACAAAATAATACTAGACGGAAAAGAATTAGCTTCTAATAATATAAGTCTAGTAAATGATAAAAGAACACACACAATAACAATGTATATAAAGAAGTGATAATATGAATTTACAAAAAGATAAATATATAATAGTAGAAATAATACCTACACATAGTGATTCTAATGAAGGATTTATTGCGCAAATAAGTGCTTTAAAACTAGATGGTATAAAACTATTAGATAGATTTGATTATAGAGTAGAAAATAAACTTATCGAAAATAAAGATATAAGAAATATGATTTCATATGATAAAGATATGTTTACATATGTTAATAATATTTACTTTATAATAGAAAAATTTAAAAGATGGGTAGAAGATTATCCAATACTAATAATGGATGAAATATATACCCCAAATTATTTAAAAGAACTACCTAATAAGAAAGAATTAATCTATCCATATTTAAATTTAGAATACTCACAAGATGTATTTATAAAAATAATGGATAAATATAAATTAGAACCATCTAATCACTTAGTAGATATTTTATATGAAGCTATAATATATGAAGGAAACAATAAATAATTGTTTCCTTTTTTTACATTTGTTTACAAAATATAAAATGTAAATATTAGTAAATTTACAAATATGTTGTATAATATAAATAATAGGAGGGATATCTTATGAAAGAAAATAGGAAAAAAACTATACGTATTTCAATACTAATTTTAATATTGTTAATAGGAATAGGTTATGCTGCCTTAAAAACAACATTAAAAGTAGATGGTACAGTTAATATAGATAAAGCTACATGGGATGTACACTTTGAAAATGTAGAAATTACAGAAGGAAGTGTAACAGCAAATCCAGCTCCTACAAGTAATAATGTTGATACAACAGAAATAAACTATACGATTAACTTTACAAAGCCAGGAGACTTCTTTGAGTTTACAGTAGATATGGTAAATAAAGGTACAATAGATGCAATGGTAAATTCAGTAACAAATAAAGCATATAACGTAACAGGAACAACAGAAATAGAAACTCCAACATATTTAATAAATGCAGTTGCTTATGATGATGGTATGGAAATAGCTCCAAATCATTTATTAGAAGCAGGAGAATCTGAAAAAATAAAAGTAAGAATAGAGTTTAAAAAAGATATATCAGTATCTGATCTACCAAGTAGTGGTGATACATCAATAGTATTTAAGTTCAAAGGTGATTACAAACAAGCAGATGAAAATTCTAATCCAAGATATAAAAAGTATAAATCAGGAGATTTAGTATATTTTGATCCTGTAAGTCAAGATGCATGTAATAGTGATACATTTGATTTAACTAAAATTAATAATAATGAATCAACATGCTATAAGTTTAATGTTATATCATCTGAAAAAGAATATGTAACTATAATGTTAGATCACAATATATTATGGACTAGTCCAGTATTATATAATCAAACAACTGCACCTGATCCAACACTACAAGCTTTAGCAGATGCAACTTCTACATGGACAAAAGTAGAGCCTCTTAATTATACATATGATGTAAGTGGCTTATCAGGCTCATATGGTGAATTAAATTGTGTTAATGGTACATGTAAGATTTCAATTGATAATACTCCTAGAGTAACTAATTTAAGAGCTAGAATTATAACAGGAGAAGAAATAAGACAATTAACACTTGATACTGGAGCTAGTGATACATCCGCAGCACATGATTGGTCAATTACTTCTGGTGCAAATTATACTGCATTCTACTTTTCAAATAAAAAGTATACAATTGGATCTAATAGTACCATAACTAATGATGGTAAAACAGATTTAAAATGGTTAGTTCAAAATACAAGCGAAGACACTGATTCTGAAGCTACAGATAGTGTATATACTATTGCCCATTATAATGGTTATTGGACATTATCACCATATGTAGCACTTTCAAGTAATTATGCATGGAGAGTTAGACCACAAGGAGATATGTATTCAGATGGTAGTAGTAATAGTGGTATAAGACCTGTTATTAGAATACCTAAAAGTTTATTAAATAGTAATTAAAGAAGTAGAAATACTTCTTTTTTTTATGATATAATACTATATAAGGATGGTGATACTATGATTAAATTTGATTTTACCTACGTAAAGAACTTTATTGATGAGAAAGAATTTAATGAATTATATTCTAAAAAAGATGAATATCTTGAAAAATTAAATAACTCTGATATGTCTGGATGGACTAAAGAAATATCAAAAGATTTAGTAAAAGATATTACTGAAACAGCTGAATACATTAAAGAAAATTTTGATTGTTTAGTAGTAATAGGTATTGGTGGATCATACCTAGGAAGTTATGCTTTTAATGAAAAGTTTAAAAAATATTTTGATGATACTTCATTTGAAGTTATTTATGCCGGGACAACTCTTTCATCTAAATACTTAGATGAATTATATAAACACTTAGATAAAAAGAACTTTTGTATTAATGTTATTAGTAAGAGCGGTACTACAATGGAAACTACTATTACATATAATTTATTAAAAGATTTATTAAAAAGAAAATTTACTGACTCTGAAGAAATTAGAAAAAGAATTATTGTAACAACAGATAAAGAAGAAGGAAGTCTACGTGAAGAAGTAAATAAATATGGATATAAATCATTTGAAATACCAAAAGATATTGGAGGAAGATATTCATTTATTACTCCAGCTCATTTACTTCCAATAGCCCTAAATCATAATTTAAAAGATATAGTAGATTCATACTTTGATGGTAAAAGATATGTAGATAATGCTTATGAATATGCAGTATATAGATATTTATTATTTAAGAAAAAGAAATATATTGAAAACTTCTGCGTATATGAAGAAAACTTACTTCCGTTTACTGAATGGTTAAAACAATTATTTGGTGAAACTGAAGGTAAAGAAGGAAAGGGAATATATCCTACTTCTAATCTTCATACAAGAGATTTACATTCATTAGGACAATTTATTCAAGAAGGAAATAAAATAATTTTTGAAACATATATTAAAGAAAAAAAATCAGATCACTTTATAAAGTATGGTAATGAAAATCTACATGATATTAAAAATATAGTATTAGATTCTGTCATGAAAGCTCATTTTATGGGTGGTACTCCATCTATTGAAATAGTAGTAGATGATTTAGATGAAGAAACACTATCTTCTCTAATATATTTCTTTATGTTGACTGCTGCATTTAGTGGTTTCTTATTTAATATAAATCCATTTAATCAACCAGGTGTAGAAGTATACAAAAAAGAGGTAAAAGAATCTCTAGATAGATAGGTGAAATATGAAAAAGAAATATATATTAATAAGCATATTATTAATAGTATTCTTATTATTAACTATATTAGTACTTACTGGTAGTGTAAAATTATTTGATTCTAGTATTTATAATTTTTTAATTAATCTTAGAAGTAAACCCATGGATACTTTTATGAAAACTATAACTAAGTTTGGTAATACAATGTCAGTTATAATTATATTAGCTATATTAGTATTTATACTAAAAAAAGATGATGGGTATCTCTTAGTAATTAATACAGTTTGTGTAGTAAGCTCCAATCAAATATTAAAACATATTATTAGAAGACCAAGACCAGATCATTTAAGATTAGTCAAAGAAAAAGGATTTTCTTTTCCATCAGGTCATTCAATGGTAAGTATAGCTTTATATGGAATACTAATATATATAGTTAATAAGAATATAAAAAATAAAACATTAAAGATAATCTTAATATCATTATTAAGTTTATTAATATTATTTATAGGTTTAAGTAGAATCTATGTAGGAGTACATTATCCATCTGATGTTTTATCTGGTTATATTTTAGCTACAGTAATTACAATCCTAGTAATAGATTACTATAATACTCATTTTAGGGGGAATAAAAATGATAAAAATGGTAGTAAGTAGTTTTTATAATACCTTGATAGATAATGAAGAAGCTATTCCGGTATCAACAATGTTAGAAATAGAAAGAATCAGAAAAAAAGGAATAATATTTTCTATATGTACAAATGGTTATTATAAAGAAGTATTAGATTATAATAAAGACTTTCCATTTATTGATTATATAATATCTTTAAATGGTAGTATTACTTATGATGTTAAAAAAGATAGAATTCTATCTAAAATAAAATTTACTAAAACAACAATAAGTAAAATTAATAATTTATTTGAAAAGCACAAAGTAATTTATTATTCTGAGAAAAAAGCATTAAAGAAAGTAAAAGATGAAGAAATATATAAAATAGAAGTAGAATTAAAAGACAAAAAAGAATTCTTAGAACTTGATAAATTAAATGTAAATACATCTATTTTAGAAAGAAATAATAAAGAATACTTAGAAATAACTCCAAGAAAGAGTAATATGTTTAATGGAATTGATGGAATAGGACTACGTACAGGAATATCTTTAAAAGATATATTAGTTATTGTGGGTAATAATAGTGATATTCCTTTAGCTAAAAATATTGATAAATGTTTAGTAGTAAAGAATGCACCTAAAAATTTAAAAAAATATGTAAAAAAACAAACTAATTCAAATGACAATAAAGGTGTAGAAAGAGTGTTAAAGAAGTTGTAGAAATACAACTTTTTTTGTATTATTACTACTTTTAGTGTATAATTTACTACGTGAGGAAGTGGTACTTTGAAACTTATAGTAAAAAAAGAATCTGAATTATTAGAATATTTATATGAAAATCTAGATATGCCTAAACGACGTATTAAACAATATTTAACTCATGGAGCAATCTACGTTAATAATAATAAAACAACTCAATATAATTATAAATTATTAAAAGGTATGACTATTGTGATAGATACTGATAGTAAAAACAAAAAAGAATTACCATTTGATATCTTATTTGAAGATAATCATATTATTGTAGTTAATAAACCTAGTGGACTTTTAACTATCGCCACAGAAAAAGAAAAAGAAAAAACACTATACCATATAGTTAGAGAATACTTAGTAAGTAAAGATAAATATGCAAAAGTATTTATTGTTCACAGATTAGATAAAGATACTAGTGGAATAGTAGTACTCGCAAAAGATGAAAAAACAAAGAATAAACTACAAGAAAATTGGAATGAATATGTATCATTAAGAGAGTATGTTGCAATAGTTCATGGTAAATTAAAAAAGATTGAAGATAGAATAGTTCAAAATTTAAAAGAAACTAAAACTAATTTAGTATATGTAACTAAAAAAGATGATGGAAAAGAAGCAATTACTAATTATAAAGTAATTAAAGAAAATGAAGATTATTCTATGGTAAGTATAAATATTGAAACAGGAAGAAAAAATCAAATAAGAGTAGCTTTTGCTACATTAAAACATCCAATAGTTGGAGATAAAAAATATGGAATAAATGATAAAGAAAATAGATTATATCTACACGCTAATAGATTAAAAATGTATTATCCAGAAATAAAGAAAGATATATTATTTGAAACACAAACACCTAATGAATTTAAAAAAAT
>CACZQV010000049.1 GCA_902783435.1 uncultured Erysipelotrichaceae bacterium | reverse complement strand
GTGGACAATTAAAACTTAATGATGAAGTTGAAATCGTTGGTATTCGTCCAACTCAAAAGACTGTTGTTACTGGAATTGAAATGTTCCGTAAACAATTAGACTATGCTGAAGCTGGAGACAATGCTGGTGTATTATTACGTGGTATTGCTCGTGAAGAAGTTGAAAGAGGACAAGTTTTAGCTAAACCTGGAACAGTTACTCCACATCACAAATTCGAAGCTGCAGTATATGTACTAAGCAAAGAAGAAGGTGGACGTCATACTCCATTCTTCAACAACTATCGTCCACAATTCTATTTCAGAACTACTGACGTAACTGGTGTTATCACTTTACCAGAAGGAACTGAAATGGTTATGCCTGGAGATAATATCGATATGAGCGTTGAATTAATTCACTCAATCGCACTTGAACAAGGAACTCAATTCTCTATCCGTGAAGGTGGAAGAACTGTAGGTGCTGGTTCAGTAACTGAAATCGTTGAATAATGATTATTAAAAGAACTGATTATTCAGTTCTTTTTTGTTTGTATTTATCATATAGTTTTGTTATAATAACCGCTAAGGGAGTTTGTATATGGAAAAAACTATTGATGAAATTAGACAAGACTTAAATAATTTGTTACGAGATGAAATAATGTTACGAAAAAATGGACAATATGTATCTAAAGAAATATTTTTGGCTTGTGAAATATATCCAACTAATTTAAATGGTTATGAAAGTATAGAAGAGTATTTAAATGATGTTACTGTAGGTTTAATTTATAATAATATTAATTCGAAGATAGATTATGATGATGATAAACTAACTATATATAGTGATTACTTAAGTATAAATATAGAAAAATATAGTGATTTAAATATAAATATATATAGTTTATTGGTTACTTTAGCGTTAGATGAAGTAAATCATACTCATTTCTTTATTGATCAATTTTCTTCGGCATTATTTAATTATTGTCATACAATAAAGGATGTTAATTTGATGTATGATTTTCTTGAAGATATTTCTAATGTTGGTATTCTTGGTAAGAAAATGAGGAAGTTTTTACTTGAGTTACTTATTAAATATAGAAGTTTATTATCTACTGGTAAATCAAGAGATGAACAACGTGATTATGTTGAAACGGAAGTTAATAAGATTAGAGTAAAAACTAGAAATATTGAAGAATATTGTAAACAAATGAAATAAAAAAAGATAATGTTAATTATCTTTTTTATTTGTCTTTATTCATTTTTGAGTACCAATTATATGCAAATGCATTTAATACTATATCAAATTCACCAATATATTCAGTTATAGTGGCATTAAATCCTAATTTTGATTCATTTAATCCACTGAATTCATTAGGATTTTCAAAATCACCTACAATACCATTTAAGTTTAAATATTTTAATCCTTGATTATTATAGTCATTTATTAATTGCCATTTAAGTAAATATCCAGCATTTAAATAGCCATATTCCTCATCTATACCTTCACTAATTATATATGCAGCATTGTCATACTTTATTATCATTATGCCGCCTATTATAATTCCATCGGGATTACTTTTTAATAAATCAGTAGCTTTCAATAGATGGTTTTTATATGATGTGATTAATTTATCTGATTCCATTTTTTTATTTAAGTAATTGTTTCTTTCTTTAGGATCTAGACTCATATCTTGAACTTTTTCTGCTAAAGTTTCATTGAATTCAATTTCTTTTTCGTAGCTTCTTCTACTATTTATTAAAAATGTTTCAGTATTTATTCTTGCATAGTATATTTCTATATTACTTTCAAATTTTTCAATTAGTGTTTTATAGTATGAAAGTGGTTTGTTTTCTTTTTTGCCAACAAAGTTATATAAATCTTTTACATCTCTTTCTTCATTTTTTATTACTTCTATACCACTACTACTTGCTTTTCTAATTTTATTTCTTGTTCTTTTATCTAGTTTTGCAAATATTTCTCTTATATCTCTTTGTAATAGTACTAATGCTTCCCAACGTGGTTTTTCTGTTTCAAAGAAAAGATTTTTACCTTTATATTTAAATCCAGCTTTTATTAGATTATCAGTAATTGTATTTCCTTTATTATTAAAGTTCATTATATTACCTTCATAATCTCGTATTGTTAATGGAATATATGGATCTATTCTTAATAACATAAATCCTTGTTTACCCAATACTTTTTTTAGCTTTTGAGTCATTTCTTTTACAGTTTCAGGGTCTTCATAATTAAACAATATACCATGAGGAGCATATGCAATTTTATTTCCCATGAAAACTTCTTTATATATTATTAATGTTGCACCCATAAGTTTATTTTCATCGTTAACTATACCAAGAAATTGAGCACGATACCCAAATTTTATCATTACATTGGCGTACATTGATGTTTGAAAATAATTTCTATATCTATGAGTTGATGCAAATTTATCAAATTGAGATGAACTTAATTTAACTATTTTCATATGCCCACTTCCTATCATTAAATATTATATCATATAATAGATTTCTTTCAATATTAAAACATTAAATTATGGTCAAAACAATTTTATTATAGTATACTTATAGTGGTGATATTATGTTTGAAAATAAAAAGATATTAATATTAGGATTTGCGAGAAGTGGTTATCAAGCAGCAAAAGTATTAAGGGAACGTGGAAATGTTGTATATTTAAATGATTTTAAAGTAGAAGATTTACAAGATAAGGAACAAGTTGCTGAATTAAGAGGTATGGGTGTTAATTTAGTATTTGGATCTCATCCTGATGATTTATTAGATGAAACATTTGATTATTTAATTAAGAATCCTGGAGTACCAATAGATCATAAATATGTATTAACTGCTAAGAAATTAGGTATTCCTGTTATTAATGAAGTGGAAATGGCTTATAAATTATTACCATCTGGTGTGGATATAATTGGTATTACTGGTACTAATGGTAAAACAACAACAACTACAATAACTTATGAAATAATGCATAAGGCATTTGGTGATAAGGTACATTTGGCTGGTAATATTGGTTACCCTTTATCTAGTATTTTAAATAGTGTTAAAAGTGGGGATATTATTGTAATGGAATGTTCTTGTCAACAAGGAGAAAATTTTGTTGATTTTCACCCACATGTAGGTGTAATGACTAATTTGAGTGAGGCTCATATAGATTTTATGAAAACATATGAACATTATAAGAATACTAAATCTAAGATGTTTTATAATCAAAGTGATAATGATATAGCTATATTAAATCATGATAATGATGATGTATTAAATGAAATGGTTAATATTTCTTCTACTAAAAAGTATTTTTCTAGTAAGGAAAAGGTAGATGGATGTTATCTTGTAGATAGAGATATCTATTATTATGATAAAAAGATTATGTGTATAGATGATATTAAGATTAAAGGTATGCATAATGTAGAAAATGTAATGGCTGCTATAATGGCTGTTAAAGAATATAATGTATCTAATGAAATAATATTTGATGTTGTTTCTAATTTTAAAGGAGTAGAACATAGACTTGAATATGTTGATACTGTTAATGGGGTAGAGTACTATAATGATACAGAGGCTACTAATATTAAATGTGCACAAATAGCTTTATCTAGTTTTAATAAACCTACTATTATATTTTTAGGGGGAATGGAGAGAGGTCAAGATTTTAATCTTTTAACTCCATATATGAATAATGTTAAAGCTATTATTGCAATTGGTACTTGTAGAGATAGAGTAGCTGAATATGCTAAGAGTATTGGTAAAGATGTATATGTATATGAACATTTATCTGATGGATTTGATAAATTAAAAGATATAGTAAATTTTGGTGACGTTGTAGTTTTATCTCCTGCTAGTGCTAGTTGGGATCAATATAAAGAGTGTGAAGTTAGAGGAGCTGAATTTAAACAAAAAGTACAAGAATTAAAGGGTGAGTAGTATGAATAGAAAGATTGGAGTATTTGATTCTGGATTAGGTGGTTTATCTATATTAAAAGAGTTAGTTAAATTATTGCCTAATGAAGATTATTTATTCTATGAAGATAGTATTAATAATCCTTATGGTCAGAAAACTGAAGAAGAATTATTAAAAATAGTAGATAATGTGGTTAAATTTCTTTTAAAAGAAGATTGTAAGATAATAGTAATTGCTTGTAATACTGCTACTACTTGCTGCTTAAAGAAACTTAGAGAGATGTATCCTAATGTTATATTTGTAGGTACAGTTCCTGCTATTAAAGTGGCATATGATAATAATTATAAGAATACTATTATTTTATCTACTCCATATACTATGAAATCTTCTAGAGTGGAAGAATTAATTCATGATTATCATAGAGAAGATCAAAATATAATTAATATTTCTGGAGAGAATTTAGCTAATTTAATTGAATTAGATAAGAAAGCTGAAATAATGGAATTATTAAATAGAGTATTAGGTGAATATAAGGATAAAGCTGATTCATTAATACTTGGATGTACACATTATTCTTTAATTAAAGATGAAATTAATAGTGTACTTCCTAATACGGTATTATTAGATGGATGTGTTGGAGTATCAAATGAAGTAAAACATCAATTAGAAAATAATAATTTACTTAATAATAGTGGTAATACTGGTAGTATTAAGATAATTAATTCTAAAGATGAAAAGTTAGTTGACAGAAGTTATGAAATACTATGGTCTTAATGGACAATAGTATTTTTTTTATGATATAATTTTTATGGTAATGGAGGTTAATATGAAAATAAAAAATGTAATTGGTAGAGAAATCCTTGATTCAAGAGGAAATCCTACTGTAGAAGTAGATGTAATACTTGAAAATGGTATTTTAGGAAGAGCTTGTGTACCTAGTGGTGCATCAACTGGTGAAAGAGAAGCTCTTGAACTTAGAGATGGAGATAAATCTAGATATCTTGGTAAAGGAGTATTAAAGGCTGTTGAAAATGTTAATGGTCCATTAAGAGATTTAGTTATTGGAATGGATGCTGCTGATCAAAAAGCATTGGATTATGCTATGATTGAATTAGATGGTACTCCTACTAAATCTAAATTTGGTGCTAATGCAATTTTAGGTATTAGTATGGCTGCAATGAAAGCTAGTGCTAATGAAGCTGGAGTTCCTTTATATAAATATGTAGGGGAAGGAACTACTTTACCTCGCCCTATGATGAATATTATTAATGGTGGAGCTCATGCTGATAATAAATTAGATTTTCAAGAATTTATGATTATTCCTATGAGAGATACTATTCGTGAAAGACTTAGAGTAGGTGCTGAAGTATTCCATAATTTAAAGAAAGTATTGAATGAAAAAGGTCTAGCTACTGGAGTAGGTGATGAAGGTGGTTTTGCACCAGATCTTCAAAGTAATTCAGAAGGTTTTGATTTAATTATTGAGGCTATTGAAAGAGCTGGATATGTTCCAGGAAAAGATGTTTGCTTAGGAATAGATGTAGCTGCTTCAGAATTTTATAAAGATGGTAAATATGAATTAGTTGGTGAAGGTAGAAGTCTTACTACTGATGAATTAGTAGATTTCTTCTGTGAATTAGTTAATAAATATCCAATTATTTCTATTGAAGATCCAGTAGATGAAAATGATTGGGAAGGATTTAGAAAAATAACTGAAAAAATTGGAGATAAAGTTCAATTAGTTGGAGATGACTTATTTGTTACTAATAAGAAGTGTTTACAAATGGGTATTGATAATCATGCGGGTAATGCTATTTTATTAAAAGTAAATCAAATAGGTACTATCACTGAAACACTTGAAACTATTGAACTTGCTAGAAATAATGGCTATGCTACTGTTATTTCTCATAGAAGTGGTGAAACAGAAGATACAACTATAGCAGATTTGGCTGTTGGTTTAAATCTTGGTCAAATAAAGACAGGATCTATGTCTAGAACAGATAGAATTTGTAAGTATAATCAATTATTAAGAATAGAAGAAGAATTAGGAAAATAATTGCATAATCCTTATAAATATGTTATTATATTATTACTGTTTGGAGGGATAATATGAAAATCGCTTTAGTAGTTATATCAATTTTATTAATTATTATAGTTTTATTACAAAGTGCTAAGGCTGAAGGAGGAGCTCAAATTATTTCTGGTGGACAAAGTGAATTGTTTGCTAATAGAAAAGAAAGAGGTTCTGAATTAGTTATTACTAGAATAACTGCATTATTAGGAGTAGCATTCTTTGTAATTTGTTTAGTATCAATGTTTATTTAAGAGCGTTTGCTCTTTTTCTTTTGTATAAAATAAAGTATAATAGTAGTATAGGGTGTGATATTAGTGAAAGATGATATTATAAATGTACTTAAAAATAGTAAAAAAGCAGTAGATATTTATGAACTACAAGACTTATTAGGTATTAGTACTGTAGAAGATACTAAGAAATTAGGAGATATATTGCGTGAATTAGAGGATTCAGTTATTATATATAGATCAAATAAGAATAAATATATGATGCTTGATGATAGTCATTTAAGAAAAGGTGTTTTAAGAGCTAATAAAAAAGGATTTGGATTTGTAGAAGTTGATGGGTTAGAAGATGATGTATATGTATCATCTGATAATATGAATGGAGCTATCAATGATGATATAGTATTAGTTGAAATTACTAGTAAAATGAATTTAGATAGATTAGAAGGTAGAATACTTAGAATAGTTGAAAGACGTATTAATAGATATATTGGACTTATAACTTTTGATAAGAAAGGTGTAGGTCATATAAAATTAGATGATAATAAGATTAAATTAGATATAGAAATACCTAGTGATAAAACATTAAATTCAGTAGATGGTCATAAAGTAGTAGTAGAATTGGGTAAAAAGATTAAAGATAATAAGTATTATGGGGAAGTAGTTGAAATAATAGGACATATAAATGATCCGGGTGTGGATATTTTATCTATAATATATAAATATAGTTTTAATATTGATTTTCCTGAAGATGTAAAAGATGAAGTTAAAAATATGCCAATGGAAGTAAAAAACTATGATCTTAAAGGTAGAAAAGATTTACGTGATGAGATGATTTTTACAATAGATGGTGATGATACTAAAGATATAGATGATGCGATATCTATTGAAAAATTAAAAAATGGTAATTATAGATTAGGGGTACATATTGCTGATGTTTCATATTATGTTAAAGAAGGTTCTCCATTAGATTTAGAGGCAATGGAAAGAGGTACTAGTGTTTATTTAGTAGACAGAGTTATACCTATGTTACCTCATGAACTTTCTAATGGTATATGTTCTTTAAATCCTAATGTGGATAGATTGGCTATGTCTTGTGTAATGGAATTTAACTCAGAAGGAAAACAAATAGATTATGAAATATTTCCTAGTGTAATTAGATCTAGAATTCAGATGACATATAAGAATGTTAATAAGATATTAGAAAATAATGAAATACCTGAAGGTTATGAAGAATATGCTTCTACATTAAGAGAAATGGAAGAGTTAGCTGTTATTCTTCGTAAAGCTAAAACACATAGAGGTTATATAGATTTTGGTGTTGATGAGGCTAAAATCTTAGTAGATGAAAATTGTGTTCCATATGATGTGGTATTACGCGATAGGGGTAAAGGTGAAAATTTAATTGAAGATTTTATGATTGCGGCTAATGAATGTGTTGCGACTCATATATATTTTATGAATTTACCTTTTATATATCGTATACATGAATATCCAAAAGAAGAAAAAATTAGAAGTTTTTTAGGATTTGTTTCTAGTTTAGGTTATCATTTAACCGGAAATGTTAAAGATATTAAACCAACTACTATTCAAAATATATTAAAACAATTAGAAGATAAAGATGAATATCCTATACTTTCTAGTTTACTTTTAAGAAGTATGCAAAAAGCTATATATAGTCCTGAAAACAAAGGACATTATGGATTAGCTAGTACATGTTATACTCATTTTACTTCTCCAATTAGAAGATATCCTGATACAACAGTACATAGATTATTACATACATATTTAATTGATGGTAAGATGGATATGTCTACTATTAAAAAATGGGAAGAAAAATTAGTATATATAGCAGAACATTCTTCAGAAAGAGAAAGAGCTTCTGTTGATTGTGAGAGAGAAGTAGAAGATATGAAGATGGCTGAATATATGGAAAAACATATAGGTGAAGAATTTGAGGGAATGATTTCATCTGTTACTTCATTTGGTATGTTTGTAGAATTACCTAATTTAATAGAAGGATT
The DNA here is from genome assembly GCA_902783435.1 of uncultured Erysipelotrichaceae bacterium. Next base: position 18,905 of record CACZQV010000049.1, on the reverse strand, counting down.
AGTTCCAATAAAGGATATGAAAGATTTCTTCCATTTTGATGAAGAAAAAATGACCTTGACAGGTGAGAGAAGTCATGTAAAATATTCTATAGGCGAAAAAGTAGTTATTAAAGTAGTTAGAGCTTCTAAGGCAGATAAGACTATAGATTTTGAAGTAGTAAAGAAGGTGTAGTATGTCTAAAAAGAAAAAGAAAGTTAAATTAAGAAAAAGAAGTAGATTTTGTATTGCAGCTATATTAATTATATTAATTGGTATATTTGCTTGTTATAAACTAGATTTAACTTCTTATTTAATAAAAGATAAGACTCCTAAAGAAAAGAAAGTAAAAGTAAAACAAGAGGGTGTTAAAGTACCTCAAGAATTTAAAGTAAGAGTTTTTATGGTAGGAGATGCTTTAATACATAGTTGTGTTTATCAAGATGCTAAAACTAGTGATGGAGGATATGATTTTAAACCAATGCTTGAATTAATAAAACCGATATCTTCTAAATATGATTTAGTTTATTATAATCAAGAAACTGTATTAGGTGGTACTGAACTAGGTCTTTCAAATTATCCTAGATTTAATTCTCCATATGAAGTTGGGGATGCATTTATTGATGCAGGATTTAATTTGGTTTCTTTAGCAACTAATCATACTATGGATAAAGGTGAAGTTGGTGTAACTAATTCAGTTAATTATTGGAATAAACATAAAGATAAAGTAGTTACTTCTGGACAATGGACTTCAGCTGAATCTAGAGAGGAAGAAACTGCTAAAGTATATGAAAAGAATGGTATTAAATATGCATTTTTATCTTATACAACATGGACTAATGGATTAGAGACACCAGCAGGAAAAGAATATTTAAATAATGTTTATTCTGATGAGAAGGCTGCAGCAGATATTGCTAAAGTAAAAGATAAAGCAGATATTATTATAGTTGCTATGCACTGGGGTACTGAGTATTCTTTAGGTGTTGATAGTAGCCAAGATAGAATAGCTAAATTCTTATCTGATCAAGGCGTTCAATTGATTATTGGAGCTCATCCACATGTAGTTGAACCAGTTGAATGGATTAACGATGGTAAAACTTTTGTTATTTATTCATTAGGTAATTTAATATCAGATCAAGAAGGTAATGAAAGACTTACAGGATTAATGATGAGTATAGATATAAAGAAAAAGGTAGATGTAGATAAGACTGTTACTGTTACTTTAGAAAATCCAAGAGCAGAGCTTACTTATACTAAGTCTTATTATGGTGGTAAACGTAATTTTAAAGTTTATCCTTATTCACAATTAAATAATAGTATACTACCTAACTATGAAACTTTGAAAAATAAATATCAAGGTGTAGTTAGTCAATGGTATCCTGAATTACAATGGGGAGTTACTGGAGAGTGATAGAATGGAAATTCTAAATAAAAGAGCAAAATTTGATTATTTTATTGAAGAAGAAATTGAAGCAGGTATCGTTTTAACTGGTACTGAGATTAAATCAGTACGTGATGGTAAATGTAATATTAAAGATTGTTATGGAGTAGTTAGAAATGGAGAAGTATTTCTTGTAAATATGTATATTGCTCAATATAAAGAAGGTAATATATTTAATCATGAAGAAACTCGTAGTAGAAAGTTATTACTTCATAAAAAAGAAATTAAAAAGATTACTCAAGCTATTGAAGTTGGAGGATATACATTAGTTCCAATAAAAGGATATTTTAAAGAGAATAAATTTAAAATATTACTTGGAATTTGCAAAGGTAAAAAGAACTTTGATAAGAGAGAAACTATTAAAGAAAGAGATATTAAAAGAGAAGTTGCTAAAAATATAAAAAATTTTAGATAACTTTTCTTTCTTTTTTTGTGTTATATTATCATTAATTTTAATTTAAAGACACTTTATTTATTTTTTAAAGTATGATATAATATGTACACATGGGGCCGATTTGGTTTCGACGGGAATAGTAGAGCATAGATGGCAGGTCGAATGTCCACGTCACGGGCACAAAAAAATAAATGCTGAAAAGTTAACAAATTTTGTTGGTAACATGTTTGGTGGAAACCAAGCTGTTGCATTTGCCTAATAATAATATAAAGGTCAACACTTCTTATAATCTTACCTAGGGATTATATAGAGGGTCATTTTAATAGGTTATAGCTATCTTTTGTCTAGAAGATAGAAAGAATATTCAGACTGGTATATTTTCTTGGTCGTTAACTACTTGGAAAGTATATGAGAATAACTAGTTAACTAAGCTTGTAGAAGTTTATGTAGCTCTATTTTCGGACAGGAGTTCGATTCTCCTCGGTTCCACCAATTTGAATTCAAACGAACTTTTTGTTCGTTTTTTATTTACTTTATAAATAGAATATGTATAATATTTTTATCGAAAGAAGGTGTGTTATGCCAATAATAACAGGAAATGGATTATCTACTAAAGATATGAATAAAATATTTGATCAAATGTTAGCACTTGATAGTTTAGTTACTAAATATCAAAAAAAATTTAATAATGATGATAATCTTATGATTGATTATTTATTAACTAATAATATTAAATATGAAGAATGGATTGATTTTTATACTTGTTTTAATTCTTGTATGAATGATGATTTAATTAGTGCGATTGCTGATGCAGAAGTTGTTACTTCAACTATTAAAAAGAAAGTATCTGTACTATTAAAAAAACAAGAATTAAGAGATAGATTGGATTCAAGAAAAAAAGATAAGCATAGTAAAACTAAAAGATAATCATTTTAAAACTACCGAAAGGTGGTTTTTTAATTGATTTTTAACTAGTTTTATGTTAAAACATATCACTATAAGAAAAATAATTATAGAAAAAAATAGTATTATTTGTTATACTTATTTTGTTAATTATAGATAGTATTTGGAGTGATAATTATGGATTTAAAGAACTTAGGTAAAAGATTATTAATAGCTGGATTAATTATGATGGGATTAGGTATTATTGCTATTATAGTTGGTTCTATAGGGGCTGGAGCTTCAATATTATTTTTTGAAGTAAGTGGAATATATTTTGTTATTAATCTTATAGGTTTTATTATTGGTATATTAGGGTTTATGTTAGTATTATCTGGAGGAATTATATTCTTTGTAGGACATACTAAAGATATAGGAGATTATGCTAATGAGAAAGTGATTCCTGCGGCTAAAAAAACTTATAATGATGTAAAGCCTAAAGTAAAAGAGACTGTTGATAAAGTTACTCCTAAAGTTAAGAGTGCTGCCAAAGAAGTAGCTAAAGGTGTATCTAATGGAATAGATGCTTTTAAGAAGAATTAAAATCTTCTTTTTTTTTACTATGATATATGTTATAATATACTGCTATAGGGAGTGATACTATGAAAATAATTACAGATGATGCGGCTTATGTACAAAAAGTAGATTTAAGTTATTTAGATTCATTAGATATAACAAAAACACAGTCTATTTACTTATCAGTATTTGATTGGGGAAAAACAAGACTTACTGCGGCAAATCAATATGATTTCTATAAATATGATAAGAAAGAGGATATAGAATTCTTTAAGAATATTGATTGGATGGTAGATTATGATGAGGTTAAAGATTGTAGTGATGATGAATTAATAAAATTAGGAAAAGCTATTAATGATGAAAGAACAGAAATTGGTGAGAGATTTAATAATATGAGTATAAAAGAAAGAATGAAGAATCCAGATTTACAATTAAGACATAGATTATTAGCTTATAAACTACATACTTTAACTGATTTTATAATGTATAAAAGGGGACAAATAAATTTTGAATTACCAGAGGGGTTTAAAATAAATAGAGATATAAATGATGATGATTCTATTGAAATTAAGAAATAGGTGATAATATGGAGAATATTAGAAAAATAGATGATAAATTATATGGAGCAATATACGATATATGTAGTCCTGATAGTAAAGAAGAAGTTTGGAATGAAATAAAAGACGATAAATCAATTTTAAAAGAAGCTATAAAAGTTGAAAGAGATAAGTTTGATGAAGGAGACATTCTAAAAGGAATTGCTATTGCAAATTGTATATTACGTGATTATAACAGTATTGATAAAGATATATATCAAGAATTAGTTAATACAATTTATAGTAATAAAGATATAGCTAGATGTGTTATTGATGGTTATTCTAATGGTGGTAATTCTTATTTACTAATGACTTTATGGAACTTTGATTTAAAATTAACAGAAGATCAAAAAGCATTTGCAGTAGATGAAGCTATGAATAAAATTGGTACAGTTAGAAATAAAAAGAAGATGGATGAATATAGAGAAAAATTTGATATGGAAGGTATAACTGATGATATAATTGTTACTATGGATTTAGATGGTAGTATTAATCCAGTTGGTGCTAAGACAGCTAATATGTATATGGCTGATATGTTTACTTCACTTAGTAATACACAAGCTCATGGTAGTGAACCTTTTGATATTAGATATTGGATACTTAGAAATCCAAATTGGACTAAGGAAGAAAAAGCAAAGTTAATTAATGATTTTTATGCAGATGATGAAGACTATGAAGCTTCTTTAAATGAATGGGAATGGTCTTTCTTAGATGAAGATTCATTACTTCATGGAGGAATTACTATACTAGATAAAGGTATGTTATGTGAATATACTATGAGGGATTTAGTTGAATTATATGATAATAATCAAACTGCTATGAGAGTTAAGGAAGAAGTAGATTTCTTCAAATTAATGCATAAGTTAAGACCAACTTTAAAAGAAATAGAATATAAGGTTAATGTAAAGAGTTAGTTTTGATACTAACTTTTTTTTGTTGATATAATTAGATATGAAAACAAAAATACATTTTTGTTGCAATTGCAACAATGTGTATTTTTTTATTGTGGTACAATTTATCTATAAGATAGGAGAGAGATAGAGTGAAAAATTTAAGTAACAAGTGGACAAGGGCAGCAATACCAGCTTTGTTAATACACTGTTCTATCGGTACAGTTTATTGTTGGTCAACATTTAAAGAAGCTATTGCTACTAAAATAGGAATGAGTACTTTTGCAGTAGGATGGGCATTCTCATTAGCAATATTCTTTTTAGGAATGAGTGCAGCTTTTGCAGGTAAGATGGTTGAAAAAAATATTCATAAATCATCATTAATCGCATGTATCTGTTTTACTTTAGGTATGATAGGTACAGGACTTTCTATTCAGTTTTTAACTGGTGTAGGAGCATTAATTGCTATATTCATGTGTTATGGATGTATCATGGGTATAGGTTTAGGTGTAGGTTATCTAACACCTGTTAAAACTTTGATGTTATGGTTTGATAAACAAAAAGGTTTAGCTACTGGTATTTCTATTATGGGATTTGGTTTGGCTAAAGCTATTGCAACACCAATAATGGAGTTCTTACAAGGTAAATATGGCATTTCTATGATGTTTTATATCTTAGGAGCAGTTTACTTTGTAATGATGTTTATTGGACATTTAATATTAAAGAAACCTGAAGGATGGGTTGAACCAGATGAAAAGAAAGAAAAATTCAAAGTATCCGATATGTTTAAAGATAAAGTATTCTTAGGTATTTGGTTAATGTTCTTTATTAATATTCATTGTGGTTTAGCATTAATTACATATGAAAAACAAATATTAAATACAGTATTTGCAGGTATGGCAATTTTAGGCGCAATGGTAAGTGTAATACCTTCAGTTACAGCAGCATCTAATGCATTAGGTAGAATTGGTTATTCTAGTATTTCTGATAAAATGAAAGAGCGAAATACAGTTTATAAAATAATATTTATTAGTTGTATGATTATTACTTTAATTACATTAATTCCATTTGCAATTACACATGGACCTAAATCAATTGTTTATGGAATAATTGTAATCGCATTATTAATTATAGTTAACTTTGGTTATGGTGGAGGATTCTCTACACTACCAGCACTTCTTTCAGAAAGATTTGGTATGAAAAAGATCAGTAAGATTCATGGATTATCATTATCTGCTTGGGCAGTTGCTGGTATTACTGGTAACAATATGAGTGAATTAATCTTAAAAGCAACTGGTGGTAAATATGATTATATTTTATTTGCTACTTTAGTACTATACTTCATCGCATTTGTTATTTGTGTTAAGATGGTTGGTAGTAAAGATAAAAAGAAAAAGGCATAGTAATATGCTTTTTTTTATGTTATTATAGTGAGTCAAGGAGTGATATTTTGAAAAAGAAAATCGAAATAGGTAATAGAAAATATACTAATTTGGAATATGATGAAAATGAATATGAAATAGAATATTTTGGTAAGGAAATTGATGTTTCGAAACCATGGGAAGGTAGAAGGTTTATAAAAGAAAATTATTTTATCGTAAAGAATGTTGAAGAAAATGAAATTATTAATGTATTTACTGGTGATATCAGTGATATTATTCAATATAAAGATAATGATAATAATTATTTTGTAGTTGTTTCTTATCCTGACAAAGAATCTTCACGTAGTTTAATTACTACTTATATAGACGAAGGTTTTGATATGCCTGTAGTATTTAAAAAAGAAATTATGGAATGTAATAGAGTTTCTAATCATACATTTTCTTTAATATTAGAAGGAAATGATTACGCCTTATATAATGGTGAGAAGTTTAAGAAGGATTTTCATAATGTTTGTGATTATCCGTTTGACTATGAAAAAATTAAAAATTTATATGGAGAAGATGTATTATTTGTAGAAGAAAAATTACGTCCAAGATTTGTGTTAGATGGTGCCGATGTTGATGATATTATTACTTATGGAGTTGATGTTGATACATTAGAAATTAAAACACCTATTTGGAGTGAGATTCAACAAAGATATATAAAATTACTTAGTGAAGAAGAAATAGAAAAAAGAGAAGAAAATTATCGTAAAAAGAATATTAATGCAAAAGCAGCTTATAAGAGTGATTCAATAGGAGATAAAACTATTGGATTAGAAGTTCAATTACCATTAGAAGAAATATCTCTTATGATGGGAAGAAGACTTTCAATAGGTGCTTATGTAGATGGTTTTGGAGATAAAGAGAAGAATAAAGAATTTGTTAAAGGGTTTAGAAAATAAAAAAATAAGTCTTAGGACTTATTTTTGTTTTGTCTTGTTTTTTAATTCCTCTGGAGCTCTATAATAATAACCATTTTCCATTAATTCATTATATATAGGTCTTACTAAGTTATGTTCCCAATTATATGCATTTGGAGGACAATAGATACTTGCCATAGAAGATAGTATTGATTCATCTACTTTATCTGTTACTCCATAATCGTCTCTTAATGTATAAATATAAGAAATTACACCTATTTCTTGATTTTCAAAACGACTTGGACTACATAGACCACCTAAAACTCCATTAGTAGAATAATTCCAATCATCTCTTAAATATACATGTGGTTCTTTTTCTGCATAAGATATAGCTAAAACTATATATTTATTTGAACCAATTATACCTGAATACTTTTCTATTAAAACTTCTGGATCTTCTGTTACTTCATATGTTTCTCCAGTAGTAATTGTTTCATAATAACCATTAGATCTTGAATCTTCATATAAATATTTAGCGCAATCTAATACAGTTTTTTCCCAATCATTATCAATTAAATCACTGTAACCATTAGTTTTAAATTCTACTGTATCTAATAATACTTCTGGTTTTATAGAATATATTTTTCCATATTTTTCACATAATTCTAATAAAGTAAAATCTTTATTTTCTTCTACTATACTTGTATTATCTGCATATACATCTTTTTTTATAGTTATTGGTGATAGAACCAAACAAGTTGTGAGTGCTAAGAGTTTAAATTTCTTTGATAATTTTAGTTTTTTCATATGTACCTCCTTTTGGCGCAAACCTTGTACATTATAACACAAAATGTTTTTTTCTACAAATAAAATCATGTTATAATTTAGGTCGGAGGGATTTTATGGAAAAATCTAAAGTTTATTTTTGTCGTGAAGTTAGTCCTAGTAAGTTAGTTGAAATGTATAAGTTATTAGGTAAAGAGTTAACTGGTAATGTAGCGGTTAAAGTACATTCTGGAGAAGAAGGTAATCAAAATTATTTAAGACCAGAATTTATGAAAGAAATGATAGATTATGTTAATGGTACAGTGGTTGAATGTAATACTGCTTATGCAGGAGAAAGAAATACTACTGAAAAGCATTTAAAAACTATTAAGAAACATGGTTGGAATGATTTATATAAGTTTGATTTAATGGATGCAGAAGGTCCTGATATTTCTATTCCAGTTAGAAATGGTGTTCATTTAAAAGAAGATTTCTTAGGGAAAAATATTAAAAATTATGATTCATGTTTAGTTTTATCTCATTTTAAGGGTCATCCTATGGGTGGATTTGGAGGAGCATTAAAGCAATTATCTATTGGATTTGCATCAAGTGAAGGAAAAAGTTGGATTCATTCAGCAGGTACTAATAAAGATCAATATACATTATGGAATAATTTACCTCCTCAAGATGCTTTTTTAGAAAGTATGGCAGAAGCTGCTAGTGCAGTAGTAGATTATTTTAAAGGTAATATGGTATTTATTAATGTTATGGCTAATATGAGTGTTGATTGTGATTGTTGTGCTGAAGCTGAAGATCCTTGTATAAAAGATAAAGGTATTCTTATTTCACTTGATCCAGTCGCAATAGATCAAGCTTGTATTGATATCATTATGAATTCAGATGATTCAGGACGCGATCATTTTATGGAAAGAGTTAATTCTAGAAATGGTATTCATACAATAGAAAGAGCTGCTGAACTTGGAGTTGGTTCAAGAGAATATGAACTTATAGAAGTATAAAAAGACTTAGGTCTTTTTTTATGTATAATTCTATGATATAATATAGAAACTTTTAGGGGGAAAAATTATGACATGGGAAGAACATTGTAAAAAGTATAATGGACTCTTATTAGAAGGTGCAAAGAATAATCTTGTTAAGATATATGATGACGAGTTTTTAAGTGCTTTAAGAGAACATTATTATGGTGGTATATCTCTATCTCTTTTAGTTCTTTTTAGAGATACTGTTAATGGATTTTGTTATGATAGAGCCCCTTTATTAACATTTGGTTTTGATGATGATGATTATAATATTGTTTATGCAGATGTTGATACTATAAAATTAAATCCTACTAATATAGAATTGGTAAAAGCAGGAATATTAAATGAAGATGAATATGCTGATCATTGTTATGTAGAAAGATATGATGGTAGTAATACATGGGTATATGATCCTTCTATGGGATTAATATATGAAAAAAGTTTATTTGAAAAATTAGAAAATCCTAAAGAAAGATTAAGACGTACAAAAAAGGAAACAAAAGAATTTTTAAAATATTATGTATATGATGATTTGAGTGATGGTGATGTTATTTTATCTTCACATACTTTATCGTTATTAGAAGCATATTCTTTACCTGTACAAGTGTTTTATGATGATGATTTAGATAAAGAAATTAAAATAATGAAGAAAAAATATGAGGAGAGAAAGAAGAGAATATAATATTGGAGGTGGTAGTATTAAAAATAAAAAGTTAAGAAGAAAATTAGTTTTCATTGGTATATTTTTAGTATTACTAGTTTCCTATTTAAAAGATCATGAGTATAATGATAATTATGAAATATTAGATATGGAAAATGGTCCATATGGTAAATATGAAGATGGTTATATTTATATAGGCGATGATGATTATTTAGAAAGTATTAATGCATGTGAAGGTGATGTATTAGTAGAGGATTTAAGAGATACTGATGATCCTAATATGTTTATTCGAGATTCATATAAAATTACTGATAAAGATAAACGTAATCAAATACTTGAAGTATTATGTGAATATGAAAGATGTTATCCAAGTGATTGGGATAGAAGTATAGAGTCAATGAGGTTAGAATGGTTTATTCATAATTTAGGCCATGAGATTAATTATAAGAAAGATCATAGTGATGATGTTGATTTGAATAATGAAGATGAAGAAGACTATGATGATAAAGTATTAACAAAATTATTTAGATTATGATTTTTAGTAATATTTGGTATAATAATATTATAAAAATAAATAGTTTAAATTATTAAAAATGTATAACATATACATAAAATATAATATATGGAGGATATATGGTTTATTTAGATTATGCGGCAAATACTCCGGTGGATTTAGAAGTGTTAGATTTATTTTATGATGTTACTAAGAGGTATTATGGTAATCCTAATTCTGTTCATCAAGTAGGAAGAGAATCTAAGATGCAAATAGATAAGGCTACAGAGAGGATAGCTGATTTATTAGGTGTATTAAAAGAAGAAATTATTTATACAAGTGGGGCTACTGAATCTAATAATTTAGCAATTAAAGGTATTTGTGAAAGATATAAGAATTATGGTAAACATATTATTTTAAGTAGTTTAGAACACAATTCTATTATATCTTCAGCGAATATTATGCAGGAAGCTGGTTTTGATGTAGATTTAATTCCTATTAATAAAGATGGATTAGTTGATATAGATGCATTAAAAAGTATGATACGTGAAGATACTATTTTAGTTAGTGTTTGTTCTGTTGATTCTGAAATTGGTTTAATTCAACCCATAAAAGAGATTGGTGAATTGTTAAAAGATTATCCTCATACTTATTTTCATACTGATGCGACTCAAGCTATAGGTAAAGTAGATATGGATTTTTCTAATGCAGATTTAATAACTATTGCGCCTCATAAGTTTTATGGATTAAATGGTATAGGTATTCTAATAAAGAAGAAAGGTGTTAATTTAAAACCTATTATTCATGGAGGAAGATCTACTACTGTATTTAGAAGTGGTACTCCAATAGTTTCTGATATAGTTGCGTCATCATTTGCTTTAGAAAAAGCGATAAAGAATCAAGAAAAAAGATACGAATATGTATCTAAGTTAAATAAAATAGTTAGAGAATTTTTAGAAGAGTATTCTTTTATTCATATTAATAATACTTCTAAGTGTATTCCATTTACTTTGAATTTTAGTATTAATGGAGTTAATGCGAGAGATTTTGTTGATATGTTGGATAAGAAGGGTGTTTGTGTATCTGCAAAGACGTCTTGTTGTCCTTTGGAGACTCCTTCAAAATTAGTTTATGCCTTAACCAAGGATAAAAAACTTGCGTCTTCTTCTGTACGTGTTAGTTTTTCTCATTTGACAAAGATGGAAGATATAGATATATTTAAAGACGTGTTTAAAGAATGTATAAAGGAGCTTAAAGAAAATGGAAAAATATAAAGAGATAGAGCGAAGTATTATAAAGAAGTTCCGTAAAGATATCTGGAGTAAGTTTGTTAAAGCTGTAGCTGAATTTGAACTTATTCAAGAAAATGATAAGATTATGGTTTGTATTAGTGGTGGAAAAGATTCTTTCCTTTTAGCTAAATGTATGGAAGAGATTAAAAGACATGGTAAAGTTAAATTTGATGTTTGTTATGTTTGTATGGATCCAGGTTATAATGATTTTAATCGTGATATGATTTTGGATAATGCAAAGATATTAAATGTAGATTTACAAATGTTTGAATCTGATATATTTGATGTAGTAGCTAGTGTTGATAGAAGTCCATGTTATTTATGTGCTAGAATGAGAAGAGGTTGTCTTTATAAGAAAGCACAAGAATTAGGATGTAATAAAATAGCTTTAGGTCATCATTTTGATGATGTTATTGAAACTACATTACTTTCTATGTTTTATGGAGCTGAAGTTAAAACTATGATGCCTAAACTTCATAGTGATAATTTTGAAGGATTAGAATTAATACGTCCAATGTATTTTATAAAAGAAGAAGATATAATTGCATGGAAGAAATATAATGAACTTACTTTTATTAATTGTGCTTGTCGTTTTACTGAGGGGTGTTCGCTAGTAAATGATGGTACTAGTAAAAGAAGAGTTGTTAAAGATTTAGTTAAAATGATGAAGAAAGATAATCCTAATATAGATTATAATATTTATAAAGCACTTGATAATGTTAATTTAGATTGTGTAGTTGGTTATAAAAAGAATAAAGAAAAATATTCTTTCTTAGATGAATATGATAAAAAATAATCTTATGATTATTTTTTTTTATTTTGCATATAATGTATTGGTGATTATATGAAATATACAGTTAAACCTGGAGATACTTTATGGGGTATTAGTAATCAATATGGTGTGTCTGTTACTGAATTAGCTAAATTAAATAAAGTTGATGCTTTTACTTTAAAAGTAGGTATGATTCTTACTATTCCTAGTAATGGTGGTAGTAATCCAGATAATATGTTTATGTATACTGTGGTAAAAGGAGATAGTTTATATAGTATTGCGAAGAGATATGGTACTAGTGTAGAAGAAATAAAGAAACTTAATTATTTAACTAGTAATAATTTAGTTATAGGACAAATTCTTAGAATACCTGAAATGTATACTAAACCTAGTGATATGGTTATTCCTAATTATGTTAATTATAAAGTTGTTAAAGGAGATACTTTATATAGTATAGCTAAAAAGTTTAATGTTAGTGTAGATAGTATTATTAATGATAATAATCTAAAGAATAATACTTTAAGTATAGGACAAAATCTTAAGATTAGAAGTAAAGATGTAGAAGAATGTTTTGGAGAAGATATTTCTTCTAATACATATACTGTAGTAAAGGGAGATAGTTTATATAGTATTTCTAAGAAGTTAGGTGTTAGTGTGGATTATTTAAAAAATAAGAATAATCTAAGTAGTAATTTACTTAGTGTAGGTCAAATACTTAAATATTAGGAGGGTATATGGATATTTTATTTGATGAGTTTAAAAATAGTAGTTTATACGATTCTTTTATTAAAAATAATAGTGGTATTGGTAATCTTAAAATTAGAGCTTATACTGCTTCTTTAGCTTTACCAGTAGCAGATTTAGAAGTTACTATTAGTAGTTTAATAGATAATATGAATGTTATATTTTTTAGGGGTAAGACTGATAAGTCTGGAATGATTAAAAATATCGAATTACCTGCACCAGTACTTGGGAATAATTTAATTATTCCTAATACAATTACATATAATATTTTAGCTGGTAATAATAAATTTTCAGTTAATATGTATGATGGAATATGTGTGGTTCAAAATATTAATATGGTTATGGGGGAATCATAATGGCTAGTAGATATCCTATTGTACCTAATAATATAATTGTACATTTAGGTAAACCGGATGATAATGCACGTAATATTACTGTTTCTTTTACTGATTATATTTCTAATGTAGCATCTTCAGAGATTTATCCAACTTGGCCTGTGGAAGCTTTAAAAGCTAATATTTATGCTATTATTAGTTTTGCGATGAATAGAATTTATAATGAATGGTATAGAAGTAGGGGATATAGTTTTGATATTACTTCCTCTTCTATTTATGATCAAACATTTATTGAAAATAGAAGTACTTATGAAAATATTAATAATATAGTTGAAGAAATATTCAATAACTATGTAGTTAAGGGTAATAGTATTCAACCATATTTTACTAGATATTGTGATGGGAGAAAGACTACATGTGATGGATTATCTCAATGGGGAAGTGTAAGTTTGGCTAATCAGGGTAAAAAGTATTTAGATATTTTAAAATACTATTATGGAAGTGATATTAGTATTAAATTTGATGCGCCTGTTGGTGATGTATCAGAAGGATATCCTGGATATGTAGTAGGTCTTGGTAGTGCGGGTAATCCAGTACTTTTAATTCAAAGAGACTTAAGAAGAATAAGAAAGAATTATCCAGCTATTCCTAATATTACTAATACTTTGGGAATATATGATGAAGAGACTGTTAATAGTGTTAAGAAATTTCAAGAAATATTTAGTTTACCGGTAACTGGTAGTGTTGATAAAGCTACTTGGTATAAGATAAAGTATGTTTATACTAGTGTAAAAAAACTTAGTGATTTATATTCTGAAGGATTAAATGATAATGAAGTAACTTTTCTTTATGAAGACGAATTAAATTATGGTAATACTGGTATAGAAGTTGAATATATTCATTATTTTTTAGATGCAATAGCTTTTTTAGACCCTGATATTCCAAGATTAAAAACTAATTCTATTTATAATGATAATAGTATTACTATGGTTAAAGCATTTCAGTCTAAATATGGTTTACCTGTAACAGGAGTATTTACTTATAGTGATTGGAAAGTATTAAAAGAAGTTTATGATAAGATTTTGAAATATCTTAATACTGATTATGTTTCTGATTTATATCCTGATTATTTCTTAAGTTTAGGTAGTAGTGGAGATGATGTTTTAAGATTTCAAAGATATTTACTTTCTATATGTAGATATGATCATTCTATACCTGGGGTTAGAGTTAGTGGTATTTTTGATGAATTAACTGAAAAATCTGTTAAAAAATTACAGCGTGATTATGGATTTGATGTTACTGGAGTAGTAGGACCTCTTTTGTGGAGAAAAGTAGTAGAATTATCAAAAAGATAAAAAATATGTATAAAGTTTTTTCCTTTGTTTCATAATACTTATGAAGGGATTGAGTGATTTTTTAGTACTGTTTTTTTGACATAAAAAAATCATTATGGTACAATAGATATCGCTCGGGAGGAATTTACAAAATGAAAAAAATTGATTTACCCTCGAAGATAAGATTATTATCTTTGACAATATTAGCGTTTATTATTATGGCTAGTTGTTATGTTTATCATAACTATTATACTTATAAAAGTATTAAAGTAGTTGCAGTTGATAATGCAGCTATAGAATATGGTAGTGCTAACTATGATATAAACTCATTGGTAAAAAAGGTAGATGGGGAAATTGTTTCAGTAAAGAAGAAAGCTGATACTAATGTGGTTGGAAAACAAGAAATAATAGTAGAAGTTAAGAAAGAGAATATGGTAAAAGATGTTCCTATAGTAGTTTCTGTAGTAGATAGAACTGCTCCAGAAATTAAAGTAAAAGAGGAAAAAGTTACTATTACCGAAGGAGATGCAATTGATTTTGTTGGTAATGTAGAATCAGTTATAGATGATGTTGATGGAGATATTCCTTATTCAGCTACTAATGGTGAAAATGGAAAGTATTTCTATAATTTTGATTTTAATTCTGATGAAATTAATGAAGTTGGTGAACATAGTGTTACTATACATGCTGTTGATAAAGCTGGTAATTTATCTACTTTAACATATACTGTTGAAGTTGTAGCACCAGCACCTGTAGTTGTAGCACCTACTTATGGTGGTTATAATAGTACAGTTTATTCAGGTTTACCTGGTAATGCTGCAGGTGGAGATTTAGTTTCAATAGCATATTCATTAGTTGGTTCACCATATGTTGGTGGTTCTAATGGGCCATATGCATTTGATTGTAGTGGATTTGTACAATATGTTTATTCTAGAGTAGGAATATATGTTAGTAGAAGTTCATATACTCAAGCTTATGATGGAGTTGGAGTTAGTTATTCAGAAGCTCAACCTGGTGATATATTAAACTGGGGTCATGGAGGACAAGTTACTCATTCTGCATTATATGTTGGTGGTGGTGTGATGATTCATGCTACTAATCCAAGTCAAGGTGTAGTTGCGAGTGATGTTGCAGCTTGGGAACGTGGTTCATATGATACGCTAATGGGTGTAAGAAGAATACAATAAGAGTCTTTTGACTCTTTTTTTTGTATATATTTTTATATATTGTAAATACTAATTCTAGGAGGGATTAGATGGAAACATTACAAAAGATAGCTTTAAGTTTAACTATTATAGGTGCAATTAATTGGGGACTTATTGGAATTGCAGATTTTAATTTAGTTACACTTATATTTGGAGATGGCTCACTACTTTCTAAAATTGTTTATACATTAGTAGGAATTAGTGGTTTAATAAATATTGGTATATTTATGGCACATCTTGATTTTAAAAGAGACTAAAAGTCTTTTTTTTTGTTTATTTTTATGTTATTGTATCATTATGGGGGATACATATGAAGGATTACGTAGATATAATATTAAGAAGAGAAAAAAAACCTATAGATATTGAAAAAATATATACTAAGGTAGAAAAGTTTATTCAAAAAGAAGACGATAGTTATGTTATGTCTTCAAATGATAAGGCTGAAATTAATAGAATAATTGATAAGGGTGTTGATAGGTTAGATTATTATCAAACACCTAATGGTAAATATAAACATTTATCTAGAACTTCTTTTAGAAAAGGTAGATTCCACGGAAATAGAGCCGGTGAGGGTTTTGTTGTGGTTAAAGATAGAGATGGAAAAGAAGAAAGAGTTTCTATTTTAAAAGAAAATTGTATTAATGCAGTAGATGGTGATTATGTATTAATAGATATTGGTGGTAATGGTGAGAAACCTAAAATTGAGAAGATACTTGATCGTAATTTAGGTAATGTTACTGGAGAGGTTATTAAAGTAGGTAATTCTTTATATGTAAGACCAATTGATAAAAAGAAATCTAAGATACAAATAATATTAAACGAAGAAGTAAATGAAGGGGAAATAGTATCAGTAGAGCTTGAAAAGATGATTGAAAATAATACTTATATTGGTAAAATATTAAGAGTATTTCAACATAAAGATGCTCCGCATGCAGATCAATTATTAGAAGCATTTAAGAGTGGTATGCCTGAAGGATTTAGTAAAGAAAGTATGGCTCAATTAAAATTTATTCCTAGTGAAGTAAGAAAAGAAGATTACGAAGGTAGATATGATTTTACTAATTGGGAAATTTTTTCTATAGATGGTGCAGATACTAAGGATAAAGACGATTGTATATCATTTAAAATGTTACCTAATGGTAATTATTTATTGGGAGTACATATTGCAGATACTGCATATTATATACCAGAAGGTTCTCCCATTGATAAAGATGCTTTTAGAAAAGGTACTTCATATTATTTTGGTGGTTTAGTAGAACCTCAATTACCTAAAAAACTTAGTAATGGTATTTGTTCATTAAATGAAGGTGTAGATCGTATTACTAAGAGTATTTTAATTGAATTTGATATATATGGTAATATAATTAGTAGATCTTTAGTACCTAGTGTTATTAAATCGCGTATTAGTATGACTTATGAAGATGTTAATGATATTTTAAATAAAGGTATTGTTCCTACTCATTATGTTCCATACATGTATACTTTGCAAAGTATGCATGAATTTGCAAAAATACTAAAGCAAAAACGTATTGATAATGGTGCAATCAATTTTGATAGATCAGAAATAAAATTTAAATATGATGAGAATGGTCATGCAGTAGATGTAGAGTATAGAATACAAGATTCTGCTGAAAGTTTAATAGAAGAATTTATGTTGGTTGCTAATAATAATGTTGGTGAGATGTTATTAGAAGAAAATATTTCTTGTATATTACGTGTTCATGGAGCACCAAATTATGAAAGACTTAATGATTTCTTAGATTTTTTAAAAGCTATAGGTTTAGAATATAAGTATTCTGCAGCTGAAATAATTGAAGAGAAAGATTTAATGATTGATTTAACAAATTATGTTAAAAATCACGGAAGACTTAGTGATATGTTACTTACTAATTTAATTAGATGTATGTCTCATGCTAGTTATGATTCTATTAATTATGGTCATTATGGTACTGGTTATGATGTGTATCTACATTTTACTTCTCCTATTAGAAGACTTGCGGACTATGAAATTAGTAGAATAATAGATGAATGTTATTTTGAAAAAGATGATAATAAGAAAATTTCTAATATGAAAAAATGGGATGAAAAGGTAGCTGACTATGCTCTTCAAGCTTCAAAGATGGAAAGAGTAGAAGAAGATGTTGAAAAGAATGTAGGATATCTTGATACTGCTGTTTATATGTCTCAATTTATAGGGCAAGAGTTCGAAGGTACTGTTATTTGTGTAAGTAATAATGGTTTAACTATTCAACTTGATAATTCTATAGAAGGAAGAGTGCGTACTAGGAATTTAGATGGTGAATATGCATATAATCCAGAGACATATACAATGTTGTCATTGGAAGGTTATGAAGATTATTTTGTTGGTGATAGATTAAGACTTAAATTAATAGAAGCTGATAAAAGTACTAAGAGTGTTGATTTTAGTGTTATAGAGAAAATAAAAGAAAACCGTATTATTGATAAAGAATCTAATAATAAGGTTAAAACTAAGGTTAGAAATGGTAAAAGTAAGAAGACTTATAGATAAAAGTCTTCTTATTTTTGGTTGATAAATTATTAATAAAATGTTATCATTATAATAATACGAGGGGTAAAGAATAGTGGTACTAGTTTTTATTTGCTTTATTCCATTATTTTTTATATACTAGTATGTGGTTAGGAGATGACATAATGGTTATTACATTTTCAGATGTGTTAAATGTACTAAGGAAAATTGTTGATATTTCTTTAGTTTGGCTTATATTTTATTATATTCTTAAGAATATTAAGAATAATGTTAAACTTTCTTTAATTTTTAAAGGTGTTGCTTTTGTAATTGTTTTAAAAATTATTAGTGATTGGTTAGGTTTTATAACAGTAGGTTATTTACTTGATTATATAATTCAATGGGGACCTGTAGCTTTAATTATTATATTCCAACCTGAAATTAGAACTATTCTAGAACAATTAGGTAGAAGTCAATTACTAGGTAGACATAAAGTTCTTACTGTAGATGAGAGAGAACATATGGTATATGAAATGGTTAATGCTATTGATTATTTAAGAAAAGAGCGAATTGGTGCATTAATAGTAATTGAAAGGGATATTAGTTTAGGTAATTATATAGATAAGGCTAAAAAACTATATGCAGATTTATCTAGTGATTTATTAATAGCAATATTCTATGAAGGTAATCCATTACATGATGGTGGAGTTATTATTCAAGGAGATAGAATTACTTGTGC
>CACZQV010000048.1 GCA_902783435.1 uncultured Erysipelotrichaceae bacterium | reverse complement strand
TTTCTATCAATTCTTTGTGGAGTACCAGTTTTTAATCTTTTAATAGTAAATCCATATTCTCTTAATTTATCACTTAAATGAAGTGATGGTTTTTCTCCATGTGGACCTTGTCTTGTACGTGTTGATCCGACTAAAATATCTGCTTTAAGATAAGTTCCAGTAGTTAATATTACTATGTTTGATTCTATTTTTTCTCCGTTTTCTAAGATAATACCTTTAACAGTATTATTTTCTACTATTAGATCTTCTACCATAGCTTCTTTTATTTCTAAATTTTCTAATGAATTTAGAGTTTTTAACATTTCTTTTGGATAAGCTATTTTATCTCCTTGAGCACGAAGTGATTGAACTGCAGGTCCTTTAGCAGAATTTAACATTTTAATTTGAAGGTGTGTTTTATCAGCTACTTTACCCATAATTCCACCTAAGGCATCTATTTCACGTACTACTATACCTTTTGCGGATCCACCTATATGAGGATTACATGGCATATCAGCAATATTTTTAATATTACCAGTAACTAGTAGTGTTTTATGACCTTTAAAAGCTGAAGCATATGCAGCTTCACATCCAGCATGTCCTCCACCTACTACTATAATTTCATACATTGTCTCACCTTCTTTATTTTCCTAGACAGAATCTTTTAAACATTTCATCTAATAATTCTTCTTCATATGTAGTACCATTAATTGTACCTAATTCTTCCCAAATAGCTTTAATATCTAATTCAATCATATCTATTGGCATATTATCTTTTAAAGATTTTTCTATATCTTCTACACTTTTTAAACATCTTTTTAATATACTTATACTTCTTGTATTACTTAAGTATGTTGGATCTTTTGTTTCTATTTCATTTAATTTAAATAATTCAGATATTTTATTTTTTAATTCATCTATACCTTGATTATTAATAATACTTAAATTAATTATTCTATCTTTATCTATATTTAATTTAGATATATCTAATTTTGTTTCTAAGTCATTTTTATTTATTAATACTAGATATTTTTTATCCACAATTTTTGTGAATAATTCTTCTATATCACTAGTTAATTCTTCATTATTATTTAACATAAATAGTATTAAATCTGATTCATCCATTATTTTTTTAGATTTTTCTACTCCAATAGATTCTATTACATCTTCTGTTTCTCTGATACCAGCGGTATCTATCATATTTAGAAGAATTCCATTTACTGAGATAGTTCCTTCTACAATATCACGTGTTGTACCAGCAATATCAGTAACAATTGCTTTATCTTCTTCTAGAAGTGCATTAAGAAGTGAACTTTTACCTACATTAGGTCTACCTATAATAGATGTTTTAATACCTTCTTTGATCATTTTTCCATTTTCTGATTCTTTTAATATTTTATTTATTTTTTCTTTTAAATTAGTTATTTTTGGAATAAGTAAATCATTTGTAATTACATCTACATCATCATATTCTGGATAATCTATATTAACATTTATATTAGATATAATTTGAACCATATCATTTCTTAAATCATTTATAAGATTAGAAGTTTTACCACTTATTTGATTAGCAGCCATTTTTCTTTGATTTTCTGTTTTAGAATCAATCATATCCATTACTGCTTCTGCCTCTAATAAGTCTATTCTTCCATTTAAGAAGGCTCTTTTAGTAAATTCACCTGGTTCTGCTAGGCGACAACCGTTTTCTAATAATAATTCAAGTACTTTATTAGTTGGAGCTATACCTCCATGTGTATTTATTTCAACAATATCTTCAGTCGTGAATGTTTTTGGTGCTTTCATTATTGATACTAGTACTTCATCAATAATAGTATCATTATCAACTATATGTCCATAATTTATAGTATGGGAATCTACTTTAGTTAAATCTTTACCTTTAAATATCTTATTAACTATATTAATAGATTCATCTCCAGATACTCTAACTATTGATATTGCGCCAACTCCAGTACTTGTTGATATTGCACATATTGTATCGTTCATGGTATACCTCCTTTTTTTACGGGAATATTATAACACACATTAAAAAATATGACTACATATTTCTCCATATTATTATGATTTTATCATTTATATTGATAATTGATTCATTTTTTTAATTGAGTAGGGTGTAAATATTGTAAAAAAAAAGACATTTTGTCTTTATTCATTATTACCTAATAAAAATACAAATATAATATTTTTATATTCTATAAAAAATAAATCTTCTAAATTATAAAAATCCATTCTTTTTTCATTTAGAGTAGATACTAATTTTTCTTCTGATAGGTATATTTTTTTTATTTCAGGGGCTTTTAAATTAAACCAATAGGTAATTGATTCTACTATATTTTCTTCGGTTTGAAACCAATCGAGTAGGGTAGTTTTTAAAGAATTAAAGGTTTTTATTAAATTAATATTTTCTTTTAATTTATAGTTTTGTTTAAAATCTTCTTCAAAAGTATCCTTATTATATGCATCAACTTTAATATATGAGCATCCAATTGATTTAGATATTGATGATGCCATATTACAAATTCCTTCTAAATAGCTTGATAAATAGTCTTTTTCTTTCATAATAATCTCCTTATTAGTATTATATCATAATAAAAAAGAAGATTATTCATCTTCCTTTGGTTTTATTACTACATAACGGTTTGGTTCTTCTCCTTCACTTTCTGTATAAACTCTTTTGTTGTTTGATAAAGCATTATGTATAATTCTTCTTTCATATGAATTCATTGAATCAAGTTTAGCTTCAACTTTTGAAGTAGCAACTTCTCTAGCAATTCTTTTAGCAAGTCTTTCTAGAGAATGTTCTCTTTTTTCTTTATATTCATTAACATCAATAACAAATTTATAATTTCTTCCTAATTCTGTATTTAAATATCCACTTACTATCATTGATAAAGCTTTTAAATTTTTACCATTTTTACCAATAAGTAGGGCATCATTATCAGAGAAAATAATGTATTTTGGAACTTCTTCTTTATTTTTTACTTCTATATTAACATTATATCCCATAGCTTTTAGAATTCTTACTAAGTAATCTTTAATATCTTTAACAACTTCTCTTTTTTCTATTACTTCTATTTCTACTTTACCTTTTTTAAATAGACCACCTTTAGTTGATTCTATTTCTTTAATAAATAAATTTTCTTCAACCTCTTGTAATTCTTCTTTAGCTATTTGAATAGCTTCTTCTTTATTTTTTCCACTGAATCTATGCTTTTCCATTTACTTCTTTACTCCTTTTAACTAATATATTTTGTCCTATTGTAAATAAGTTAGATGTTACCCAATATATTCCTAAACCTGTTGGCATGAATATAGCTGTAACTACTATCATTATTGACATCATTATTGGCATCATTTTCATACTAGACTCTTCCATATTACCTGTTGAATTCATTTTTAATGAGAAGAATGTAGTACATGCAATTAATAACATTAATATTATATATGCATAAAATGTTGCACTAGTGACTCCTACATTAGGTGTAGTTCCAAGTTGTAATCCTAATAATTTATCTTCAAAAATTATTGGTGTTCTTTGAACTGCTTCAAAAAAAGCAATAAATATTGGTAATTGTAACATAGCAAATAAGCATCCTGCCATTGGATTAATACCATATTTTTTATATGTAGCCATCATTTCTTGATTTTGTTTAATCATTGATTCTTGATCTTGCTTACCAGCATATTTTTTTTGAATTCTATTTAATTCTGGTTGTGCTTTTTTCATAATTTCGGATTGCATTGCTGTTTTTTTAGTAATAGGGTAAGCTATTAATCTAATTAATAAACTTATAATTATTACTGACATACCATAGTTTCCAACTAATTCTCCAACCTTAATTAATATATAAGCTAATGGTTTTACAAAAATGCTTGTCCATAATCCTTCATATTTTCCTGATGTTATTTTATATTTTTTACATTCAGGTAATTTTTCTATTTTTATTTTATTTTTTTTATAAATACTTGCTGTTTTTTTATTTACTGGCTGACATAATATATTTTTTGTTAATGTTTGTCCTGTATCTGGATTTTTTACTACTTTTTTATTACTATCTGTTAATGTTTTAGTACAACCTGTAGTTATTAATAATAAGAAAAGTATTATTATTATCATTATTTTTTTCTTGTTTGATTTCATTTTTTTATCCTTTCTTATTGATGTTTAATAAAGCAAATAATTCTTTTTCTAACATATTATGATCTAGATTAATTGCTTCTTTCCTTAATATTATAATATAATCTTCATTATTTATATATAGTTTTTTATAATTATCTATAATAGAACGTATTTTTCTTTTATATTTATTTCTAAAAACAGCATTGCCTAATTTTTTACTTACTGATATTCCAAAACGATCATATTTTAGATTATTAGACATATGGTGTATTACAAAATATTTATTTTTTATACATTTACCATTATTAATAACTTTTTCAAAATCTTGATTTGTTTTAACTACATATAATTTTCTCATATTATCATTCCTTAATAGTAAAAAACCACTGTTTTTATCAGCGGTATTTTTTATTTACAAAGACTTTTACGTCCTTTGCGACGACGGCGATTTAATATATTTGTTTTTTTACGTGCAAAAAATCCTAATCTTTTTGCTTTTTTACGATTATTTGGTTGATATGTTCTTTTCATC
>CACZQV010000047.1 GCA_902783435.1 uncultured Erysipelotrichaceae bacterium | reverse complement strand
TTTTCTTGAAATAATGTATATAGCATCATTACCATCTTCACCTATTACATTATCTCCTGTTTCATGTTTTTCAGTTTCATATATAATTTCAAAATTACTTTCATCAAGTAAATCATATATTTCATTTTTAGTTAAATAATTCATATATAAGACATTCTTACCATTTTCTTTTAAATATGGTTCATCAACAAAATTTTCACCACTACCTAATTGTAATGAAAAGCAAAATAAACCATTATTTTTTAATACATTATTAATATCTTTAAATAATTGATTAATATTTTCTTTTGGAATATGAAATAATGAATACATAGCAATAATTCCATCAATAGATTCTTTATTAAAATGGTTTTTAATATTAACAATATCATCTAAAATAAATTGTATATTAGGATATGTCTTTTCAGCGTATTTTTTCATATTCTCCGAAAAATCATAGCAAATAGCTTTATATCCTTTTTCATTAAAATAGTTTGTTAGTTTACCAGAACCTCCACCTAAATCTATAATTAAAGAATTGTTTTCTAGATATGATTCAAATTTATTAATCAAATCAATATCTTCTAATACTGTTCCAAATTCTTCAAAGTATTGATCTGCAATTAAATCATAATCTTTTTTAACACTATTTCTCTTATCAATTGAATTCATTATTTCACCTCTTTTTAGTAATCTCGATAAAAGCATTTTACTTATAGAAATCATTTTATAACTATACTAAGTATAACATAAAAAGTAGGATTATTCCTACTTTGTCTCTTCACTATCTGGAAATAATAATACATCATCTGGTATAAATACTAAAATTGCAGGAGTATTATGTATCTCTTCTTCTTTTATCCCAACACACGTACAATAATTATATGTATAGTGTTTGTTTTTATCATAAATAGTAATTTTACTATTATTAACACTTGTTGCAATTACATGATATGCGATATATCCATGATTTTTAACTACTCTTATCTTCTTTAATGCATTAGAAATATAAAAAGCTACTATAGGTATTCCAAATGCTAAAAAGATAATCATTAAGAAGAATATAAATCCAAACCTTCTATTAGCTCTTGTATGTATAATATTAGTTACCACATTGTCTGTATAACTATAATCTGATATCATATGATGAACACTTAAGAAAATAATAAAAACCATAATACCAATTACTACTAATATATTTAATAATTGATGTTTATAAACTTCTAATAATATTTTCTTTTCAAATGATACTGGTGTATCTACTCTAT
Organism: uncultured Erysipelotrichaceae bacterium; assembly: GCA_902783435.1. The sequence goes on along the minus strand of CACZQV010000047.1, from coordinate 4,266 downwards.
AATAATCTTTTGAATTTTTTATCTTATGTAGATTCCCTTTACTATATAAAATACTTTTCCATTTTTCTGTATCTTTTTTAACATATTTTACTACATTAGGTGTAGTTATAATTCCTATAAAAGGAAATATACAAAATCCAATAATATAATTAATAATTCCATCACCAGGTTGTAATGTAAAAACAGTCATCGCAACAACAATTAAATTTACTATTAAAGATATAAGTATACAATTAATATACCATTTTCTTGTTTTAACATTTTCATTATCTTTATCGCGAATTAATATTAATAATAATATAAAATATATAATCCCAACTATTAAAGTAAATAATAGACTTACTAATATATTATCATTATAAAGAAATGCATTTATTAAAAATCCTATACATATACCAAAACATAAATATATAACTGTAAATAATAAAATTAATATTAATAGAATTCCAATTGATAACTCTTTTCTTTTATTATTTAATTTTTTCATATTATATTCACCTTTTACTAATTTTTATTTATACAACAATTTAATTAATTTAATAATATCTTCATCATATATTCTTTTTGATTCATCAAAGTATAATATTTCATTTCTAAGTTTTGGTAATAATTCAACTATTGTATCTAATCTTTGATTATTTTGAATACATGACTCCCATCTACCAATTCCAATCCATGCTAATTTATCTGCATCTTTTACTATTAAACCTTCTATTGTTTCAGGCTTCATATTCCATTTATGATTTTCTATTGCTTTATAACATTTATCAATTAATATATCATCATAATTATAATTTTCCATTACTTCTTTTAACATTTCTGCAGATAATTTTTCATGTCCTTCTTTTAACTTAATACGTCCTACATCATGCCAATAAGCACTTATAATACATACATCTATATCAATTTCAATATTTAATCTTTCAATTAATAATTTAGTATAATGAATAACATCATTCATATGATTAATATCATGTTCATAATCACTAATACTTTTCATATGTTTTTTAGCAATATCAATTATATCTTTATATTTTTCCTCTATTTCATAAAAATCAATATTATCTTTCATATCAACTAGCCTCTTTATTTGAAATATTTATTTTTTTATTCCACTATTTTTAACACTATTAGCTATAAATTCAACAACATCACTTTCATCTTCTTGTATTATTAATTTATCTTCTTCAGTAATATCTGTAAAATACTTATTAATTTTTTTATTAATAGATATAGTATTTAATGGATACCCCGGATCAACTTTATTTGAAGGTTTATCTACCATATAAAAATCATCTTTACTCCAAGTATAAGTACTTTCTTTTCCATCATTTATAACAGCCATTCCATATACCCATCTACATACAAGTTTTCCATCAATTCCATATTCTTTAACCATATTAGTATAATGTTCTATCATTTCTTCATCATTAAGTCTTTTTCCATTTACTCTTCTAACATACATACCTGGTTGTTTATCTAAAGGAACATTTTCTAAATATAAATTATCATCCATTGCGAATACTGGAATATCTATAACTTCTGAATAAGCTCTAGCTTTAATTAATGCATTTTCTATTGCATCTTTACCATTCTCTTCTACATCTATATTTACATCAATATCTTTTAATGTAATTACTTCTATTCCTCTTTCTTCTAATCCTTTTGAAAATCTCTTTGCTTTAGTTTCATTTCCAGTAGCAAACAATACTTTAATCATTTTATCACTTCCTATTTTAAATACTCTTTAGCCTCATCTAATAATTCATCTAAACTATATATTTTTACAGAATAATACTTACCATTATTAGATATTATTAATTTATCTTTATCTACTTTTACTAAACTACTAATATGACTAACTTTATTATAATTATTATCTAATACATAAGAATCCATAGAATCACCTATATAAATTCTATTATTCTTATCCCTACCATAATAAGTATCTATACTACCAATATTATTTAATTCATTTAATAATTTCTTATCTTTAACATTATATATAGCCATATCTTTATTAATATAACTAACAAATAATAATTCTTTTTTATCATCATAAAACATATTATTAACTAAGTTTTTATTTTTAATTTTATAATCTTTTTTTAATTTATCATACTTATTAGATAATTTATAATTATCATTTTTATTATTTATTTTTATATTTACTTCTTTAATATTTTTATTAGATTTAGCTTCATATAAAATTACTCTATTTTCATTCTTTGGTATTAATAAAAATCCTTTATTTGATTGAACTGCTTTAGAATAATTTTTTAAATTAAATAAGAATTGTCCTTTATATTCAATACTATCTTTATAATCTGGATTAATATAATTAACATGACCATTATCTAAAAATAATAAATATAATTCTTTATCTAAATAAGAATAAATATTAATAATTTCAGTACCTAAATTATATGTTTTTATATCTTCTCCACTATCTCTATCCATAATATTAACTTCATCATGTGTAACTACAACTATATGATTTTTACCTTTTTCATATGACTTAGTTATAAATTTAGCCCATTTATTATCATATGATTTAGTATAATTAACATTACCATTAATATAATCATAAGAAATAACTTTACCTTCATAATTAGTTCCAATTGATCTATTAAATAACATATATGAATTATTATCAATTGTACTTATACCTTGAATATAACTAGCATTAACTTCTAAATTATTTATATCATTACCATTTTTTAAATCAATAATATGCATAGTTATATAATCTTCACTATTAATATCAAAATTCTTTTTCTTAGTTCCTACAAACATATAATTACTATCAAATGAATAAAACATTTCTTTCATAATATCATCATGAGTACTAATACTTTCAATTATCTTTTTACCTTTAATATTATAAATATATAATTTCTTATAAGTAGAATAAACTAAATAATTACCTTTAGGATCACCCTTAACTGTTACATAAGAATCATTATCTTTTTTAATTTCTTTTATTTCTTTATTATCTTTAATATTAATTAAACTAATATTACCTTTATTATTTTCATAAGCAAATATATCATTACCAATAAAAGTAAATGAATGTTCATCAGAATATACTTTACTAACATCATATTTATCTATTACTTCTAAAGTTTTAGTATTAAATAAAGTAATTACTTCTCCTTCATCATAAACAGCTGCATATTTATTATTTTCACTTGTTTTAATATAATCAACTACACCTTCTGTTTTAATTTCAGATACTACTTTATATGATGATCCTACATCATATACTCCTAAACTCTCTGTTAATGCGTATTCTGCATCAGAAGTATATGGCATTTTAACACCTTTAAATTTAGTTAATGCTTGGTATGAAGATTTAATCGCATCATATCTTTTATCTTTCTTTAAATAGTTTTTTGCTTTAGTAGATAAAGTTACTGCTTGATGACGTTTTAATACTTTTTGTTGACTATTTATTTTTATTAACATAATAGATGTATAAAGCACAAATAAAATACTAGCAACAGATATTGCCATTAATATATTCATTTTTCTTTTTTGTTCTCTTAATTTATGTCTTTGTTTTAAATCATCATAATCAATATGACACATTGCCGCAGCTAATCTTAGTTTTTCTTCATGAATCTTTTTTAATACTTCTTTTTTAGTAGTTCCACGAACGTCAGCTGCTAGTGGTTCAACTGGTTTCTTTACTTTTTTACCCTTTTCTTCTACTTCTTCAAAAAGCACATCTTCAGGAAAAGATTCATCTGGTTCTCCTTCAATTAAAACACAAAAGATATTCTTTCTTCCTCTTAACTTTTTAAATGTTTGTATCTCTTTCTTACACCATAAAGAATCCTTTAATCTAGGAGAACAAATAACTATTAAATACTTAGAATCATTTAAAGCTTCTAGTATAGGATCTTCCAAATTACTAGATAAAGGTAATTCATCTTGATCTCTAAATAATCTTTTAAATGTCTTTCCTTCTATATTTAATTTTTCTTTTATATTATTAGGTAAATCATAAGTTTCTAAAGCTTTATGTAAATTTTCTGCAACAAACTTATCTAAATCACAATGTCTATAACTAATAAAAGCATCATATTTATATTCTTTCTTTTCCACTGTATCACTTCTTTCAATAACAATTCCGCTTATATTATAACATAAAAAAAGACTCTTACGAGTCTAATTTTGTGGTTTATCTTTTATATCAGTAAAGTATCCAGGTTTTCCATTATCAGGATCATCTATTCTTGCATATACACTTGTAACATTAGA
>CACZQV010000046.1 GCA_902783435.1 uncultured Erysipelotrichaceae bacterium | reverse complement strand
GAAAGTTTTTTTAAGTCTTCCTCACCTTTAATGATGATATCTGAGTTGGAAAATATAATATTACATTCTCCTACTTTTTTAATTAAGCATTTAGCACCTGCATTTAATCCTGAAGAAAAATGCCTACTACTATTTTTAATTATAGTGATTCGGTTACTTTCAAACTCTTTCAATTTTTCAAAAGAATCATCTGTGGAATTATTATCAACTACAACAATATAATCTAGACATTTATAATTCTTAATATTATTAAGTAAACGACTAGTCATTTTAAAATCATTATAATTTACAATTACCATTCCTAATTTCTTTTGCATAATCATTCTCGCTTTCATCAATTTTAATTATAAAACAATAAAAAAAATAAAGCAACTTTAGTGCTTTATTTATTATTCTTTTTATTTAGTACTTTTCTTAGTGTTTTAGATAATCTTACTCTATTTATTTTTTTACTTGTTTCCTCATCTATTTCTTCTATTGTAGATGGAGATATTTCTATTAATTTTTCTATTGATAATGGATATTTTTCTTCGTTTTCTATATATTCTTTTATTCTTACATTAGTTAGAGCTTCTATATATGTATCAATTGATATTATTTGGTTAAATAATTTATAAAAATCTATTACTTTTTGTTTAAAGTTTTTTTGATTTTCTTTTATGTTTAATTTATATATTTCTTTTAATTCTATGTTTCTTAAATGTGAATATATTGAATAAAATACTATTAATAATTCTCTATCTATATCAAAATCATCATTACTTACTTTATTATATACTTCATTTATTATATTTAATTCATCATCTATATAATCATTTTTTAATTTTTTATCAGCAAACTCAAAAAATTCTTTTGGTCTTGCGCAAAATAAATATGAATTAAAATGATTATTTGTTTCATCTCTTTTACAACCTTCAGTAGTATCAAATACAAATATTCCATCAATATTATATTTATCATCTTTTATATAAACCATATTTCTTGCGTGTCCACTTGTTAATTCTTTATTATGTAGACATTGTATTTTTGAATTAAATCCTAGTTTTTGTGATACTTTATCAAATATTTCAGAGAAACCTGCACAAACTATTTTATTACCTTTAATTACTTCTGTTAAATCTCTTGATATAGTATAGCTTTCATTATCTTCTTCTAATATATATTTTCTATCTCTTACTATGTCATATAAATATATTAATTGTTCAAAAGGTGTTAATTCTTTTGATTGTATTTTTTCTACAATACTATTTATATAATTTATAGTATATTTATAATCTTCTATATTAATACCGTTAGTATTACCTTCTAGTTTTAAATATATATTATCTGTATTATTTAAATTATTAATTAGAAAGTTTATATATTCTTCATCTTTAATACTTAATTCTCTATTATTTTCTCCACTTAATGTTATTTTTTTATTTATTTCATTATTATTTAAAAAGTATAATACATCTTCTTTAGTACCTTTTATTTCTACATCAAATTCTTCATTAAAGAATTCTTCATATGTAAAATCATCTTCTGTATTATTATATGAAGATTTGAAAGCAATTTTATCATTTATACATTCTTCATAACTATCATTTCTATCAGTAATTATTTCTATGTATTTAGAAGTTTCATTTGTACTTAAATCACATATAGTACCACGTTCATATATGTAATTACCTTCATCTAGTATGATTGTTAATGTATTTTTAAGCATAATAAAACCTCCTTAATTGGATACATATTATACTATATTTGGAGGTTTTTGTAAATTATAATAGTTTTATTACTCTGAACCATATTATTTTAGATAATAGTAGGAATAATAAGAATAATATTATTATTTTCTTTTCTTTTTTCAATAATTTTATATTTTTTAATATTATTATAATAATCATTATTATTAAAAAATTCATAAATATACTAGTTCTAAATGATGAAGTAAATATAGTTGGAGAAAATCCTACTATCATTCTAGAAGCAATAGATGCGATATATATAATAGGACATAGTATATTTAATTCTTTTTTCTTTATTTTTGATAATAATATTATTGTAGTTATAAGATATATAAGTGATACTATAATCGTTATTATATAATTAGTACTATTTAGATTTAGTATAGGTATTACATTATTTTTTTCTACATGATGTGAATAATATAATGTATTCAATGTATATATATTTAGTTTAGGTATTATAATTGTTCCTAATAATAGTATTATACTTGGAATCATTAATTTTATATTTTTGTTTTTATAAAAATAATATGTTAATGCTATATATAATAATATAATTATATAGTTTATTCTTCCTAATAATACTTCATATGTATTACTAAATGATATTAATAGTTTATCTAAAATATTTAGTTTATTAAAATCAGTAAACCATGTTTGCGATTCAACCATTACTCTATTTGCATTACCTGGTGAAGTTAATGCAAATACTATACTTATTATTGATATTAATAAATATATTAATGTTAATTTATTTATTCTTTTATTTTCTTTATAATAATGTATTAAAAATATAATTGAGAATCCTAATACTAACGCAGCACATTGTTCTTGATTACATGTAAATAATAAAGCTGGTATTGTTAAAAATAGTATTTTATTTGAACATTTATGTATTATTGGAATAAATGAAAATATTCCTAATGATAGAGGCCATAAATAATTAATTGTAGTAGCACTCCATCCTGCAGTATTCATATCATTATATGAATATAGCATTATTAATATTGAAATAATATATTTAATATATAAATCTTTCTTTTTATTAAATATTTTATTTAAAGAATAATATAATAAAATAATTATTAGTGCATTAATAATATTCCATAAAATACCATTAAGATTTTTTAATACAAATAGCATTACACTTTCTATTATTACTCTTGAAGTCCAAGTAAAATATCTATTAATAACAATAGATATTATATTTCCTTTTAATGCAGCAAAGTATACCCCATCATATGTATATGGGGATACTGTAAAACTAACTAATCCTGCATAAATGATTGTTAATATAAGTGGAATATTTCTTATTAATTTTTTCATTTTATTTTTCTTCTTTAATAAAATATACTGGTCTATATTTAACTTCTAAGAATATTTTAGATAAATATGTACCTAATACTCCTAAAAAGAATAATTGTACTCCACTTACAAATAGTATTATACAAGCAAGGGATGGCCATCCTGTTACTGGATCTCCCCATACTAATGTTTTAACTATAATTACTACTATTGCGATAAAAGAAATTAAACAAAAGAATAAGCCTATAAATGTAGATGTAGTTAAAGGTGCAGTTGATGTTGATGTTATTCCTTCTACTGCGTATTTTATTAGTTTTCTTAAACCAAATTTAGATGTACCTACACTTCTATCTGGAGCTTCATATGCAATCCATTTAGTTTTATAACCAACGTAGTCAAACATACCTTTCATGTATCTATTATATTCTTTCATAGAAAGAATTGAATCAACCATTTGTCTAGTCATAAGTCTAAAATCTCTAGCTCCTGGTTTTTGTTTAGATTTAGATACTTTATTTATTAATTTATACCACATATTAGTTAAACCTTTTCTAATAAAGTTATATCCTTCATGTGATTTAGTATATAAAGCTATGCAATCATAATCTTCTTCTTTTAATGTTTTATACATTTCTTCTAACATAGTTGGTGGATCTTGTAGGTCTACATCCATAAATGTTACATAGTCACCTTTAACTTTTTCAAGTCCAGCTAACATACCTGCTTCTTTTCCAAAGTTTCTTGAAAATGATCTAAAGTGTACTCTTTTATCTTTACTATTTAAATCTTTTAATATACTTAATGTTTTATCTTTTGAGCCATCATCTATAAACATAAATTCAAACTCTACTTGTTTCATTGAATCTGCTACTTTTGATATTTCTTTATAAAATACAGGTATAGCTTCTTCTTCATTAAAACATGGTACTATAATTGAAATTAAATCTTTTTTTAACATAAAAACCTCCTATTTATAAATAATTATATATTTCCAATTATTATTAATTATTTTTACTTCTACATTATTTTTAATATGATAATATTCTTTAAACTTACCTAGATGATAATCGTTAGTTGGATTTATATTACAAGGAGCAAATCCTGGATAAGAATAGATTTCTATTACTTTAGAATGTTTTTTATTTGCTTCTTTTATTATTTTTTCATTAATTAAATTAACTTTTCTAATATTAATATAAAATAATAAGTAAAATAGTATTCCTAATACTGTTAAGGTATATGTACTTATAGTTATTATTTTATTTTTATTTATATTTTTATCTATAATTATTAAATAACTAATTGATAAGAATAAATATGTAGAAAAACTAGTTCTATATCCCCATGTAGGTGACATTAACATAATTAAGTTTGAAATTAATCCCATACAATAGAAAATAATTGGTAATACTTCTTTTTCTTTTTTATAGTTTTTTATTAATAATAGAAAATTAATAATAGTTAATATAAAATAATAAATAATTATAAATATATTATTATTACTGAATAATAATTTGTTTATACCAAAACTTTCTAATAAATAAGATATTGTAAATATTATAGATATACTTTCAAATATATATAGTATTATTTTTATTATTTTATTATTTATATATTTTTTTATTAAGATTATATTTCCTATTACTAATAGAAGTATTAAGAAATAATTTATTTTATAAGTATAGAAAATTAAATTAGGAATGTTATAACTAATTTTTCCAAATAGAGATAATTTATTAAATTCTAGGTTTTCCATTCCACTTCTTATTCTATTACCTGGTGAAAAGTACATTGATGCGAAACTAATAATAGAAATAATTAAGAATACTATTAGTTTTTTATTAATAGTTTTATTTTTATAATAGTCTCTTATTATAAAATAAATATTTAATAGTATTAATAAGATTGCCATATGTTCTATAAACATAGGTATTATAATATTTATAAATATTAATAGTATATTTATTTTTTTATTATTATCTTTATTATAATAAATTATATACATATACATTAATATTAATGGTATAACGAATAAATATGTAATATTACCTGCGATCCATGTAATTACTTGAGAAAATGTAAAAATATTCATAAATAGTATTACTAAGAATGTTAATAATATCATTAGTTTTTTATTTTTAAATTTTACTATTTTTTCTATATAGTAAATTATTCCTACTATTACAAGTGAATTAGTAATATTCCATAACCATTTATTATAAGTTAATATATTAATAAATATTCTACTTACAAGTCTACCTTCCCATGAAAAATACATTCCAATAGCTTGACTAATCATATGATAAAGTCCTTTACTACCTTCTATATGATTACCCCAATCATCTCCAGATATAGGGCTTAAAAATAGAATTATTAATAAAAATACAAATATTCCTATATAAGTTTTTATATTGTTATTTTTTATTTTACTCTTCATTTTTTACCTTCTTCTCATTAAATATTATCATTACTACTATTAAACTTACTGATGGTGCAGTTATTATATGTCCTGTGAGTAATGATAATAATATTATTAATAATAAAGATGTCTTATACATATATTTTTCATATGTTAGTTTATCTTTAATCCTATTTTTAATTAATACATATATAGTAGTTATAAAATAAATAATAAATCCTATTATTCCATGACTATAGAATATATCAAAATAATCCATTTCTATCATTTTAACTTCATGTCCATTATCTAGATAACCTATTCCAAATAGTTTTTGATATATATTAGATTTTTCATATAGTTTATTTCTATTTTTTAAGAATGTTAATCTTTGACTAAAGATAAAATGATCTACTAATTTTTCATCTTTAAATACATCTGTTATTTTTTCTACTTCTAAGAAATCTAAATGTGTTTTTATATTCTTATAAAAATTAGTATGTGGTAATATTACAATTAAACTAGATAATCCTATTAATACTACTAGGATAGATATAATTATTTTTTTATACATTTTCTTTTTTAAGTAATTTATTTCTAAGTAAATAAGACTCAATCCTATAGTAATTAATAGTGTTAATAATGGTGTTTTTGTACCTACCATTAGTATTACTATTATATAGATTAATACTGATAATATTTTTAGAATTTTATTATTTTCTTTTAATAATAAAATAAACATAATTGGAGTTAATATAGATATAATTCCTCCTACTTCATTTGCGGCATTAAAGAAACCTAGAGTACCTACTTTAGTTATTTCATATGTTTTATATCCTATACCAAATAATAATGGTATAAATATAGATACTAAGTAAGTTATAAATATTATATAAAATACTTTCTTACTAATATTTATTTTATCTTTAAAAGAATATATAGATATTAACATAATAGGAAAATAAAATACTTTTACTAAGCTTTGTATTTCAAAGAATATAGATTTATCTTTATATAAGAATGTTCCAATTATATAGAATATAAAATATATACCTATAATTAAGTATGGTATAAGTATTTTTTTCTTTTTAAAAGTAAATAAAGTGATTATACATATAAATAATAAAAATAATACTCTTATAATAATACCTATAGTTAGATTTATTTTAAAATAATGAAGACATATTCCTGTTAATAAATCTAGTATAGGACCTAGTAATAAAAATATAGTTATAATTTTATTTATATTTTTCTTTATAAAGTTATTCATATAATCACTCTTTCTATTTCAAATTATAACATAAAATAAAAAGAATAACTACTTAGTTATTCTTTTTATAAATTGTGATACTGATTCTTTTTCTTTATACTCTTCATAAGAAAATATATCTGAGATATATTCTCCTGATAATACCTTTTCTTTTAAATTAGATAATTGTTTTTTATTTAATTTACATACTGGATTTAGTAACTCATCAATTATTAATTTATGGATTTCTTCTTTATTAGCTTCTTCTATTTTTCTTGAAGTCATTTTTTTATTTCTTTCAAAACTACCTGGATCACAATAATATATTCCATCTCCATATAAAATATCTTCATAATCAAAATCACAAATAGTTATACCTAATTCAGTTAATAATTTAGTGTCATCTATTAATAGCTGTATTTCTTTTAAAAACTTAGGTACTTTCATTCTAGCTATAGTTTGTTTATTACCTACTTCAATTAATTTTGTAGTATACCCATTAAATTTTTTATTTTCATCATATACAGTATCTATAGGTAATAATAATCTATTTGTATTTATAGTTTTGAAGTATTCTACTGTTTCTTCATCTAATCTTCTTTTAAGACACAAAGGCTTATATATTTTTACTGCTTGCCCTTTTATTCTATATACATATGCTTCATCACCATAATCTATTAATTGTATAGTTAGTTGTTCTTCAGAATAATCGTATAGTTTACCTCCAATAAAAAATTTCATACAATCCCCTCTTTAAAATACGCGCTAATTATACCATAAAATAGTGTTTTAGTCAATAAAAGAGGACTATAGCTTGTCCTCTATTCTTTTTATTATTTCTTCTTTTAACTCTTCATTTTCTATTAAATTAATAATACTTGTGAAGTTAGCCATTACTATTAATTTCTCTGCTTCTTTCCTATTTAGACCTCTGGTTTCTAAATAGAATAATTTATCTTTATCTATTTTACCAGTAGATTCTCCATGAGCACCTATAACATCTTCTTCATGACATAGTAGTAATGGTACTGATCTAGATCTAGTTGTATCAGATAATAGAATACAATTTTCATTTTCTTGTCCATCTGACTTAGTAGATCCTTCTTTAAAATCTATTGTACCTCTAAATGTTTTCTTAGATGTATCTTTTAGGGCTCCTTCTACTTTTAAATTATTAATAGATTTTTTACCAATATTTTTTAAATCATAATTCATATCTATTAAATCATTATTAGTACCTAAATAAATATTATTAAAATAATTCTTAGAGTTATAACCAATACTTTCTAAATAAGAATTGTATATTCTAATACTACCAGTAATATCTATTAAGTTATGAGTAATAGATGAATTTTCTAATACTTTATCTTCATAAGACATTATGATAGTAGAATTATCATTCATAAGATTTATATAAGATATAGTACCTGTAGAATTTTCTTCCATATTAACTATTTCTTTTAAATGATTAAAATGTTTATTATTATCTAGTGATTTATAAGTAATAATAAAGTTTGCATTACTATTAGATTTATAATTAATATTTATTTTACTAACAAGTACATCACTATTTTCAAAATTATAATTAACAAGTATTGGTTTATTATAAGTTTTATCAACAGTAATTGTTAAATCTAAGTATTTTGTAAATTCTAAACCTACACGTGAAGTTATTTTTTCATTTTTAATTTCTTGTTTTACTTCTATTCCTTCTACTACATATAATTTATCTGTATTTAATTCATTTATTTCTAAATCAATATTAAGTTCATTAACATTAAAATTATTTGTAGTTTTAACAGGTAGTTTATTTAAAGTGTATGACATCATTTATTACCTCCTACCCTATAGTTCCTTCTAATTCTAGATTAATTAATCTATTCATTTCAACTGCATATTCAACTGGGAATGCTTTAGCTATTGGTTCTGCGAAACCTCTAACGATTAATGCTTTAGCATCTTCTTCTGATAATCCTCTAGTTTGTAGGTAATAGATTGCTTCATCTGATATTTTACCTACTGTAGCTTCATGAGCAAACATACAGTCATCTGTTTCTATTGTATCAACAGGAATTGTATCACTTCTTGAAATAGAATCCATCATTAGTGATTCACAAGAAATTGATAGTTTAGAATTTTTTGCATTTCTTTTAACAATAGAGTTACTTCTAAAAGTACATATTCCACCATCTTTAGAAATTGATTTAGAATTAACTACTGAACTAGTATTTGGAGCATTATGAATTATTTTTAATCCCGTATCTAGGTTTTGTCCTTTACCTGCGAATGAAATATTTGTAAATTCACAAGTAGCATTGGCACCATTTAATACACTTAATGGATATAACATTGATACACGAGAACCAAATGATCCCATAATCCATTCTATTTTTCCATTTTCTTCTACAAAACATTTTTTAGTATTTAAATTTAACATATTCTTAGACCAATTCTCTATTGTAGAAAATCTAAGAAATGAGTTTTTACCTACAGATAATTCAACACATCCTGCATGAAGATTAACTTCATTGTATCCTGGTGCAGAACATCCTTCAATAAATTGTAGTTTAGCATTATCATCAACAATTATTAGAGTGTGTTCAAACTGACCTGCACCTGGGGCATTTAATCTAAAATAACTTTGTAGAGGTCTATCTAGTTCTGCATCTTTTGGAATATATACAAAACTTCCTCCTGAAAATAATGCATAATGTAGCGCAATATATTTATGATCATATATTGGAACTATCTTCGTAAAATATTTCTTTACTAAATCAGGGTATTCTTTAATTGCTTCATCAAAACTTGTATATATTACTCCTTGTTTTTTCAAATCTTCTGTCAAATTATGATAAACAATTTCTGAATCAAATTGAGCTCCACTACCTGCGAGAGCTTGTTTTTCTGATTCTGGTATTCCTAATTTATCAAAAATATCTTTTATATCATCTGGAACATCATCCCAACTACGAGATTCTTTATCAACACTTTTTACATATGTTGCGATTTTATCAATATCTAAATAACTAATATCAGGTCCCCAATCTGGATCAGATAATTCATAGAAAGCTTTTAATGCTTTTAATCTTATATCTAATACCCATTCTGGTTCTTCTTTTTCTTTTGAAATGTTTCTTACTATTTCTTCTGTTAGACCATATTCTTTTTTTAGGGATACATTATTGGCTTTAGTATTATAGATATTTGATATATTTTCATCTAAGTATTCATCTACATTTGTTTTTGCCATAATTTCACCTACTTAATATAATCTTTATATCCATTTTCATCTATTTTAGTAGCTAGAGAACTATCTCCTGTTTCTACTATTTTTCCATCTACTAAGATATGAACTTTATCTATTTTTAATCCTTTTAACATCTTAGTAGAATGAGTAATTATTAATACTGCATTATCATCATTTTTATATAAATTAATTCCTTTAACTACAGTTTTAATTGCGTCTACATCAAGTCCTGAATCTGTTTCATCTAAGATAGCTAATTCTGGTTTTAAAAGTAACATTTGAAGTATTTCATT
>CACZQV010000045.1 GCA_902783435.1 uncultured Erysipelotrichaceae bacterium | reverse complement strand
GAACCAGTATATCATTGTACTAGTGGATTAACTAATAAGAATATGTCTACATATGTTAATATGGCTTTATTAATGTATGGTAGAGAAGTACAAGATTATATACCAAAAGAATATCAAGAAAAATATGATTTTGTTAATAAAAAGACAGCTTTAAATATTATTCATAATCCAAGTACAAGTGAAAAATTAAAAGAAGTAACTATACGTTTAAAATATGAAGAGTTATTTCAATTTATGTTTAAGATTAATTATTTAAAACAACAAAATAAAAAAGAAAAGAATGGTTTAGTTAGAGTAATAGATAGAGATAAATTAAATAAATTTATAGAAAAGATTCCATTTGCTTTAACAAATGATCAAAATATAGCTATGGAAGAAATTTTAAATGATTTAGAATCTCCTACTAGAATGAATAGATTATTACAGGGTGATGTTGGTTCTGGAAAAACAATAGTTTCTTTTATAGGAATGTATGCTAATCATTTATGTGGATATCAAAGTGCTTTGATGGCTCCTACTGAAATATTAGCTACACAACATTATATTAATTTAGTTAAATTTTTAAAGGGTACTAAAGTAAATGTTGCTTTACTTACAGGTTCTACTCCTAAGAAAGAAAAAAATGAGATATATAAAGGATTAAGTGATGGTACTATTAGTATGGTTATTGGTACTCATGCATTAATTCAAGATGAAGTAGAATATAATAACTTAGGTTTAGTTATTACAGATGAACAACATAGATTTGGAGTACATCAAAGAGCTAATTTACAAAATAAAGGTGTTAAACCAGATGTTTTATATATGAGTGCTACTCCAATACCTAGAACTTATGCTTTAACTATATTTGGAGATATGGATGTATCTACAATTAAAGAAAAACCTAAAGGTAGACAAAAAATTGATACTATAGTTAAAAAGAATAGTGAAATAAAAGATGTTTTAGAAATGATGTATGAAGAATTAAAAAATAAACATCAAATATATGTAATTGCTCCATTAATAGAAGAAAGCGAAAATAGTGATTTAACTACTGTTAATGAGTTAAGAGATCAAATGAAATTAGCTTTTAAAGATAAATATAAAATAGATATTGTTCATGGTAAAATGTCTGGTGGAGCTAAAGATATTATTATGGAACAATTTAAAAATAATGAAGTACAAATACTTATATCTACTACTGTAGTAGAAGTAGGAGTAGATGTACCTAATGCTACTACTATGGTTATATTTGATGCAGATAGATTTGGTTTATCAACACTACATCAATTAAGAGGACGTGTAGGGCGTGGTACTAGTAAGAGTCAATGTATCTTAATAAGTGATAGTGATACAGAAAGACTTAAAATAATGGAAAGAGAAGATGACGGATTTGTTATTTCTGAAGAAGATTTTAAGTTAAGAGGTCATGGTGATTTATTTGGTACTAAACAAAGTGGTGATATGACTTTTAAAATTGCTTCTATTAAGAATGATTATAAGATATTATTACAAGCAAAAAAAGATTCAAAAGAGTACTTAGAAAATAAAGATACAGATAAAGATGAATTAAAGAAAATGTTAATAGATTCTATTACAAAGGTTAATTAATTGACAAAATTAAGACTTTATGATAAAATAATGCAACTAGTGGAGTGGTATAGGCACGAAACTCAATGTTTTGTGCCTTTAACATGTCCAAAATAAAAAGGAGAGAAATTATGATAATAAAAACTATGGAAAATGCTATATATCGTGATGAATTTAGCAGAATGGGGTATGACGTTGATTTATTTGGTGCAGGATTATTTGAATCTATGTTAAATGAAGTACGTATGTTATTAGATACTGGTTTAACTGAAGAAGAAATAAAAGCAATGCTTCCAGATTATTATAGAGAGGATTTTCATTTTTATTTTGAAGTTGGGGAAAAAGAATATTTTAAACAACTAAAAGAATTTTGCTCTAGTAAAAAATCATTAAAGAAGGAAGCAAGTATTAGAAGTAGAAAAGAATTAGGGGTTCTTCCTAAGAAAAATATTAATGTAGATGAATCACTATTACATTTTGCTAAATATTTTAATGGATTAGAAAATTTATATGAAGATACAAAAGTAATGGTAAAAACTCCTACATCTGGAATAATTACAAATATGTAAATAAAAAATAATTTTATATAACTAATTGACTTTTTTCGTTTTATATTTTATTATTAAGATGCGAGGTACATAATATCTCGCCTGATATCTCTAACGGTTTTAATGTTAGAGTATATTCAACCGAACCCCCTGAAGTTCCCTCGAAAGAGGGAACACTTTTTGTTTTATAAGGGTTT
>CACZQV010000044.1 GCA_902783435.1 uncultured Erysipelotrichaceae bacterium | reverse complement strand
ATTATATCTATTTTTAATTGATAATGTATTAGAATCATCTCTAGTAAATTGAATACTAATAACAGAAGTACCATATTCATCTTGTCTATCTGGTTTATCAAAATCTTCTCTTTTTATTCTATCTACGTCTTTTTTTACTGCGAAGAATACATAACATCTTTTTAAACGATTTTCATTAAATGTACATAGTGATTCTCCTGGTGCATAATATTTTTTAAATTTATTTATATCATCTTCTGTTTTACATTCATATAATATATAACCTGCTTCATCTAATAATTCTTTAGGTGTTTTATTAACTATGATTTTATTATTATCTTCTACATCTATTTCTTCATATATTATGTTTTTAAATTCTTCTTCACAAGAATTCTTTTTTATATCTTCATATAAATGTTTATTATAGGCATATTTTTTAGATAGTATTGTCCAAAGTAATCCTTCAGTTTCTAAAAGTGTTGGGAATAATTCTCTACATAGATGAGACATTTTTTCACCATAATGTTTTTTTATTAATTTTAAATCATCCATGTAATCATCTCCTACTGTATAAATTATATCATATATATTTATATTTAAAACAAAAAGAGAAGATT
The DNA here is from genome assembly GCA_902783435.1 of uncultured Erysipelotrichaceae bacterium. The sequence goes on along the minus strand of CACZQV010000044.1, from coordinate 22,406 downwards.
ATTCTTCTCCTCTTGTATAATCACATGTATAAATGATTCTTTCTCCATATTTAGTAGATTCTATTTCTTTTTTACAACTATATTCATTTTCATAATATGTAATTGTATCATCTATTGCGTTATATTTTCCTTCTAATCCATTAGGGAAATATACTTTATCATAATATGAAGTTATATTTATTTGGTTATCTTTTCTTTCTTCTTCTACTAACCATAATTTTTTTTGATTTTCAATTAATTTATTAATTGTATTTTCATTAGCTTTTATTACTAATGGATCTTCTCCATATGATCCAAATGTATATATTTTATTTTTCTTTAGATTTTTTACAAATAAATTATAGAATATTTTAAAATCACCATTATCATTTTGAGCTATTTTAAGTACTGGCATATTATCCATTTCTGTTTCAAAACTATATAATTTAAAGTATTTTGTATCTACTTCTCTACTAGCAGTTATTTTGTTATCTTCCATACTATTATCAATAATATATTTGTATGAATTAGATACACCATCTCCATGTGATTCTATTACTAAATTATCTTTGTAATCTATTTCTATTGTTTTAGTTTTAGGATTAAATATATTTTCATCAGTAACATAATTTATTTTACTAGCAGTTATAGCAGTAGCAGCAATACTTAATCCAATTACTATTAAAGAAATTATAAATATTATTAAATTCTTTTTTACATTTAATTTTTTATTAAATATGAAACATATTAATAAACTAGTTACTTGGATTGCGATAGCAGCTCCACCAATTAAACCTAAACTAATCCATAAGAACATAATATGTATTGGAATATGTACTAGTACTAATACAATAGCTACAATTAATCCTATTGTTGAAGCTGCTGTACCTATAAGTATCCAGAAAGCTATAAATTTAATAAAGGCTATTACTATTTGAGCTAATGTTCCTAAAAACTCAGCTGGTTTTTCATTTTCATTTTTTACAAATACTACTTCTTGTTCTTCACCTTTTTCGTTTCTTATTATTTCTTTCTTTTCTTTCTTTTCATTTTCATAGTTATTAAGATGTCTAATCTTAAATGTATGAATAACAATAATTACAGCTATTATAAACCATATTAAACTAAATAAAGCATTTAATACATCGTTTATTAATCTTACTCTTTCATATGATAAGAATGAGAATATATTAGCAATTATTCCTGATACACCACCACATATTAATACTCCTCCAATATTAAGTAGGAAACATAAGATAAGTATTTCTATAATACATTTAAATCCTTGAGTAAATGTCATTTTAGAAAACATATCAATTGAATCAGTAAGGAAACTTAAGAAAGAATTCCAAACCTTAGTAACATTATTTTTATTTTTTCTTAAGGAAGATTCTACATCTGTTACCTTATCATTAATAAGATCATCCATAGAGCAATCAAATAGATTTGCAATTTGAACTATCTTATCTGTTTCAGGATAAGTATTATTACTTTCCCATTTACTTACACTTTGTCTAGACACACCTAGCTTTTCTGCTAACTCTTCTTGAGAGTAGCCATTCTTTTTTCGAAGTTCTATTAATTTATCTCCAAACTTCATATTTTCACCTCTTTCATGACAATAATTTTATATTATTTTATGGTAGCAATCTATACACTTTGGTTGGAAATTATGTAAAGTTTTGGTTGCATTTACTTTATTTTATACTAAAAATAACAAAAAAAGAAGCAAATTATATCAATTTCGCTTCACTTTTATCATTTTTAACATAATCTTCATACATATCTAAAATTTCTATATTTTTTGATTCTTCATGTTCAAACTGATCACTAAATTTTTCTTTAATTGAAGGGACTTTTATATCTTCAAATTTATATATTATTACTGAACCCCATGTATCATTTCTTTTATTATAAGTTGTTTCACCTACTCTACCATCTTTAAATGTTATTTTTAATGTACTACATTTATTTAATTCAATATCATTAAAATTAGTGACTGTTTTTCCAGATGTTAATACTATTTCTTTTTCTAAATAACCTAAAGCTTTTGCTTCACTTTGATTATATTTATTTCCATGTACAATATAATTTATATCATCTTCATTATACATTGTTAGTGGTGCGTTATCATCTATTTCAACGCTTACTCCTTCTATAGGCCTATATTTTATTGATTTATCTAAATACTGTTCTTGTTCTTGCGTAGATAATGATTCATATTCATTTTCAGACATTCTTTTTGTATCTAAATAATAATAACTTTCTACCTCATTTGAGTTTATTACTTTTTCGATAGTAGTAGTTCCTAAGTCTACTCTTTTTGTTTCTAATATAGTTTCTTTTTCAAATTCTTCTCTATTTTGATTAAAATAACATCTTTTTATAAACGGATCATCTCGATAAATTAATCTTATTAATTTATCTGTATTTATATCATTACCAGTTTTGTTTTTGTACATATTGGCTAATAGTTTATCAACTTCATCATTAATTTTATCTTCTTTTGCAAAATCCAAAAAATCATCACTATCACTTCTAAATAAATCTAATAATTTATTTGTATCTTCTTCATTTAAATATTTACTTATTGCTTCTTCTAATGCTTTATCATTATCTTCAAAATTACATTGCATTATTGGCTTTGGACCTATTATTTCCATTAAAACTTTTAATCTTATTACTTCGGGAAGATAAGAATCTAATTTACTATAATAATATTCATTACTCATTAATTCAGCAGAAGCTTCATGTATATATAAGTAATCACTTTCATTTTGAAGTAAGTGAACAAATTCATGAGATAATGTATCATAATATTTTTCACTATCAGTAGGAAGTTCTTCATCACATATATTAATTATATTTGGTTCTATTGAATTATAATATCCTGAAGTATGAGGTTTATTATTTTTGTCATAAATATATATTTCTATATCTTTTAATTTTTCTCTTAAACTATAATTTCTATTATCATCAGATATTTCTAAAACATCATTTAAAAAATCCTCATTATATAAAAACACTTTTTCATCTGTAGATAAATAATTTGAATTATATATTAATTTTTTTGTATCATCTATAGTTATTTCTTGGTTATATAATGGATCTATTATTCCGTATCTATATTTTGGAAAAGAAAGAATAATTGTAGAACCTAAAATTATTGTGAATAGTGTTTTACCTACTGATATTTTAAATTTTTTTGTTTTTTCTTCTTTACCCCTATTTTTATATTTAATATAATCTATACCATTATTGTAAAAGAACATTTTAAAATCTTCTTTTCCATCTTTAAAAAATCTTTTATTATCAGCTTCATCTAAATATACATCATAATCATTATATTTTTCTTTATAAGTTAAATTTGAAGAAAGAATTGTTTCTAATAAAAAAATAGCTTCTTCTTCTTTTAAACATCTTGTTTTATTTTTTTTAGAATGAATTATACTTATTGTTTTTATATTATTCTCTTCTTTTAAATCTATATAATAATTATTATCATTTTGTTTTATAATTCCTGCTAACATGTTGTCTCCTTTTTAGTAATATTCTTCTTTTTATTGTTCTATAGTCTATTCTAATTAATGAAATAATTGATGGATAATATAAATCTTTTGTTACTTCTTCTATTGTAGAATAATAATCATATTTTAATATTGATTGTTGTCTTATACTTAGTAATTTTAATAGTACTATATCATTATAATCTAATTCTTTTATGTGTCTTTTTATATATGAACAATTAAACATCTTACAAGCAAAATTCTTTGTAGGACATCCTTTATTAGTTTGATATATACATCTTCTACAACAACCGTTTTTATAATTTAAATTATTATTTCTATGGCAAATACATATATCATTTTTAAATTTACATGGATTACTACTACAACCGTTATAGTAATTGTCTATATAATCACACATATCATTAATAGTTTTATATATTCTTTTATATTTGTTTTTTATATTTAATAATTCTATTAGTTTTTTTAATTCTGGATCTTTGGAATCTGTTTCAAACTTAGTAAATTTAAATATATTTGATCTAAATAGAAACATATATTTTAATAGGCGTTTCTTATTATTTATTTTCATATACTTCTATAAAAAGAAGAATTATTTATTCTTCTTTTCTTCTTCCTTTTCTAATTCTTTATAATTTACTTTATTATATAAAGTTTTAGGTAATTCTTTACGTATTTCTATTTCTTTTGGTACTGAGAAAACTGCTAATTCATGTTTACATAGATCTTTTAATTCTTTTTGTAATTTACTTGAATCTTTATATCCATCATTTAGTACTATAAATGCTTTAGGAACGTGCATTTTATATGGATGAGGTATTCCTATTACACATGCTTTTTTAATAGCTGGATGAGATTCTAATACTTCTTCTATCATTGATGGATATACATTAAATCCAGATACTATAATCATACGTTTTAATCTTTGTGTATAATAAACTATACCATTAGTTGCGATATAACCAATATCACCAGTATGTAACCATATTTTACCATCCTTGTGGCGTTTTAATATATTTTTAGTTTCTTTTGGGTTATTTAAATATCCTTTCATAAGTGTTGGACCATTAACACAAATTTCTCCTTCTTCACCAATCTTCATTTCTTCTCCTGTTTCAGGATTACATATTTTATACGTGTTACCTACCATAGGTATACCAATACTACCTGGTTCATTAGTTCCAGGAAATGTATAACAAGTAGCCGCAACAGATTCTGTCATACCATAACCTTTGGCTATATTAATATGAGCTCCATGTTTATGTAGGAAGTTATTTATTTTTGTTTCTTGAGATACACTTAAATAATCTCCTCCACTAACTATGTATTTTAATTGAGACATATCTACTTTATCAAATTTTTTATTACTCATCATACCTTCCCATAATGTAGGAACTCCAAGTATTACATTAGGTTTATCATTTTTCCATATTTTATAGAATCTATTTGCATCATATTCAGGCATTAATATTGTTTCTACTTTTAAACATAGAGGTGTATGAATACAAACTCCTAATCCAAATCCATGAAAAATTGGGAGAATAGTAACAATTTTATCTTTAGGACGAACATCTATAACATTAACACCAGATTGTTGGGCTAAAGCATTAAAACTGTAATTAGATATCATAATTCCTTTAGGAGTACCAGTAGTACCACCACTATGTAAAATTAATGCAGTATCATCTTTTTTTACATCAGCTGAGAATTCTTTAGAATATGCTACTCCACGTAACATAAAATCTTTCCATGACATATAATCTATATCGTTTAGTGGAGGCTTTTTAGTAGTTAAACCTCTTGTTAAGCTATATCCAATAGATAGACCTAAAGGCATACTAAGTTTAGGAGATACTAATATAGTTTTATATACTAGAGTTTTATCTATTACATCTTTAAATTTATCATAATTAAAATCTATTAAGAATAAAAATCTACTTTTATTTTCATTTAAATAAAATTTAATTTGTTCTGGACTACTTAGAGGATGTACCATATCAGCAATTGCCCCTATTTTATTACATGCATAAAATGCATATAATGCTTCAGGCATATTAGGTAAACATATTGTTACAATATCTCCTTCTTTTACTCCAAAACTTCTTAATGATCTTGCACACGTATTAATATTTTCAAAAAATTCATTATAGCTAATTCTATTATCAAAATAGTTTAATGCAATGAAATCAGTATCATCACCTACTGAATCTACCATATAATTATAAATAGATTTAGTAGTAAACTTAATACTTCTTTCTTCTCTTGAATAATAATCTAACCATGGTTCATTTTTATGTTTAGGTTTAAAAATTTTTATAAATAAATCTCTTAGTCTTATCATAAATTCTCCTTTTTATTGTATTCTATTCTTTTTTTAATATAACATTTACCACACATAGGTTTATAACTTACTCTTGGATCTTCTCCGTCTATTTCTACTTCATCACCTTCAAGTGTAAATTCTCCTTCAAAGAATCTGGCATTAAACTTAGCTTTTTTACCACAACTACATATAGTTATTAATTCTTCTATAGTATCAGATAGTTCTAATAATCTTTTACTTCCTTCAAATGTCTTTGATTTAAAATGTGTCCTTAAACCATAACAAAGTACTGGTATATCATACATTTTAGTAACTAACCATAATTCTTCTATTTGTTTTTCTGTTAGAAATTGGGCTTCATCTACTAAAATACAATGTACATTATTATTCCAATCATCAAAGTATTTTTCAAATGACTCATCTTTTCCTATTAAAATATCTACTTTTCTTTTTAATCCTGTACGTGAAGTGATATATTCTTCTCCTTTGGAATCCTCACGCGATTTTATTACTCTTACTACTTTATCATTTTCTTCATAATTGTTTGCCACTTGTATTAAAGCACTTGTTTTACCACAATTCATAGCCCCATATCTAAATATTAAATTTGACATATTAATTCTCTTCTTTCTCTATTAGTTTTGCATGTAATACAACCCTTTTTCTTCCATCACCTATACAACTAGATAGCGTTAATATTTTATCAGTACCATTAACTTCTGTACCATAATTATATACAGATCTATCTTTTAATGTATTTACAAATTTATCAAATTCTTTATCGTTATTAAAACCTGTATTAATATAATAGTCTTCTGCGCGAACTGAGTATGTTGAAAATACTTTATATTTATAACTACCTTTTTCAGTAATTAATTTAACTATATAATTATCTTTATTTGTATACCATTCTTTATCTATAGTCTTAATTAATGTATCAAACATAGATCCATCTTTCATATTATGTCCATATATTATTAAATTTCTATCAGTTTCATCAAAATTATTACGAAAATCTCCAAATATCCATCCAGCTATATTTTTTTCTTTATTAAAATTATGATTTAAATAAAAATCATTATCTTTACCTTTTACTACTACATAATGAATTCTAGTATTATTAACTTTAATAAAAGCTACTGTATCTTTATTTTGTTTTTTTAATTCATCAAATTCTACTCTATCTTTATCTATATATTCATTTAAATTAATTTGAATTTTGTTATTTTCTTTTAAATCTGATTCATAATTAATTAATCTAGTCGAGTTATATATTATTCCTATTATAAATATTAAAGTTAGTAATCTTAATATAATTAATTTTTTCTTTAATCTATATCTTTTACGTTTCATATTACTCACCTTATTCATTATATCATAAAAATAAAAAGCCTTGTGGGCTTTTAATAAATTTTATATAGTTTTTTCTTGATATATTGAATATTTATATGCGGATACTAAGAATATTGATATGATTATTCCTCCAATAATATCAGTAAACCAATGATATCCAGAAAGGGCTCTTGCTACTGTTAAAAATATCATTAATACAAATGAAATATTATCAAAGTATTTTAAATATTTTTTAGGTACATAGTATTTAGATATTAATAGTGATGATGCACATACACATACAGCTAATAATGTATGTGATGATGGATAAGATGATTCAAGTACTCCATCTTCTAATACTGGACGATAATTTATAACAATTTTATCTGCTACTACATATAATATTAATACTATTATATAAAATACTCCTAAATAAATAAGTTTTTTATCTACTTTTTTAAGAGATTTTTCTTTTATAAATTGTTTTATTCCTATAAAACCATAATATGCACATATTAAGAATGGTATAAGTCCTAAGTATTTAGATATTTTATACCATAAATCACTTACCCCAACTGTATCATAAAATAATTTATTTATTGTAGAAAAACCTACTTCTACATTTTCTTTTCCTACTTCTTTTACATCTACATATTTAATTAATAATGTATATATAATAGAAATTATAAGTAATATAATTACTGTTACTAATAATTTTTGTTTCTTTTTCATATAATTCTCCTTTACTTTATAAATACTATCATATTTGATTATTTTTGTCATTATCTAAATTATATCTTCTTTCTAGTATTTCATTTTTTAAATAAAAAGAATCTAAATTATTATCATTTTTTATTAATGCTCCTAGAATATATTTAGGTTTAATATAATAATATCCATTATGTTTATCATATATTTCATTATCATTGATATTAGTTAAATTTTTATCTACTATTGTTTTTGGAAATGCAGCGATTATTGCTGTATTACTTCCTTTATATGATGCAATTATATTAATTATTCCCCCTATATCTTTAATATCTGTCATAGTTAATGATAAATTTGGAGCACCATTTTCTATTACAGAACCTCCAATTGCGTTATTGTGACCTTGATTTATTAAACCATTACACATAATATCATCTAAATCATTATTATGTTTATATCCATTAATTTCATCATATTTAAAGAATGTTCTGTGAACTGTAGGAATAATTGTATTGTCTTGTTCTAATTCATTTAATAATACTCCTGTATTATATGGTAATTTACAGTTTTCATCCCATTGTTGTAAAATATCATATAACATTTCCAAATAATCATCTTTAATATTTTTATCAAAGACTTTATCTTTTACACAATTAAACATAAATATTGAAAATCTATCATTTACTTTAGCATTATTTATTCTTTTTTCTATGTCGTTTATTATTTCTTGTTTAGTCATATTTCCTCCTAAATAAAATTAGCTCCTAGTATTTTTAATTTATTATTTACTTTGTCTACTTTGTTCTTTTTAAAACAACTAAATGTACAATTCTTTATAATATAAACTTTCTTTTCTTTTTTTAATGCACTTTGTGCTGTATGGTATACACATCCACAATTATCTAATCCACATATATATACTTCATCATAGTTATTTTCTTTCATAAACTTTTTAAATTTATTATTTGTATAAGCACTAGGCAAATATTTATTAAACTTATAATTAGATACTATATTTAAATCTTTATATAATTCTGCACCTATAGTACCTTTAATTGAATACCCAAATAATAATCTATTAGTTGGAAAATTATTAATAAGATGAGATATATAAATAATATCAGAATCTTCTTTATATTTATTTATTGTATTATTTATATTATTAATTACTGTATTAGTATCATAATTAAATTTTTTTAATCTTTTATCGTATAAATAATCATTTTGTATATCTATTATTATTAGAGCTTTCTTCATCTTATCACCTACTATAATTATACTATAAAAAAACAAATTTACATTAATAAATTTGTTTAGTCTTTTATATTTTTAATTGCTTTTAATAGTGTTTTATTACCTCTAATATTTGAATATCTAAATCTATCTTCCATGTAATTAATTTATATATTTCTAATCATTTAAAGTTTTTTTACCATATAAATGGTATAAGCCTGTATTTAACTTTCTTTTTATATTCAGTATATCCTTTTAATTCTTTTTCTAATACTTTTTCTTCATTATTTATTCTTATAACAATTATTATTGGATAGATTAAAAATATGAAGAATGATATTAGTGAATTTAATACTAAAGGTATCATAAAAAATAGAATGATAGTTACTATATACATTGGATGTCTTACTATACCATACATTCCAGTATCAATTACTTTTTGATTATCTACTACTTCTATTGTGCGAGAAAGATATGTATTCTCTCTTAATACTTCAGCATATAATATATAAAATATTATAAAAACAATAGAAGAAATTATGACCACTATATTAGGTAAAATTATAAAGTTATACTTATAATTTAATCCTGCGACAATAAAACCACTTATAAACATAAGACCACTTAGTCCTACTACTAGTTTTTGTTTGGATTGTTTTTCTTTAGCATTTAATCTACTTTTTAATAAAGTAGGATTTTTTATCATAAGGATTATTCCAAATATAAACATAGGAATAAATAATATAGCTATAAATATCCAAGCATTAATATAATTAAAAGAATTAGCTGGGATAAATAATAATCCTCCTACTAAGATTAATCCTAATAAAAACTTTAAAATTGCTTGTATAAAGAGTTTTATATTCATATATCCTCCTAATAAGTTATTTTATCTTTATCTGCTTTATATTTATTAAATACTTCTAATGCTTCTTCTCTATTTAATTCTTTTAAATCTAATATTCTTTTATTTTCTTTATTATCTTCTAGTTTTTCTATAAAATCATAAATAAAGTCATCTCTAAATCCAATATCTGCAGCATCTTCTTTAGTATTACCATAATAAACTTTTTTAATATTAGCCCAGATAATAGCAGATAAGCACATTGGACAAGGATAACATGATGTATATATCTCACAGCCAGTTAAATCATGTGTACCAAGTGTTTTACAAGCATTTCTAATAGCTATTATTTCAGCATGAGCAGTAGGATCCATATTTTTTATTACTTTATTCATTCCTTTACCTATTATTTTTCCATCTTTTACAACACAAGCTCCAAAAGGACCTCCATAATTTTTATCAAAATTTTCTTCTGATAATTCTATTGCTTCTTCCATAAATTTATTCATATTATCACCTATAAAAATTATAACAAAAATATATAAAATTAAAAAGACTAGAATTCTAGTCTTTTAATTATTTAGTATTTTGTCCTACTCTATTTCTATTAACATTAGCTCTACGTTGATAGATTAATGATTTTACTTTATCATTACCACTACGTTTAGCTAATTCATATTCCATTTGTGCTGTTCTATGTTTAGATCTACTTGTTGAATTTTTAAATGTACTTCTTTTAGCCATTTCTTCGTCTATAGTGTAATCATATGCTTCATATATATCTTCATAATCAGTAGTACTATATCTTCTTCTTTCAGTCCAACCTCTAGTTTCATATGAACCTCTTGTTTGAATACCATAAGTATAATACCAATTATTTTCTTTTCTCCAATATTTATAAACTTCTGTATAATCGCTGTTATTATTTTCTTTTTGATTTCCTATAATATTTACAACGAATCCATCTTCTGATAAATCTGATACACAAATATTTTTAAAATTAATAGCATTACATATATTAATATTTGCAATATGGTCATAACAACTAAGTTCACCACAATTACCTAGGTTTTCACTATATTCTCCAAGTTCATAACGTAATGTGTAATTAGAACCTGTTCTGAAGGCAAAATCTTCAGTTATAATAGCATCATTACACGCACCACATAAGCCTTTTACTACTAATACATCTGCGGTTTTATCATTTACTCTAAAATCAGATATCATTGTAACCATTACTTTTCCATAATGATTCCAAATTTCTCTACTACATTTTTTGAAATCAAAATACATTGTGATTGATTTATCATCAGATGAAGCTACTACATTGTAATTATCATCTACAAAGTATGTTCTACCGTTTTTTACAATATGAGTATATTTTTTGCTTAATACTGTTTGGATTTTTTCTTTTATTTCTGACATTTAATTTTCCCCCTAAAAGTAGACATATTATAACATATTTAGTAAAAAATATCAATATAAAAGGCTAGATAATCTAGTCTTTTTTTATATATAACAGATAGAGAGTTAGAAAATTATGAAATATTAGTGAAATTAAAGTTATAATAAAATAAAAAAGACTTATAAGAATAAAGTCTCTTCTTTTTTATATTGTTTAGATATATACATTAATATAGCTATTGTATAAACTATAGTAGTAAATATTATAGTTAATAGAGTTTTACTATTAATAGTATTAGCTACTATATCATTTAATGCTCCACCACAATTAGCTATTGGTATTAAATTAAATACATAATTATCTATTTCCATAAATCTTAAAAAATAAGGTATCATTGGAAGTATTGTGATAAATTGTAGAGAAGATTGAGCTTCTTTATACGATTTTGCCTTACCAGATAGAGCCATACATACTCCTGAAGATAATAATGCACTTAAAAATATTACAAATATAACTAATAATATTGTTTTAATATCTGTCATAAATACTATATCTTCAAATGAAGTAAACATATTTTTTCCAATAGATAATGTAGGTATAGCTGATAAATAAGCAATTGTACCTATTATGAAGCTTAAAATTGATGTGGCTAAGTATTTTCCTATTACTAATTCAGAACTCTTTACAGGGAACGTTAAAATAGTCTCTAAAGTACCTCTTTCTTTTTCACCAGAAGTTGCATCAGTAACTACTACTACACATACCATTACTACTATCATAATTAAATAAGTCATTATCATACTAAATAAAATTGTAGTAAATACATTTGTCTCTTCTTTAGTAAGAGTTTCATTTTTTATAATAATACTATTATATACTTTATTAGAATCAATATTATTTTTAGTTAAATAGTCACTTCCAAGTACTTTATTATATGAATCTAAATATGATCCAGTTAATGCAAGTATTGCTTCCCCACTATTTTGAGATTCATCTACATATATTGTATATATATTATTATCTTTTATAATATATCCTGAAATATCCCCATTATTATATGCTTTTTCTAATTCTTTTTTATTTTTATATTCTTTTGTTTTTATATTTTTTAAATCTTTTATTATTTCTTTTTCTTCATTATTTAGAGAATAATTAATACCTACATTGTATGTAGAATCATTAATTGAATCAAATAAAAATCCAAATAATAATATTACTAGAGGTATCATTAATGGGTATAATATTAGTTTTCTAAGTGATTTTTGATCTCTAATTATTCCACGTAATTCTTTAAATATAGTTATTTTTATATTATTCCATTTCATTTGTAGCACCTCCTATAAGTTTAAAGAATGCATCTCTTATATTAGTAGTTTTAGTATCTTTTAATATTTTTTCTGGTGTACCTATTGCGATAATCTTACCTTTATTTATTAATACTAATCTATCGCATATATTTTCTGCTTCTTCCATGTAGTGTGTAGAATAAATTATACATTTTCCCTTATCTCTTTCTGCTTTAATAAAATCTAATATTACTTGACTAGATATTATATCTAGACCAGAAGTTGCTTCATCTAAAATATAATTATGGGGATCATGCATAACACATCTAGCTACTCCTACTCTTTGAGTTTGTCCAGTAGATAAATTACCTATTCTTTGATCTTTAAATGAAGTCATATCAAATCTTTTTACTACTTCAGCTATTCTTTCATTAATAATATTTTTATCCATTCCATAGTATGCAGCACACATTTTTAATAATTCTACACATGAAATATCTTTATATAATTTAGTATTACCAGATAAAAAAGCAATATTTTTCTTTACTTCTATATCATCTTTTAAATAGCTCATTTTATCTATTAATACTTCACCTTCTGTTGGTTTCATAATACCAGCTATCATTCTAAGTAATGTAGTTTTACCAGCTCCATTGGGTCCTAATAAACCTAAAATTTCACCATCTTTTACTTCAAATGATAAATCGTCGTCTGCCTTGAACTTAATAGTTTTACCTTTTTCTATTTCTTTTTCAAATTCTTTTGAAACATTTTTTACTTCTATCATATATCCTCCTGTACATTATACATTTTATCATATTTTAATAAAAAAAGAAGATTATTTTAATCTTCTAAGAATTCACTTTCACAAGTAATATTAATTTTTAAGTCTTTTAATGCTTTTTTATCACCATTAGTTACAATATATGTAGCGTGTGCTTCACAATCTTTTAGTTTTGAAAGAGAAGATAATGCTTTTGCAGCTAAAGGATTAGTTACAGAACATATACTAAGTGCTGTTAAAACTTCATTTAAATTTAGTCTATCTCCAGAATTCATATTCTTTTTTAATTCAAGAATTGGTTCTAAAATAGATGGGCTAAGTAAATATATATCATCTGGTATTTTACTTAAATACTTAATTGCATTTAATACTACAGATCCTGCTGGAGTTAATAAATCAGTTTGTTTACCAGTAATAATTTTTTTATTAACTTTCATAGCTATTACTGGAAGATTATTTTCTTTTTCTTTTTTTATTAGTGCTGGTTTAATAACATCAAGATAATTTTCGTCTATATTTATTTCGTTCATTAATAATTTAATCTTTTTATAAGTATCTTCTTCTACTAATCCCATTTTATAATTATTTAATTCATTATAATATCTTCTAACAATTTCTTTTTTACAAGCATCTTCTACTACTTCTTCGTTTGTAATACAAAAACCTACCATATTAACTCCCATATCTGTAGGAGAATTATATATAAAATTAGTTGATACTTTACTTAAAATACTTTTAAGAATTGGGAATGCTTCTATATCTCTATTATAATTAACTGCCATTTCACCATATTTATCTAAATGAAATGGATCAATCATATTAACATCTGCTAAATCAGCAGTAGCTGCTTCATAAGCTAAGTTTACAGGATGTTTTAGTGGTAGGTTCCATACTGGGAATGTTTCGAATTTAGCATATCCTGCATTAACACCACGTTTATTTTCATGATATATTTGAGATAGACATGTTGCGAGTTTTCCAGAACCTGGTCCTGGGGCATTAACTAGTATTAATGGCTTAGTTGTTTCTATGTAAGGGTTTGCTCCATAACCTTCATCACTTACTATTGTATCTACATCAGTTGGATAACCCTTTGTTGCGGTATGAATATAAGTTTTTATACCATTTCTATTTAATTTATTAATAAATTTATCTACACTAACTTGATTTTTATATAAAGTAATAACTACACTGTTAACACTAAATCCCATTTTCTTAGATTTATTAATTAAAGATATAGTTTCTTGGTCATAAGTAATACCATATTCTCCTCTAGTCTTGTTTTTTTCAATGTCTCCAGCATTTATACAAAAAATTATTTCTAAATCATTTTTAAGTTCTTTAAACATACTGATTTTAACATCGTTTTTAAAACCAGGTAAGATTCTTGCGGCATGAGAGTCATCAAATAATTTACCCCCTACTTCTAGATATAATTTATCAAATAATTTAAATCTTTCTTTTATTTTTTTACTTTGTATTTTTACATATTTATTGTTATCAAAACCTTTTTTCATAATGTACACCTCCTTATTTTGATATCTTATAATTCTATTTTATAATTATATAGATTATTAGTAAACATAAAATTTATTTATATAAAAGAAAAAGAACTGTAATCAGTTCTATTTTTGTATTATTTTAGATTCGAATGGCATTAGAGATAATTTTGCTATTTTAAAGAATTGTAATCCAAATGGTATACCTATAATAGTAATACACCATAGGCAACCTGTAATTAAATTACCAATAGCCATTGGAATACCAAAGAATATTATCCAAATAATATTAGCTATTAAAGATATTGTTCCACCACCATATTCTACATCTTTACCAAATGGTGCGAGAGATAATGATGCAAATTTAAAACATTGTTTACCATATGGAATACCTATAATAGTAATGCACCAAATAAGTCCTGAAAAGAACCATCCTAATGCACTAATTAGTCCTCCAAATATAATCCATAATATATTTCCTAATAAACTCATAATTCACCTATTCCATTATTTTTCTTTCATTTAATGGTAATACTTTATTTTCTTTAGTTATACCTTTTTCTTCTACTAAAATAATAGTTTCATCTATTAATTCTTCTAAATTATTAATAGGTTTTTTCTTTGTATCTAATTCATATAGCCAATCTAGGTATTGATTCTTTTTAGAATTATCAGGTCTACCATATATTGCTTTTCCTGAATGTAACCAATAACCAAATTCTACATTAGTAGTAAATGCTGGCATATCTGGTAATTCTCTAGGTATCCAAAATAGTATTACAGATGAGTTAGATAATGCTATTCTTTCCCACATTACTTGACCATCATCTTTTTGTATATCATAATCTATTAATGGTTTACCAGTAGAATATTCTGGTACATATACAACTCCATCAAACCCTTTTTCTTCTAATAATCTACAGGCTTCATCTCTCCAAGATTTAACTCTTTCTTCTCTTGGTGTAGGCCCAGCTAAAAATATAGCTTTTTTTCCTGTTATTACTTCTTGATCTGAATAATTAATTATCATTTTACTTCTCCTTTTCAATCATCTTGTCATATTGCTTATATAAGTACTGTACTCCATTTTCTAAATGAAAGTAATGTACTATATAAAATAAACAAAATATTAATAAAATTATAGCTATACTAAAAAATATATAATGGATAAAGCCTAATCCACAAAAGATAAAGAATACTACTACATAAAATAATGTTACTAATAAATGTATTAATCTTTCATGTTGAAAAAAATTAATTTTAATTAAATGATTTTTAATAATATTTTCATCTATTTTTTTATTATCTTTTAATAATATATCTATTTTATCAATATAATAATATAACTCTTTTTTCATATTAACTCCTTTTTATATCTTATTTTCTTCTTTTAATTTCTTTATATATTGTCTTTGAGTATTAATATAATTATCTTTATCTTTTAATAAATATCTTATTTCTTTTAAAAATTTTTCATAATTAGAATCTTTAAAATAATATTTAGCATATCCATCTTCTCCAAATTTATTTTGAAGTACATCATAAGCTCTTTGAAATAATTCTTCATCAGTAGCCTCTGGATTTAGCTTTTTACCATAAGTATAAGTTCTTCTTAGGCAATCTTCTACTTTATTGTTTCTATCTGCTGACGATACTATTCTACCATAAATACTTCTAGGATCATCTTTAGCTGAAGCTCTATGATCTTCTATTGCTTCTTTAATTACTTTTAATTCATCTTCGTTAAAGAATTCTTTTAAATTTTCATCTTTAGACATTATATCTGCCGAAATAATTTCATGTGTTTTAGAATCAATATGATGACCTATATCATGATATGCTGCAACTACATATACCATATCTATATTAACATCTAAATCATTTTCTTTTACTAAATCGAAACTTCTTTTAATAACATCTTTAATATGATTAATTCCATGACCTGATTCATTCTTATTGTATTCAGGAAATACTTTCTCTTCTATATATTTTTTTAATTTACTATTTACTTCCATAATTATCTCCTATAATTAAATTATTTTCTTTTTAAACTTCTTAAATATTCTTTTTGATTATCTGTTATTCTATAACTTTCAATTGCTTTTTGAATTGTCTTATTATGTACCCATATATCTAATTTATTATTTTCTAAGTATTTAATAGTAGAATCATATTGTTTAGCTAAGGCTGTTGCATAATACCAAGCAATCATCATATTTATATAATACTCTTTAGATTTAATTTTAGAAATAGTTTCTAAATAACTTTCATTAAAATCTTCATCTAAAAAATAACTCATTAACATACCTATACCAAAGCGTATAGTATATGTTTCTTTTGATTTAATCCATACTTTTATTTCTTTTATTAACTTTTCTTTATTTTTTTTAAATACTTTAGGCGATAATTGATCACAAGTAGCCCAATTATTTACGTATGGTAAAAATTTATTTATATAAGATATACATATATCATAATCTTTTATTTCAGAAATAATAAATGAATGTAGTTGATTTTCTTCAAAATACTTATGAGGTAATTCTTCTAAAAACTCTTTATAACTATCTTCTTTTATTAATTTTTTAGCAAAACTTCTAAGTTCTGGTGTTCGTACTCCTATTATAGAATCAGAATCTATATTAGGTATTGTTTTTACTTGTATATCTCTATATTTTTCATCTTGCATTTTATATAATTCATTTAGAATATTTTTCATAGTTATCATCCTCTAATACATTATACATTTTAAAATTAATAATATTTTTTATTTAAAATAATGTTCACAACAGGAACTTGGAATTCTTTTTTTTACTAGTCCAAATGGTTTGCACAAGCTTGTAGGACTTTCTAAGAAATCGTTGTAAAAGGCACATATAAATATATTACGCATTTCTAACTGCAAAATAAAACTATCTATATCAGAAGTGTGATATGATGGTTTCAATTTTCTAATTAGAACATCATTTGGTTCTTCCATAAAAAATACTTCTTGACCATAACATTGTAATGTTCCTAATTCAAAAGAAACTGTTCCACCAATATAACCATCTTTATTACAAACGTATACGCAATCAGCTTCTAAACACTTATCTAAATAATCATCTTCTAATAATTCTTCACTTTTATTTTCATCACCATTTAATATTAAAAATCCAGAATTATCATTTTTAATTCCGTTCAATTTAGGAACTAAAACACTAAATCCATTACTATTAAGTTTTTTTGCAACTTGAGTCATTAAATCATAATGTTTTCCAAATGACCCAAGTAATGCCACTGTTTTGTATTCATCACATAAATATTTTCTCATAAAATACTTTCTCCTGTTTTTGCTATATAGTTATCAATAAATTTTTTTGATGGTGAATATATATTTTCAGGTAATTCATTTAAATTAAACCATTCCCATTTATCTTCTTTTTCTGGTTCCATAGCAATTAGTTCACCTTTAAAAGAATTGGCAATAATATGGAGTGTAACAAAATGCCTATCTTTTGCAATATCATCAGCTGCTCCAAATAATTCTAAATCATCTATGTCTAAGTTTGTTTCTTCTTTTATTTCTCTTTTTGCACCTTCAAACATTGTCTCAAACATTTCTTGCTTTCCACCAGGCAATGACCAACAATCAGGTTCTTGTATTCCACCTGTATCATTCCTTTTAGATAATCTATGACCAAGTAATATTTTATCATTATCTATAATCATTACACCAATTCCAACTCTTACAAATTTGTTCATATTATTACTTCCTTTCTAATATACAGATACTCTCGCAATGGGGTGTATCATTGTCAGTACTAAGTTATATTATTTAATTATATCTAAATCACTATTAATAATAATCAGTCCAAATCCTTCTATTTCATCAAATAACATACCATTAGGTATATCATTATATAAATAAATCTTTTTTTTTGTCTAAATTTAATACTAAAACATCATCCATATTTGATATAGTATCTTCACAATTTTCCCCTTTAACTTTTTTGTTTATATTTCTATTATATCATTTATTTGACTAATTTTATTAGATATATTGACAAAATATTTACCTAAATATATCATATATATTTGTATGGAAGGAGAACAAGATGTTAATAGACATATTATTAAAAGGAGCTATTAGATTAGCTATAGGTTATGGTTTAAGCGGGGTATTATCTGTATATACTAATGCTAAAATTGGTGATAATTGTCCAGAATTAAAATATGGGTATCCTAAAAAGAAAAAGAATTATGTTAAAAGTATATTAGGAGATGTTTTATATTTTGTTCCTATTGTAGGAACTGTTATGTTGGTTTTAAATGGAATAGTAGTTGGTGGATTTATAGTTGCTAATGAAACTATAGGAAAGAGTAAGAAATTTAAAGATGAAATGAATAATAAGTTGGGTACTAGTATAGAAACACCTGATGAACGTTTGAAAAAACTTCAAAATGGTGAAGAAAGTTATAAAATTATAACTGATTCTTTAAAAATGGATGGTTTAAATGATAAAGAAATTAGAGAATTTATGAAAGAGGCTAGAAAAGTAGAACCATATCTAAGTGATGATAATTCTAAAGAAATTACTACAAATATGCAAAGAGTTAAAAACTTAGAATTACTAGAACCAATGAAAGAATTATTAAAAAACCCAAGAAAAGCTTATAACTATTGTTTAGATAAGAAAATCCAATATGCTAATATAGATGATGATACTATAACTATTGGTGTTTCTAAATTAAATAAAAATGGTATACCTGATGAAATTATTGATGAAGATAAAAAGCCAAAAATGTATGCAAAAAAATTCAAAATGCAATAAAAAATAAATGTAGGCAATTAACTATTGTCTACATTTTTTAATTCTTCTCTTATTTTCATCCATATATTTCCAAGGTGATTATCACCTTGATTATTATTATCTAATCCCCAATCAGTATCTTCATCAATACAACATTCTGCAATTGTTAATTTTTTTGTATTTAATAACACTTCTTTAACTTTAGGATTTTGATTTACTTTTAATCTTAAAACTTCTTCCATTTTATTATACTTTATATCACTCCAATTAGATGGTCTAAATTCTTTATTTTTATGAGCGATATTTCTAGCATCATCTGGTGATAATGCTTTTCTTATTTTTTCAGCTATTTCTTTGTTTATATCAATAAATTTTAAATATTGAAATGCATGTTCACTAGTTGGAAAATATAAGTTATTTATCATTAATCCAAATGGTGAAAAATTATCTAAAGGGAATACTTCTATTTGATAATTAGCAATATCATATTTTTTCTCATTCATTTGTTTATCAAATAATTTTATCATGTTATCTCCTTGTCATTACTAGGTTAACTAGCTATTTTATTTACTGCTTCTTTTATTAAATCTTTTTGTTGATCAAAATTAAATTTTGTTACCGGTATTCTTCCAACCATATTTGTTCTTAAAAAATGATTTAATGTATCAAATGAAACTAAAGTTTCTTCAGTACCATTACCACTACCGCCAGCACAGGCTATACATATTATTTTTTTATCTTTTATTTTTGAGTTATTATTAAATGCATCACATCTTTTTAATCGGTCAAAAAATGTTTTTGCTGATTCACTCATTTCATGAAAATAAACAGGTGTTATAAATATGTATGCTTCATAATCATTCATTTGTTTATAGATATCGTTAAAATCATCTTTTTGAATACAGCTATGTGTTTCTAAACATTTACCCCATCCTCTAGGACCACATGCATAACATTTATTAATATTCTTTTTATTCATACATATATAGTCTGATTCATGTCCTAATTCCTTTAATCTATTTTCACATACCTCAACGCATGACATTGTTAATCCTTTTTTATTAGGAATAAAACTATCCTCATTAACAATGTTATTACTAAATCCTAGTATTAATACTTTCATTTTTATCTCCTTTTAATTATTATTATATATTTTTAACTATTTCTTCAAAAATTTTTTTATGACCATCTGTATTTGGATGTAATCCATCTATAAAATCTTCTATTTGTAATACATCAAACATTGGAATGTAAGAAATATTATTATTACTACATATATTTCTTACTATTTCATCGTATTGTAATATTGCTTCGTTATCATAAATTTTATTTGGTTTAAATTCTATTTTATCTTTACATCCAACTTTTGTTAAACCTAATATTATTAATTCAAAATTTCTATCTTTTATTTTTTTTATTATACTTTCCAAGTTACTTTTATATGACTCTTTTGAACTACTGTATACTCCATTAAAACATTGTGTATCATTTACTCCAATTGATAAAATAACAATATTTTTAAAATCATCATATTTATAACCATCTAAAATATTATCAATTCTATCTAGAATGTTATAACTTCTAGCTCCTGGGAAAGCAGCAATATTTGCGAAATTATTACATTCCTTTGTATTGTCTTTTCCCATTATATATTTCTTAAATTGGGTTGTCCAACCACAATTATCATAATCACCAATTCCATAGACAATGCTGTCACCAATTAGTATATAATTTTTTTTCATTTTTTATCTCCTCTCTAATAAATAGACACTCTCCACATGGATAGAGCGCGGTTTTTTGCATAGTCATTCTTAACTATATAATTTCTTCAATAATTTTATTATCATTATAAATTATTTTGTACGCATTCATATTATTATTACTCTTTACTACTTTAATATCGTTATTAATAAATTCTAATGCTACACAATTATCAATTGCATATCCAACAAGACCTTTTTCTTTTATAACACTATATAATTTTTTCTTAGCAATTTTGTCTTTTTGATCATAATGAACACAGTTAACAGCATTAATAACATTCATGCCTTCAATCAAATCATAGTTACAATTAAACCAACAATAACTTCCAGCACTTAATCCAGAACAAACAATTTCATTCTCATATGCTGTAATTAATATTTTATCGATTCCTTTTTCTTTTAATACTTCCATTAAATGATTAGTATTTCCACCACCAATATAAATAATGTCAGTATTTAATATATCTTTTTTTATATCATCATATGATTTATTTATATTTAAATGAGAAACAATACAGCCAAGTTTTTCATATACTTTTTTAATACCTTCAAAATACTCTTCAGGATGAGATGATGCTATACTGATAAATAGAAATTTAGGATTACTCTTATTTGATAATCTAACTATTTCTTCATCTATTTCTTTTGTTTCATATGGAAGCAATATTCTATCTTTATATCTTGGTATTTCTCCCCCACCAATACATACTAATTTCTTCATATATTATCTCCTTTCGAGTACCGTGATACTCTCGCAATGATATGTCCTGGGTCGAAGAACATATTCTCTAGGCCTGTACTAGGTCAACAGTATATGTTTCCCAGTACCATCTATCAAATTTAAATATATTGTTCTAGTATATAAGCATATCCTTTATTTACTTTATCTTCTTTTATTTTATTTAATATTTCTTCCTTAGTATACCAATTGAT
>CACZQV010000043.1 GCA_902783435.1 uncultured Erysipelotrichaceae bacterium | reverse complement strand
ATGCCGAATTGCTTCACTATCTTGGTCAAAGGCGAATAAATAACCCTTTTTTATTCTATCTAAGATGCTACTACTGTGTCCTCCATAACCTAAGGTCGCATCTACTATGATACTATTTTCTTTTAAATTTAGGGAGGAAATAGATTCATTAAGTAATACACTTATATGTTTTTCCATCATAGTTCCACGCTTTCGTTAAATAAATTTTCGGCTATGTCTGACATACTGTCCTTTGTAGAATCAAAGAAACTATTCCAAGACTCTTGTGACCAAATCTCAAGTCTATCTCCTGTACCAATAACTATACAGTCTTTTACTAAATTGGCATATTGAGTTAATGGTTGAGATATATTAACTCGTCCTTGTTTATCCAATTCTACGCTTGTAGCGCCTGACATAAAGAAACGATTAAAAGTTCTCGCATCTTTCTTAGTGAATGGTAATGAAGAAAGTTTATCAGTAATCTTTGCCCAGTTTTGTAATGAATAGACAAAAAGACAATTTTCAATTCCTCTAGTAATAATAAATTCTTTACCTAGAGCTTCACGAAACTTTGCAGGAATTATAATTCTTCCCTTTTCATCAATCGTATGATGATACTCTCCTATAAACATTTCTCATCCCCCACTTTTCACCACTATCAACCACTACCTACTATAATAATACATAATACCCATAAAAAAGTAAATAAAAAAAGAACTATTTTTATATAAAAATAATTCTTTTTACATAACTTTACATCCAAATAAAAAGAAGTACTTCTACTTCTTTTTATCCACCTATTCTAAATGCTGGGGAAACATAAACAGAACTTTCATTATGTGCATCTACACTCCATAAATATGAATCGCCTCCGCCCGAATATAAGTTAGATACAGAAAAAGCGGTAAATTTCTCATTAGTATTATTTTTATAATATGTTCCCGATAAAACTCCACGTAACCACCATACTTGATATTGGTTGTTATAACAATTTATAGATGATACACATTTTCTAGCGTATTTACAAACACCATCAGTACCCATACATGTATTCACATAATAATCAAGTTTTCTTGTATTTTCATATAACAAATTATCAACAGTCATAGAAGATCTTGGCTCATAATTTGTTCTATATACTTCCATTGGAGCTAATAAATATAATTTATCAGTAGTACTAAATCTAGCAGTATCTCCTACTTCACTATTATATCCAGATATAACTCTTGTATCAATAATAGAATTTTTTATTTCACTAGGTAATGCATTGTAGATATCATTATTTACAAATGTTCTCATTTCTGAATATTCCCATCCACCTTTATTACCATATCCATTTACTAAATATTTATCTTGATCATATGGATTCATTCTATGAGTAGTAATTAAATCTGCAAATTCTATTACTAAACCATTAGCAGTTTGAGATCTACTTGTATCTGTATCATATATAGAATTATACGAACAATTAGATACTCTTAGAATATGAGTACCATATCCTTCTAATTCTATTTCTCTAGTATCTCCTACTTTGAAATATTCACAATAATTATGTGGATTATCTTCGATTATATCCTCTATAAAATCCCATGGAGCATTTTCAAAATCAACTTTCCATGTTGCATATACTGTCATACTTCCAGTAGGTAACATGTTAGATTCAACTTTAGAACCAGTAGTTAAATCAGATACCCATCCAGTAAATTTATAATTTTCTCGTGTTGGTGTTGGCATATTACCTATAGTTTCACCATCATACACTATCTTAGATGTTGGATCAACTACACCACCATTTGGATTAAATGTAATTGTATATTCTGGTACTTGATACCATTTAGCATATAATGTTTTAGATGATGGTAAATATACCATATCTTTTATTATTGATGATTCTGTTTCATATTTAACAGGTCCATCAACACTCTCGCTCCATCCTTCTAATCTATATCCTCGATTAATTGGAGTTTGATATCCTGGATCACCTACAAATGAATTACCATCTGCTGTTATGATTGCATAATACCCATAATAATTATTAGAAGAATCAGATCTAAAATAGAATTGTGCTGTGTCACCATCTACAGTGAATGTTTTATGATATGTTGCATCTGTAGGTTTAACGAGACTTTGTCCTCCACCTAATCTACCATCAGATATTTCAGCACTATAATAATTATTTCTATTTGGTTTATATCCTTCAGGATAAATTGCTAACCAATCAGATTCTTCTTTTTCTGTTGAATACCATACTTCAATATTAAGTCTTTCTGCACCTTCAATTGTTATCACATCATTTCTAGACATATTAGCATCATATGTACCAGTAATAACACCATTATCATTAATATTAGGTGTATGTGAGTATCTTGTTATATGTCCTGATGTGTAATTATAATTAATATCATTTGTAGCTTCATTATTTTCAAATGTTCCACCATTTCCATTATATATAATTTCTTTATCATCAGACCACTTAGCATAATAAGTTACATCACTAGTTATAACTTCATTTCTATCTATTTGAACACCATCAGTAATTCCAGTATACCATCCAACCAATGAAGCATCATCTTTAGCTGCTGTTGGTAAATTACCTACTGTTTTACCATATCTTACAGTTCTTGTAACTTCATCCATACTACCACCATTTGGGTTAAATGTAACATTAAGACTAGGAACACCACCATCATTGAAATATCCTGGATTACTTGTTAAATGATCATAATGAGCATACTCTTTATCAATCTTACTTGAATTATATACAGTACCTGCACCACCTACTAAACTAGAACATCCTTGGAACATACTTCCCGAATTACTTACTTGATCTACTACAAATTTATTTTCATCTACACTTATTGTAGTAAGACTATTACAACCATAAAACATACTATTCATATCAGTAACTTTACTTGTATCAAAGGAATCCAAATTTAATTCTCTTAAAGAATTATCATTATTAAACATTGCCGACATATATACTATATTACTTGTATCAACATTATTTAAAATAATTTCTTCCAAACTACCAAGTCCATTAAATAATGCAGTTAAATCTGTAGCAGATTCAAAATTCCAATTACTTATATTAAGACTTTTTAAACTAGAACATCCAGAAAACATTCCACTAAAGGTTGTTGAATTACTTACATCAAATGAACTTAAATTAAGATTTTTAAGTCTTTGATCTCCAGAAAACATATAACTCATTCTTGTTAATGAACCAGTATTAACATTTGTTAACTTAATTTGTTCTACATTACTTAACCCTGAAAATACTCCGTCTAATGAAGTAACACCTGAGAAGTCCCAATTACTTACATCTATTTTTTTCAAATAAGAATTACCAGAAAAAATCCCACTAAAATTTGTTACATTATGTGTATCAAAATTACTTAAATTTAATTCACTATAATGAGCATTAGAAAACATTGCTGTCATACTAGTAACATTACTTGTATCAAAACTACTCAAATTAACTGTTGGACTACTTGTATTTGATTGTGCATTAAACATTGCTGTCATATCTGTAACATTATGTGTATCAAAACTTGATAAATCTAAATTTTTCACATATGTATTAGAAAACATTGCTGTCATATCTGTAACATTACTTGTATCAAAATTTTCTAAATTTAAATTTTCAAGATGAGTAGTACCTGCAAACATAGAAGCCATATTAGTTGATAGACTTGTATCAAATTGAGTATCTATTTCATTTACATATGCTAAACCAAAGAACATAAATGAACTATCTGGATTTAATTTTTCTTTATTAGCTGCACTCCACCAATAAATATTATAATCATCATACCAAGCATAAATTTCTCCGTCACTATCTGGTGCTGATATTATATGTTCTTCTGTTTTATTTGCATCTGTTGGTTCTGCATATGACCTTACAAACTTTGCAATATTATTATCTTGTTTAAGATATGGATTAGTATCAGGTAATGTATTCCCAGCTAAAGCTTTTATTTTAGCATTTACATTAGCACCTGTATCAAACATCGGTAATACTTCATCCCAATTAGCTTTTAAAGTAATATTTGCAGTTGGTACATAAGAAGCAGTAATTACTGTTTCTCCTAATAACCATCCACCAAATACTTCTCCTTCTTTTGTAGCTATAGGTAATTCTCCAATAGCTTCATTTTTATTAACATATCTAACAGTTTCAGAAACTAAACCACCATCTGGATCAAAAGTAACTTTATATTGATCTTTTGGCTGCTCATATTTTACTTCGTATTCAAATTTATATGTTTCAGGTTCTTCTGGTAAAGTAGTAGCTTCACTATCATATTCTACTCTAACTTTATATTTTTGTGTTCCACCATCAGCTACTAATACATCCCCAATTTTTGGTAATGTAGTACCATCTTCATATGTAACACTATATTTAATATAACTTGGCAAAGCTTGTTCTACATATTCTTCATTTATTAATTTATATGTAGTTTTATCAGATAATGTAACTATACCATCAATAGTACCTTCATTTATCGCATCTACTGTAAATTCATAGAAATCACCTGGTAATTCTAATTCAGTAGTAAACTCCACTATACTATCATTATCACCAGTAACAGTAGGTATATCTCCCTCTACACTCCCATCTGTTACTTCTACACTATTTCTATCCCAGTGTATATCAAATGCATTTTTATTAATACCCGCAATACCATTAATATTTAATGTCGTACTTAAAAGTGCATATCCTATAGATACTACCAAAACTAGTATTGCTAATAAAAATACCTTATTTTTCTTTTTATACTTACGCATACATAGACCACCTCTATTATAATTATAGAAAAGACTAAAAAAAAAGACAATTACTTTATATAATTATCTTTTTCTTTTACATTTCTTTACAAATACAAATAATAATAAAATTAATATAATACTAGGAATAATAATTATAATTTTATGTCCACTTATATATTTAAATACATCTAATTCCTGTTTTTTATTCAAATAAATATCTATAGTATCAAGTATCTTACCATCATATATAATATCAACTTTACCTAACTTAGTACCCTTATCCATATCCAAAGTAATAACATTTTTACCAGTATATTTATATTTAACTTTACTTTGACTAAAATCATTATCTAAATACTTCTTAATAGTTTTAGGAGCATTAATAACTACATAATCTTTTTTAGCATATTTTGTTTTTATTCTAAGTAATTTTTCATCTTTATCAACTATACTTTTATAACTATAATTATTCATAAAATACTCATAAATCTTTTTTTGATCAGTATAATTACTAGGAATACCACCATCCATAGGAGCTTTTACTGTTACTAGTAAATATTTAACATTATCTTTTTCTGCAATAGTAGCTAAACAAAGTCCAGCATTACCAGTAGTACCAGTTTTTCCTCCTAATAAATAACTCATATCTAAATTATAACTACTTAGAGCCTTACTAATAGTACTTTTAAAAGTTAATCTACCATTACTAGTAGTATAAGTACTAGTAGTTATTATTTCCTTAAAAGTATCATTCTTTAAAGCATACATAAATATCTTAGATAAATCATAAGCACTAGAAAAATGTCCATCTATATCTAACCCCGTAGTATTAACAAAATGAGTATGAGATAAACCTAACTCTTTTACTTTTTTATTCATAAGTTCTACATACTCTTCATTACTACCAGCTATATTTCTAGCAAGTGCTTGTGCAGCATCAGCTCCACTAGGTAGCATAAGTCCATAAAGTAAATCTCTATAAGTCACTTCTTCTCCTACACGAAACCCCGCTACTGCCGCATTTTGTTCTACTAAACCTTCAAAATCTTTATTAGTTAAAGTTATTTTTTTATCTATATCATCTATATTTTCTAAAGCAACAATACAAGTCATTATCTTAGTAAGAGAAGCAATACTAACTTCTTCTTCACTACCCTTTTCATAAATAACTTCATTATCATTTAAGTTATACATAATAGCATTACTACTAGTAATATCTAAATCCAAACTAAATACATTAATAGGTATTAATAATAATAAAACTATAATAAACTTCTTCATATTATCACCAATTATATTTTAACATAAAAAAAGAGTTAAATTAAACTCTTTCTTAAGAATGTATCTACATCTTTATCAATATAAACATCTATTACACCTTTATTAACTATTTTTACGAATCCAAGCCCACTTATAACTAAATCTTCATCATATTTAACATTATAAGTAATCTTATTCTTATCTTTTAAATCTTCATTATTAAATAAGTTTAATAATCTTTTTACTTTTAAATCATTAGATACAAATAAAGTAAAACTATTCTTTTCTCCTTCTACATAATCTATTCTAATTAAATCTTCTATAACAATAGATTGATTCTTACGAAGTTGATATGTACGTGGTTTAATTTCTTTCTTAGCAGATATTTTCTTAACCATATCTCCATCTACATGATTTAAAATAGATCCTACATCAACAAGACCTGGAGTATCTATTAGAGTTAAATGTTCATTAATTTCAATATTAACAGTATTTAATGTAGTAGAAGGAAGTGGACTCATAGTTAATTCTTGATTATTATCAGAATAATTCTTAATAAGCTTATTAATTAAACTACTCTTACCAGCATTAGTATGTCCAACTACATATACATTTTTACTTGTTTGATGAAATTTAATTCTCTTTAATAAATAATCAATATTATAATTCTTATTAGCAGAGATTACTATTACTTCTTCAAAATGAATATCTTTAGAAGCTAAATAATTTATTAATTTATCTTCTTTAACTGATTTAGGAAGTACATCTATTTTATTAAGTACTAATATCATCTTATTAGGAATTAATTCTCTAATCTCTTCAATATTCTTCTCTAAGTTTAATAAATCAGTAACATATAAAACTAAATCTTTAGTTTCTCCTACACTTTTAAGTATTTCTAAATACTCTTCATTACTTTTAGTAACAACTTGATATTCACCATAATTTTTCATTCTAAAACATCTCTGACAAATATCATTATCTAAACTAGTTGTATAGCCTTCTTGTAGAATATTAGAGTCTTGTAGTAAAACTCCACATCCACTACAACGTTTCTCACTATCCATAATATTTACCTCTCTCAAACAAACCTCTTTTTTCATATCTTTTAACAATCTTAGCTTCTATCTTTCTATTTAATCCAGTAATCTTTAAATCTTTTTCTCCTAGTGGATCAACTAAAATAGTCTTAATATGAAATCTTTTACCAGCTAAAACATCTGTAACTATTTGATCTCCAATAATACACATTTCTTTTTTCTTTAATTTATATTTACTCTTAATAATCATTAAACCTCTAATAGATGGTTTCATACTCCAAGAAACTCCATCTATTCCTAGTTCTTTTAAATAAGGTTTTAATCTTTTTTTAGTATTATTAGAACTAATAACTACAATAAAATCTTTTTGTAGTTTTTTTATTAATTCTTTAGTTTCATCTGGACAATTCTTATGAGATATTAAACCCAAAGTATTATCAAGATCATATATTAAACATTTAATACCTTCATCTTTTAATTGTTTATAATTAATTTCAAAGATATTCTTTTTATAAATACTTGGTTTAAATATGCCCATAAAATCACTCCCTGAATATTATATATTAATTTAATTATTTTGTCTAATTATTTACTTTTTGAGTAATCATTTCAGTATCCATAGTAATTCTTTCAAATGTATAACCATGTTCTTTTCCATAATGAATTATATTTCTAACTGCATCTCTAGTATATGTCTTAATATCATGCATAAGTACCATATTAGGTCTTTCTCTACTTAAACTATTAACTACATTACTATATACACCATTAGGATCAGTAGTACTTCCCGCATCACCTGAAGATATATTCCAATCATAATACTTAAATCCACGATTAACTACTTCTTGAGTAAGACGTGACATTATACCACTAGAATATCTTCTACTTATAGTATTACTAGCTCCTCCTGGGAATCTCATAATCTTACTTTCATAACCAGTAATTCTTTTAACTCTATCTTGTACTGAATATAAATCATTAAAATAAGCTTCATCTGATGAATATATTAAAGCATAATCATGACTCGCAGTATGTAGTGCTACTGTATGACCTTCATCATATTCACGTTTTATTAAACTATCAGGTCCTTTATTAGTTACAAAGAAAGTTGCTTTTACTCCCTCTTCTTTTAATATATCTAAAATAACATTAGTAGTTCCATCTTGTGGACCATCATCAAATGTTAAATATATTACTCCACTAGTAACTACTACATTACGAGTTTTCTTACTTTCATTACCCTCTTTATCTTTAGCTACATAAGTAATAGTATAATTACCATTCTTACTAGTATCTACATTACCTGATGTTTTTACTTCTACATCACCATCACAATTATCTTTTGCTTTAGCACCTGGATCAGCAAAACTACCTCCAACAGTAACATACATTTCCTCATTACCTTCTAATGTAATAACAGGTCCTTCTTTATCTTTATAAATAATCTTTTTACTAATTCTTTTTTCATTGCCACTAGAATCTCTAACTATATAAGTAACTAAAGTTTTATTTTTATTAATAATATGCTTAATTTTTTTAGATAAATCTCCATCATAATTATCACTAGCTTTAACCTTTTCAGGAACAAAATCTGCACCTGGACATAAATATATATCATCTTTATTTATATCCATTTTAGGTTTTTTCCTATCTTTTACTTCTACTCTTCTAACTACTTTTCTTTTTAATAATCCATTACCTACTTCATAAGTAATTTCATAAGTACCAAGTTTCTTAGAATTAACACTTCCACTTACCTTAACATCTTTATCTAAATCTTTACCTAAATGAGAAGCACTATATCCCTTTTCAGTGTATTTTTCTTTATAGTTTAAAACTACTACTTTTTTCCCTTTTAAACTAATTTCAGGAAGTAATAAAAAATTATAAACACAAAAAGCCACAATAAAAATAAAAAGAATAATACCCCCAATAATAAACCATTTCTTTTTACTTTTTTTAGGTTTTTCTTCTTTTATTTCTTCATCCTCTATTTCTAATATTTCTTCAGTATCTTCTACCTTTTTATCTTTTTTCATAACTACCACTCTCTTAATCAAATTATATATAAATTTAAGTGTTTTGTAAATTATTATTTATTATTTTCTTTTAAAAACTCTCTTAATAATTTTGTTAAAGCACGTTTTTCAATTCTAGAAACATAACTCCTAGAAATACCTAATTTTTTAGATATATTTTTTTGAGTTAATTCACCTCTTCCATCTAACCCATATCTATTTATTATTATTTCCTTTTCACGTTTATCCAATACATTTATATATTTAGATAATTTATTAATATTATCCTTTAATTCTATATCATCTACAAAATCTACATTATCACACTTAATTAAATCCTGTATACATATAGGATTACCATCTTTATCATACCCCACAGCCTCATCAATACTTATATCTTTACTATATTTATTATTCTTTCTAAAATACATTAATATTTCATTTTCAATACATCTTGCACAATAAGTAGTAATTTTCACATTCTTTGAAGGTATAAAAGTATCCACACCTTTTATTAATCCAATAGTCCCGATACTAATTAAATCATCCATTGATATATACTTACTTTCATATTTTTTAGCTATATGCGCAACTAATCTTAAATTATGTTCTATAAGTTTATTACGAGATATAATATCTCCATTAATTTTCCTTTCTATACAATTTCTTTCTTCTTCTCCACTTAATGGTTCTAAAAATGCATCTGCAGAATAACTACCAGTAAACATAAATAAATTCTTAATTATTTCAAATAAAAACATATAATCACCAGTAAATTATATGTTTTATTTTGTCTAATTATCTTTTAAATTTATTAGTTACTGTTTTTAATGATTTAAATAAGAAATCTTTATTAATTAAAAATGCATATAAACATACCACTACTAAATTAATAATATTAAGTATTAAATTATGTTGATAATAAAGTATTATTGAAAAAGTAAATATAATTATACTATTTAT
Organism: uncultured Erysipelotrichaceae bacterium; assembly: GCA_902783435.1. The sequence goes on along the minus strand of CACZQV010000043.1, from coordinate 34,550 downwards.
TACTAAAAACTTATTTACTTTTATAGATACATATTTTTTTAAATCTATATGTCTATATACCATCATTACAAAATATGAAATAGCAGTAGAAATAGCTGCGGCATATAAACCGATTTGTTTAATAAATACCACATTAATAACTACGTTTATGATAGCACCAAGTATTGCGGTAGATGCAACCTGTTTTGATAACTTCTTAGCAAGATATACTTGACTATATAAACATATAGCTACATTAAATACACTACCAAGTACTAAATATGGAATATAATTATAAGCATCATTAAACTTAGTATTAATAAGTAATGGGAATACAAAAGGCATACAAGCAATCATTCCAACTCCCATAGCTGTAAATAACTTCATAATAGTATTAAATACATCACTAAAGAATTCATCCCTATCAGGACTATTAATATGTAATGCAGCAGATTCACTCCAACTTAAATTAAATACACCAGTTAAACTAGATATAATAGTTGGAAACTTATTACTAACTGCATATATACCATTAGCACCAGTATTTAATAAAAACTTAATAATAGTTCTATCTGATACATTAACTATCCACCAACTAACACCATTAGGTATTAATGGAATAGAATACTTAAACATATCTTTTAATAACTTTTTATCTACTAATTTAAAATCAATTTTACTCCATAATTTTAATCTAATAAATAAATATAAACTACAAATAAAATTAGCAAGTGCCATAGATATAATCATACCTTCAGCACCCATTCTAAAATGACATATTAATACAATATTAGATATAACTGTAGTTAAACCAGTTAATATACAACTAATTGCATAATCAACAGTTTTACCAAAGCCACGTGCTACTTGTAGGAAATTACCAGATAATACACATACTAATATATCTACAAGTATTAACCATCTAAATGGTATAGTAACAAAGCAAGTAACTAATATATATAAAATAGTAAATATACTTAAACTAATACCTAATACAAAGAAATTATTACTAATAAGCTTTTTAGTACTTTTATCATCACTTCTAGAATCAATTAAATATCTAAATATACTCATTTCTAACTCTAAAGTAATTATTGGTACTAATAGTGTTACATAAGTTTGAATTAAATCAACTAACCCATATTGTTTAGTAGTTAAATATTCTGTATATAAAGGAAGTAAAAAGAAACTAATTAATTGTGTACATACTCTTCCAAAGAAAATAATAATAGTATTTTTAGCTAATTGTTTTTTCTTATTCATGTCTTATCCTCCTATACAATTTATAAATCATTGTCCCAATAAATCCTCCTGTAGTATCTATTAAAACATCAAGTACTTCTCCACTTCTACCTCTAACAAACATTTGATGTATTTCATCACTACAAGCATATAATAATACAAATATAATGGTATATATAATACTTCTTTTATCTAGTATATTATATTCTTTTAATAAACTAATAAATAATAATCCAAGTATTAAATATATAGTAAAATGAGCACTCTTTCTCACCGGTTTAACAAACTTAGAAGTATAGTATTCTTTCTCATTATTGTTAAGTTTTCTACCTATAATTTTCTCAGTAACAGAAATAATTAAACCATCACTCTTCTTAGTAGACGCTTCTCTTTTATCATTAGAAAAGAAAAATATAGTACTCATACATAATACTAATAATATAATTTTAATGATTTTCTTCATATAATCACCATAATAATTATAACACAAAAAAAGAAAATATATTATTTTCTTCTTATAGTATCATTAAATGCATTTACATATTTATCTATATCTATATTACTACCAGATTTATTAAGTCCAACTACTCCATAATAAAATGTTTTTATTTTACCCATACAAGCTAATAAAGTAATAATACTTGTTTTTTTATTTTCATCACTTATTTCTAATTCTTCAGATATATTATTTATAAAATCTTCATCAAAACTTCTTCTAATGAATCTTAACATATATTCATTTTCACTACAATTTCTATTAGAATTAATATAATTAAATTTCTTAGAAAAAAGATATGCAAATTCATATAATTCACCATATAAAGTATAATTACTTAAATATGGATTATGATTAAACATCTTTTCATTATATCTTTCTACCTTTTCAGGTCTCTTTTTCTTTAATAAACGATAATTAACTCTTTCAGCTACTTCTTGAGCAATAACCTCATCTATTAAATCAAAACCAAATAATAAGTATCTATAATCATCTATATCTAATTCTTCAAATATTTTCTTATTATTAGGATCATTATATAACTTTTCAGATAACTCTTTCGCATCATTTTTCCATTTACTATTAATAATATGACCAAGTTCATGAGAAATACATATTTGTTTTAAATCATCACTTATATTAGGATTAATACTTATTTGTTTACCTAAAGTAGCTCCATATAAATCAACATTCTTTTTAGGCACAACTACTAAAGATATAGAATTTAATTGATTAAGTATATTTAAATAATTCTTTTCAGTAGTAATAGTCTCACCAATAATAGATATATAATACTTTTCTAAAGAAATCATAAAGTCATTTAATACTTTTAATTCCTTATCTTCTAAAGAAGTATGTGTTTCAATATAATTATTATAACTATCATTATATATTCTATCTAAAGAGTCTCTAAAACCAGGAAAAGTTATTTCATTCCATACTTTATATATTGGTTTATACATCTAATTAATTCCTTCTTTTACTTTTCTATTTTCAACTGCTTTATAAGCTTCTTCTATATCATTAAAATATATTGTTTCATTCTTTAATTTTTGATATGTTTCATTACCTTTACCAAGTATTAATACCATATCTCCATCATTAGCCATATTAATAGCTTTTTCTATAGCTTCACGTCTATCTATTACTATTTCATAATTAGAATGAGTATCTTTTAATTCACTAATAATATCATTACAAATATTAACTGGATCTTCACTTCTAGGATCCTCATAACAGAATATTGCATAACTTGCATTTTCTACTACTACATTACCAACTTTAGGTCTCTTATAAGGATCTCTTTCCCCTGCTTGTCCAATAACCACAATACTACGATTAATATTTAGTGTATGTACAAAATTTAATAATTTAGTTATACCATTAGGAGTATGTGCATAATCAACCATTACATAGTAAGGAGTATCAGTTTTTAATAATTCAAGTCTTCCAGATACTTTTAATTTGTCTATATTTTTAATTATATCTTTAATTTCAAATCCACTACCCACACAACAAAGTAATGCACAAGCTAAATTATATACATTAAAATCTCCCATTAATGGACTATTAATACTAATAAGTTCTCCATTATATTTAAAATTAATGTCTGTATGATCAGGATATACTTTATAATCAACTATTTGTAAATCATTAGATTCATCTTTTCCATAAGAAAGTATTTTACCATTACAAACACTCTTCATATCTTCATAATAAGGATCATCATGATTTAAAATACAATATCCATCACTCTTAGTCTGTTTAAAAACCATCTTTTTACATTCTAAATAATTTTCAAAACTACCATGTATATTTAAATGTTCTGAAGTTACATTAGTATAAGCTGAAACATCAAATTCCATTGCTTGAAGTCTACCTCTGAAGAATGCTTCACTTGAAGTTTCAATAGCTGCATATTTACAACCATATTCAACAAATTCTGATAAATACATATATAAATTTTGGGCATCAGGTGTAGTATTAGGATTATCTCTATTAAAACCAGCACAACTTCTTCCATTAGTACCAATATATCCACATAAATCACTACCAATTAAAGTTTGAATAATAGTTGTAGTACTAGTTTTTCCATCAGTACCAGTAACACCTATCATAGTAAGATTTTTATCAGGATAATCATAAAATTTTTGACATAAATATGGAAGTTCTTTATTTGTATCAGAAACTTTTACAACAGGTACACCAACATCTCCTACATCTTTACTTACAACTACTGCACTCGCCCCGTTTTTAACCGCATCAGGAATAAAATCATGTCTATCTGCAGTAACACCCATAGTACATACAAATAAATCACCAGACTTTATTTCTTTTGAATTAATACACACTCTTTTAATTTCTACATCACTATTAACACTAGGATATAATTCACTTAATTTTTTCATTCTATCACCTAAAATTATTATACAAGAAAAACACTAATTATTAAAGTATTAACTTGATAAAGTATTTATTTTACGTTAAAATGATAATGGTGATAATATGAGAACAGTAATATTTGGAGCAGGTACTGACTTAGGAGTTCATATTGATGGAGCAAGTCTTGGTCCTAGACAATTAATGAATGATATAAAATCATTCTATAAAGGTGAAAGTATCCTTTTAGAACAAGATAAAAATATAATTAAAAGTAGAAATTTATCTGATAGAAGAAAAAACGAATATGAAATAGATAAATTTAATCAAACTTTATATAAACAAATGGTAGATAAAATAAAAGAAGAATGTTTTCCTATTATGATTGGAGGAGATCATTCAGCCGCTATTGCTAGTGCATTAGCTAGTGCTAAAGTAAATGTAGATGTAGGAATTATTTGGATAGATGCTCATACAGATTATAATACATTTGAGACAACAGTAACTGGTAATATTCACGGACTACCTTTAGCAGCTATCACAGGTTATAAATGTAATGAATTAAGATATTATCATGATGGAAAAATAATTCAACCATCAAGAACTGTTATTGTAGGAGCTAGAAGTATAGATGATGCTGAAAAAGATAATGTTAGATATTCAGGTGTAACAGTATTTTCTACAGAAGATATAAAGGAAAAAGGAATAGATGCTGTAATGGATGAAGCCTTTAAAATAGCTGGTTATAAAACTAAAGGTATTCATGTAAGTTATGATTTAGATGTAATTGATCCTGATGTAGCTCCTGGAGTTAGTATTCCTGAATTTGATGGAATAAGTGAAGAAGAAGCTATGAAGATAAATGAATATTTAATAAAACATGTAGATGATATAGTATCATTTGATTTAGTAGAATTTAATCCATTAAGAGATGTAGATAGAAAGACTGAACAAATTGCTTTAAATATCCTAGCTCAAATGATTAAAGCTGTTGAAAATAAAAAGAAAAAGTTTGAACAAATAAGTTATTATTAAAATAAAAAAGAATGATTTAAATCATTCTTTTTTTATTACCATTGTGCATATAATGTTGTATTTACACCTAGATTATCAATATCAGCAATTACTGCATCTTCTGATGCATAATTAGTACCACTACCATCTATTTCTGTATTCCATCCTCTAAATGTATTTCCTCCATTAGTAGGATTTTGATATGTATCATTATTAAAGTATCCATAACCAGTACCAGTAATAATTGCATAATATCCATAATAGTTATCCCCATTATCTGAAACAAAGAAGAATTGTGCTGTATCACCAGTAATTGTATAACTCTTACGATAACTAGAACTTGAAGGCTTATTATCATATTTACCTCCACCTAGTTTTCCAGATATTGAATCTGAATAATTACTCTTACTTGGAGTAACACTTCCATTATATATAGCTAACCAGTCACATCCAACTTTTTCTGTTGAGAACCATACTTGAACATTAATTTGCGAAGCACCTGGTATTGTTACTATATCATTTCTTTCCATATTAGAATAATATGAACCATATGATGATCCATCATCATATACATTAGGTGTATGTGAATACTTAGTCATATTCTTTTCTTGATATGCATATGTATTAACATTGGTATTTGCACTATTAGTAAATGTACCACCATTTGCATTATAAGTTATTGTTTTATTATCATTCCAATGTGCATATATTTCAATACTTGCATTTGGTTGATAAGAACTTGTTATTTTTGTACCATCAGTAAGTCCTGTATACCATCCCATAAATACACTGTCTGTTTTCGTTGGAGTTGGTAAATTACCAATTGTATTTCCTTGTATTACATCTACACTAGGAGTATCAACAGTACCTCCATTTGCATTAAGTGTAATATTATATATATCTTTCCAATGAGCATAATATGTAAGATTACCATTTGGTATAGTGTATTCATTTATTTGAGTACCAGCAGTAATATCAGTATACCATCCTTCAAAATGATGTCCTGCCCATGTAGGTGTAGGTAGCTCTCCTATTGCGCTATCTTCTAATACATCAATAGATGTAGTATCAACACTACCTCCATTAGCATTAAATTGTACTTGGTAATTTTCCAATGGTCTAAATTTAGCATATAAAGTAGTATTATTACTTATGCTATCTATATTATCAAGTACATCTTGTTCTGATTCGTAATTAGTACCATTACCATCAATAGAAGTATTCCATCCAATAAACTTATATAAATTCTTTGTAGGTAACTTATAAGTACCAGTTCTAGAATATTCACTATCATTAGAACTTACTATTGCATAATATCCATAATATCCAGTAGAAGTATCTGATTTAAAGTAGAATTGAGCAGTATCTCCATTAACTACAAATACTCTATGATATGTAGGATCACTACTATTAGGTTTTGTATAACCATAATAACTACCATATCCATCTAATTTACCATTAGATATAGTTGCATCAGCATAATTAGAATCACTTGGTGTTACTCCTGCAGGGTATATTGCTAACCAATCACATGAACTTTCAGTAGTAAACCATACTTCTATTCTTATTTGAGAAGCACCAGGTATTGTTACTACATCAGTTGTTGAAAGATTATCTGCATATACATTACTTGCTACTCCTCTATCATCTATATTACTTGTATGTGAATACTTAGGAACAGAAATATAATTATATTTATAACCTACTGAATTAGTATTTTCATTATTATCAAACAATCCATCATTAGAATTATAATTAATTGTCTTATTATCTTTCCAATGAGCATAATAAGTAGTTTCACCATTTACTATATAATTTTCATCTATCTTAGTACCATCATTAATACCAGTATACCATCCTTCAAATCCACTACCTTCTAAAGTAGCTATTGGTAAATCACCAATTTTTCTACCTACATTAGCTTGTTTAGTACTAGGTGCTACACTACCACCATTTGGATCAAAAGTAACAGTAACTTTAACTAAATCTTTAGCATTAAAATATCCAGGATCTTCCACACCATAATCGTAATGTGCATATTTCTTATCTAGATAGCTAGAATTCCATGTAGTACCTTTACCACCTACTATATTAGATGAGTTAGAGAACATACTACCTGAACTAAGAACTTGATCTGTAACAAAGTTATCTCCAACAGTAATAGTAGTTAATGCATTCATACTACTAAACATATAACTCATATCTTGAACATTATGAGTATCAAAATCACTTATATCTAATTCCTCTAAACTATAATCACTATTAAACATATAACTCATAGTATTAACATTACTTGTATCTACATTTTTAAGTGATATTCCTACTAATGAATTTAATCCAGCTAAACCATTATACATACTTATTGGAAATTTTACATTATCCATTGTTAAATACTTAAGTGAACTTCTACCATTAATTCCTAAATTAGATGATAATCCACTACCAAGTCCTGTTGCTTTAGAAAAATCCCAATTACTCATATTTATACTTTCTATTATCCAACAATCATCAAATATTCTAGTAAAATCTGTAACATTAGAAGTATCTAATTCACTTAAATCCAAATTCTTCATACTTTCACAATGATAGAACATAAATTTTACATTTTCTAAAGCTGAGGTATTCCATCCTGTTATATCTAAATCAGTTAAACTATTATTCCAATAGAACATACTAAACATAGTTGTAACATGGCTTGTATCAAAATCAGTTAAATCTAATTCTTCTACTGCCCAAGCATCATAGAACATATAACTCATATCTGTTACTCTAGAAGTATCTACATTATTAAGTGATATAGTTGTAGCTTTTTCAAGTCCATCTAAACCTCGTTGCATGCTTGTAGGGAATATCGCATTATCTAATATTAAAGTTTCTATTTTGTTTTCCATTCCACCAGTCATTTTATACAATAAATAATCAGATGGATTATATCCAGTGAAATCCCAATTACTTAAGTTTAGATATGTCATCTTATAATCACCATAGAATAATCCATACATATCAGTAACTTTACTAGTTCTAAAACTACTTAAATCTAATGCCCTTAATTCACTACAAGCATTGAACATATCTAACATAGTAGTAACATTTTCTGTATTCCAATTAAAACTAATATTTTGTATAGCATAATCGCCATCAAACATATAACTCATATCTGTAACTAAACTAGTATCGAATCCTGTATCTATATACATAACATTTCTTAAAAAAGCAAACATATGTGAACTATCAGGATTAGCATATTCTCTAATAGCTGAACTCCACCAATATATAGTACCATTATCAAACCATGCATAAATTGGTACTTTACTAGTAGAAACAGATACAATATGTTCTTCTGTTTTATTTTCACTACTTGGTTCAGTAGTAGATCTTCTAATAGAAATTATATTAGTATCAGCAGTAGTAGGACCATATTCAGATATATCTGTACCTGCTAATGATTTAAATTTACCAAGTACATTTCGTCCTGTATCAAATAAAGCTTCTACTTCATTCCAATGAGCATATAAAGTTTGACTCTTAGTAGGGGTATAATTTTCATCTATTTTAACCCCACCATTTAATTCAGTATACCAACCAGTAAATGCATATCCTGACCATGAAGGTGTAGGTAACTCACCTATCTTTTCACCTCTTTCTACTGATTTAGTAGTAGTATCTACACTACCACCATTTGGATTAAATGTAATAGTATATGGAGCATCAGGGTCTTCCACTTTTTGAATTGTGTCTAATTCAATAACAGGTTTAGGAGTAGGAATTTCTTCTTCTCCTTCTTCTGGAGTTGGAATAGCTGTTGCATCTTCGTTAAATTCAACTCTTAATTTATATTTAATAGATTCTCCAACATTAATAGTTTCATTTTCAACTATTTCTGTATCATCATCATGAGTAAAAGTATAAGTTAAATATTCAGGTAAATCTTCAGGATTTATTTCTTCATCAGTTTTAGGATCAAGAAATTTTAAATTTACTTTTTTTACTTGTCCATCTATAGTACCATAATTTTTAGCATCTACAGTAAATTCATAAAAATCTCCTGGTAACTCCAATTCAGCATTAAATGTTACTATAGTTTTTTCATCATTAGAAACATAAGCCGGAGTCTTAGCAGTAACACTTCCTGGAGTCTCCACAATACTATTTTCATTCCAATGAATATCCCAAGTATTTTTATTAATACCAGCAGTACCCATAATACTTAATGTAGAACTTAATAACGCATATCCTAAACTTATCCCTAGTATTAATAAAATTAATATAAATAATTTACCTTTTTTCTTATTCTTTCTCATATTATCACCTAATATAATTTTAAAAATAATTAATAAAAAAAGCAATGAATTATCTTCATTACTTTTTTCGTTTTACTATTTATTTACAACTAAAAGTTTCTATCTCTTAAGAATGATGGAATATTCATATCTGAATTATTTACAGGAATATTTCCTTCATCATCATCATCTGGTGTATCTAATAATTCAGGTTGGTAAGAATATTCTTCTCTAGCTGGAGTTCTTCTTGTTGGTTGTGGAATTGATTCTTTATAAGTTTCTTGTTCTACATGTTGTTTTTTATTTTTATCAAATCCTGTAGCAATTACAGTAACAATTACTTCATCACTTAAGTTTTCATTAATAACTGAACCAAATATTGTATTAATATCAGTATTAGCAGCACTTCTAACTACTTCTGCAGCTTGTTCTGCTTCAAATAAAGTTAAGTTAACTCCACCTGTAATATTGATAATTGCATCAGTTGCTCCTTCAATAGAAGTTTCAAGTAATGGAGATGAAACAGCTTGTTTAGCAGCTTCAAGAGCTCTATCTTCACCCATACCAATACCAATACCAATAATAGCACGTCCACTCTTTTCCATTACAGTTTTAACATCTGCAAAGTCTAAGTTAACAAGTCCAACAACAGCAATTAAGTCTGAAATAGATTGAACACCACGACGAAGTACATTATCAACTTCTTTGAATGCTTCTAACATTGGTGTAGACTTATCTATAATTTCTCTTAATCTATCATTTGGAATAACAATTAATGTATCTACATGTTTCTTTAATTCTTCAATACCTTGTAGTGCATTTTCCATTCTTCTTTTACCTTCAAATGAAAATGGTTTAGTAACTATAGCTACTGTTAAAGCACCAAGTCCTTGAGCTATTTCAGCAACAATTGCAGCAGCTCCAGTACCAGTACCTCCACCCATTCCACAAGTGATAAATACCATATCTGCACCACTTAAAGCATCTTCTATTTCTTTTTTACTTTCAACAGCTGATTCTTTACCAATTTCTGGTCTTCCACCAGCTCCAAGTCCATCAGTTAAATTAGCACCAATTTGAATTTTAACATCTGCTTTAGAACTATTTAATACTTGTAAATCAGTATTAGCAGCAATAAATTCAACACCTTTAACTCCAGACTCAACCATTCTGTTTATAGCGTTACCTCCGCCACCACCTAAACCGATGACTTTAATTTTCGCTAATTGATCCATTTCTAATCCGCCTATCATACCTATTCCTCCTTAATTAGCTATCGAAAAAGTGTCCAAACACTTTACCTAACATACTTTCATTAGTCATATTAGAATCAATTGATAACATAGTATCAATATCTTCCTTCTCTATCATTTTATATTCCTTACCTCTTAGAGATAATTTATCATCAAAATATTTCGTAATACCATAACAACTACTATACTTATTATCTCTAACACCCATAGTATTAATATTACAAACCTTAGCCACAAAACCAAATTCTTGTTCCACTAAAATAGGAAAAGAAGCAATTTCGCTTAAGCCACCTGTTATAATTATATAACGTATTTCTCTATTTGTTAAGTTTTTTATTTCATTTTTCGCAAGTTTTAATATTTCTCTTATTCTAGCTTCTACTACTTTAGAAACTCCTAATTGATTAACTTCTTTTGTATTATCTTTATCTATTTCTATATTCCAAGTATCATTACTATCTGCATATTTAATAGATGCCATCGCAAAAGTTTCTTTTATTTTTCTAGATTCACTAAGTTTAGATCTAAATACATAAGTAAGATCTCTATCTACATTAACACTACCTATAGGTATTACACTATTTTTAATTTGAATACCTTTATTAAAAACAGAAATATTAGTAGATTCTTCCCCTATATTAATAATAGCTCCTACTAATTCATCATACTTTCTATTCTTTATAGAATAATAATCTCCTACAGAAGTAAATGATATATCTACAGTATCTAATCCACTTAATTTTAATACTTCAAGTATTCTATATAATGGTTCTTTAGGAACCATACTAATAACTATTCTAGTCTCAAGTACTGATCCTTTCATACCTTTAGGATCTTTAATATTAGTATTTTCATCTACAGTAAAACTAATAGGCATAGCAGTAACTAATTCATCATTAGTAAAATCTTGATTCTTAATTGCATCAAGTAATGCATTACTAACATCAGCACCAGTAATTTCATTATAATCAATAACATTTGTAGTACCCATAACTATATCCATCTTAGCATTACTAGGAGGAATACAAGCTACTACTTTTTCTATTTTTATTCCCAATGAATCATTAATTTGCTTTAAAGCATTTTTAACACTACTAACAGCCATCTTAGTATCAACAATAAACCCATTTTTTATTCCATTAGAAGGACTACTAACAGAAGCCAATACTTGAAACTTATCATTAACTTTTTCAGTTACAACTATTTTTATACTATCAGTACCTAAATCAATTCCAGTATAAATATCTCCCATAATATCCTCCTATCTTCAAATTTAATTATACTATTGAATTAAAAAAAAATAAAGAAAAAACTAATCAATCTTTATTTTAATCTTTATAATATATAAGAAAATCATACTTCTCATCAACTTTTTTATAATTATTAATTATATACTCCGCAACACCCTTATCAAACTGAGAAACATAACTCTTATCTAAATAACCCCTCTTATCTAAAATAATATAAGTATCTTTCATCTTTTCTATTCTTTTAATCATCTTACTACTTCCATTATATCCATAATTACCATACATTAAAACATCAAAATAATCTATATTATTATTCCTAGAAATATCATAATGCATCTTAGCGTAAGATATTAATAATTTGTTATCATACTTATCAAAAAAATCAAAATACTTAGTAGTCATCAAATAATTATAATTACCATTTTGTATATATTCAAAATGTTTTATTTTCTTATTAAATATAGGTTTATATGTATCATAATAATTAATATATAATCCAACACAAATTATAATTGATAATATAAATGAAAGATTACCAAAATAATTCTCATACTTTTTAATATATGGTAATAATTGTATTAAAATACATAAAAAACATATAGAAAAATGACATAAATCAAATAAAGGTAAAACAAAACTTATTCCCATTAATAAATAATAATTAGAAATATCTTTTCTATTTCTTATTGTAATAATTAAACTAATAATAAATACCACAATAGTTAGAAAAAACCACATATTAAACAAACGTCCATTCTTAGATGAAAAATCAAATAAACCTAAAAAACACAAATCTATAAATTTCATAAAACTATTAGTTAATAATAAATAAATAATAAATAATATTCCTACTTCTAATAAACCAATAAATCTTTTTAATAATTTATTTTTATTTTTAAAATAATAAATTAAACTAGGTATTATAAATAATACTCCTACTGTATGTTTAGCTAAAATAGAAAGACCTATAACTACCCCTATTAAATAATCTTTATCAGAATACTTTTTCTCTAAAAACAATAATACTATCATTAAGAAAAAAGCAAAAAAATTATAAGTAGCATTTATCCCATAACCACCTAATAAAAATATTCCAAGTAAAAGTATATATGCTTTTTTTCCATATAACTTATTTAACAAATAAAACATTATAGTAACTAAAATAGTTTGTTCTAATAAAAACATAGAATAATTATTCCATATAAACAAACCTATACTCATCACAAAACTATATAAAGGTGTAGAAATAGTATTAAAATCTAAATAAGGAAATTCACCCCTTGTAATCGCATAACTAAATCCATAATTATTTAAAGGATCACCATAATTATTTGGAAACAAAAGAATAGAATACACAAAAAATATAAATATAAATAATATAAAATAATGATAATTATTCTTAATAAATTTAACCATCTATATCACCTAACCTATATATATCATATTTTCCTACTCTATCTATTTTATTTCCATTCTTAATTATATATTTTATTAAGTTTTGATCTGTTTGTTTTCCAAAACCCAATTCATCGTTAGCTACAAAAAAAACATAATTTTTATCTAAAGACTTAACCTTTTTAATTAATTTACTAGATCCATCATAACCCCAATTACCTTTATTAATTAAATCTAAATATCCAATTCTTTTACCTTGAATCAATTTATAATAATAAGCATTAGGTCCAATAAACATAACTTTATTATTATATTTATCACAATATTTTAAAATCTTTTTAGTATATTTAATATTTTTAGATGAAATATATCTATACTCAAATAAATTTATATCATTAGGATAAAATCTATAATCAAAATCACTATGATAAATATAAATTAAAGAAAAACCAACAAATAAACTTAAACCAATTATTTTATAATTAAATATACGCTTACCATTACTTAAACAAATAATAATAAAACTAACTAAATATATACTAAAATGATATAAATCAAATAAAGGAATACATATACTAATAAACATTAATAAATAATAATATTCTATTTTCTTAGAATCTTTTTTTATCATTTTAACTAATATAATTAATAAAACAATTATCATAAAGAAAAACATATTAAATACATTAGTATTACTCTTACCAAAATCAAATAAACCTAAAAAACATAAATCTATAAATTCACGATAACTATTAGTAATAAATAAATATATTATAAATATTATATTAGGAATAATAAAACCTATAAATCTTTTAAATAGCTTCTTATCTTTTAAATAATATAAAGATACTAATAATAAACTAATACCTACAGTTTGTTTAGTTAAAAATATAAAAGATAATATAAATCCTATTAAATAATCATTTTTATTATTCTTTTCTAAATATATTAATAAAATAAATAAAAATAATAAAAAGAAATTATAATTAGGGAAAACTATACTAATAGGAAATATTAATAATGGTAATATTAAATAAGTTTTATCATTTAATAATTTACTACATATATAAATAAATAAAATTATAATCAAAGTATTTTCTATATAAAAAACTAACATATTATTTCCAAATATATAAAATATTAAAGACATAATAAATGGATAAAATGGAGTAATAACCATATTAAAATCTTTATATGGAATAAGACCATTATAAATATTATTAGTAAAACCATAACTCCATATTTCATCTAAATTTAAAGGATTTATAATGAGACTAAAAAGTAATATTAAAACAAATAAAACTATATATTTAAATATTTTTTTCATCTTATCACCTATAAGAATTATAACATAAAGAAAAAGAGTATTACTACTCTTTTATTTGGAAATGATTACCATTATCTAAATATAATATACCTTTATGATTTTCAAGTTGTTTTAAAACTTCATTATAATGATTAATCATCTTAAACTTAGTTAAAGTAAGATATACCATATTACCATCATCCATATAAAGTAAAAATCTATCTTTATCATAATCATTAGGTTGATACTCTATATCACTTATTTTAACTAAGACACCTTTATCTACTCTATTCATACCTTTAATAAACTTAGAATATTTTTTATCAGGTACATAATTAAGAAGTCTAGGTACTCTAAAATTATGACTAATTTCTTCATCTTTTACTTCTTCCTTATTACTTAAAACATATTTACTTTTATTCATATCATAAAATAATGGTTTATTTTCATCTATTTCTAATACAAAAGTAAATGGTAAATTTCTATGTAATTTAGCATTATTAATATATTTAGAACTTCTAAGTTTCTTTTCAACTTTATAATTATTAACAACAAAAAACTTAGGATAATTCTTTAACCCAGAAAGTTCTAGTACATAATCGTCATTTAAATAATTAGTATTTTTAACAATTAAATTTTTAACTCTTATTTGTAATACAAAATACACACCAAAAAATAGTCCAGTTAAAACTAAAAGAACTATGAAAAAATTAAATAGTTTTAATTTTCTTTTTTTGACTATTTTTTTAGGCATATTATTACTCCCAATTAACAAATTCTTGTTCACATTTTAAATTAACATTATATTTTTCTTTAACAGTATCATGACATAAATCTATTAAATATTTTACATCTTCTGCACTTGCTTTTTTATAATTAACCACAAAATTAGCATGTTTATCACTAATCATAGCTCCACCATGAACCATACCTTTAAGTCCTGCTTCTTCTACAAGTCTTCCCGCAAAGTCCCCTTCAGGATTACGGAAAACTGATCCTGCACTAGGATATTCTAATGGTTGAGATTCTAATCTTCTTTTGCGTCTTTCACGGATAACTCCCTCTATTGCTTCACGACTTCCTTTTTGAAGCTTTAATACTACTTCTAAACAAATAAAATTTCTATGTTTTTGAAGATAAGATGTTCTATAGTGAAAATCCATCTCTTTATTTTCTAAATAAATTATTTTTAAATCAGGTGTTAAAACTTTAACCTTTTCTACAATGTAACCCATATCTGATTTATAAGCTCCTGCATTCATAAATACAGCTCCACCTACACTACCAGGTATACCTGATGCAAACTCAAGACCAGTAAGTCCTTTCTTAGCTGTTAATAAACTAAGTTTAATTAAAGATACTCCTGCACCTACTCTAATTTTATTCTTACCTAAGAATTCAATATTATTAAACTCATCTAACTTAATTAAAACACCATTATATGGTTTATCACTAAATAGTAAATTAGATCCATTACCAAGTAATTTATACATAACATTATCATTTTTTAAAAACCTTAACAATTTAACTAAACATGTAACATTTTTAGGATAAATCACACATATCGCAGGTCCTCCAACACGATATGTTGTATATTTACTTAATAAAACATTATCTTCTACTTTACCTATATTTAAATTTCTAATTTTACGAACCAACTCATCATTCATAATATCACCCAATTATCTTTCTAGCCTCATCATATATTCTAGAAGCAGAGTCAACAATTCCTAATTTTTTACTATTTTCTACCATGTTTAAATAAGATTCTTTATCATCAAATATCTTATCTATTTCACGTATAATAGTATCCTTATCAAAATCCTTTTCTTCCACTATTACACAAGCACCATTATCTTCTAATTCTTTAGCATTCTTATATTGATGATTATTAGTAACATATGGACTTGGTACTAATATTGCAGGAAGTCCTATAGCTGTAATCTCTGCTATAGTAGAAGCACCAGCACGAGATACTATTAAATCAGTATCTTTTAAATAATTAATTAAATCATCCATAAAAGGAACAATCTTAACATTATCACTAACTTCTATATCCTTATAATCATCATAATACTTATTACCAGTGATAACTAATACTTGATAATTTTTATTAGAAAAACTTGGAATTAATTCCTTTAATTTTTCTGTCATAGTAGTACTACCTAAACTACCCATGACAAAAACAACTAATTTTTTATTTTCATCAAATCCTAAACTCTTTTTATTTTTCTTTCTAACTGAAATAATCTCTTCACTACGAGGATTACCAGTATAAACTGTTTTATTTTTAGGAAATAAATTTAAACTATTTGGAAGTGATACACATATCTTATCTGCAAAATTACTAATAAACTTATTAGATACTCCAGGTATAGAATTTTGTTCATGAATAAGTATTGGAATATGTCTTTTATGCGCAGCATATAAAACAGGTGCAGTAATATAACCACCAGCTCCAATAACTACATCAGGTTTAAACTTATCAATCTCATTTCCTGCTTTCTTCACAGCTTCACTAAACTTCTTTATAACAGAAAAATTAGAAAAAACATTTTTTCTATTTAACCCTTTCATTGGAATACCTACATATGGAATATTTAATTTAGGAATAATATCCTTTTCCATTCTATCTGTTGTCCCAATATATAAAAATTTACTATTAGGTTCCTTCTCTTTTATTTTATTAATAATAGCTAAGGCTGGATATATATGTCCTCCAGTTCCACCCGCAACAATTAAAGCTTTCATCTAATCACTCCACTTAACAAAATTATATCATATAGTAAAAGAATATAATATAGAATTAGACTAATTAAACACCACTTTACACTACTATATTATATTGTAAAAATACCTATTTTATGATAATATACAAACAAGAAAAGAGGGTTATTATGAAATCAATTGGTATAGTCGCAGAATACAATCCATTTCATAACGGACATTTATATCAGATACAAGAAATAAAAAAGAAATATCCTGATTATACTATTGTTGTAGTAATGACAGGAAACTTTACAGAACGTGGAGATGTAGCTATATTAGATAAATTTAAACGTACTGAAATAGCTTTAAATAACAATGTAGATTTAGTAGTTGAATTACCATATCCATTCTCTACTCAAAGTGCAGATACTTTTGCTTATGGAGCTATCACAATATTAGAAAAAATAAATGTAGAAAAAGTAGTATTTGGATCTGAATCAGATAACATAGAAGACTTAAAAACAATAGCTGAAGTACAAATAAATAATCCTGATTTTGAAAAACTAGTAAAAATATATTCTAAATTTGGTAATAATTACCCTACCGCAATCTCTAATGCAGTATATGATTTAACTAATAAAAAAGTAATTACTCCAAATGATTTACTAGGAGTAAGTTATATAAAAACAATAATAGAAAATAATTATAAAATAGAACCAATATCTATAAAAAGAATAAATAATTATCATGATAAAAATCTAAGTAACACCTTCTCAAGTGCCTCATCTATAAGAGAAGCTTTGAAAAGGAATGAATCTATAGAAAATCATGTGCCACAAAATTCTCTAAAATATTTTGATAATCTACATTTTATAGAAGATTACTTTGATATCATAAAATATAAAATATTAACAGAAGATAATCTATCTAAATATTGTACTGTAGATGAAGGAATAGATTGTTTATTAAAAAAAGTAATAAATAAATCTAATACATATGAAGAATTAATTAAAAATATAAAATCTAAAAGATATACTTATAATAAAATAACTAGAATGATTTTACATATTCTATGTAATTTTACTAAAGACAAAAAAGACCTTTTCAAATATATAAGTTATATAAGAATACTAGGTTTCAATGATCAAGGCAAGTCTTATTTAAATAAAGTAAAAAAAGATATAGATGTACCTATAATAAGTAAAATTACAAGAAATAAAGATAAGATGTTAGAATATGAATTAGAAACAACTAGTATTTATAATTTAAAAGGAAATAAATGTATAGAAGAAAATAAAATAATTTATAAAGGAGAAAAAAATGATAAAGAGTAAGAAGACTGGACAATTAATAGTAATATCTGCACCAAGTGGAGCTGGTAAAGATACTGTCGTAAAAGAATTAATGAAAGAATATGGAGAAAACAAATGGGTATCAGTATCTGCAACATCAAGAGATGCTAGACCTGGAGAAAAAGAAGGAGTAGATTACTTCTACTTAACTAAAGAAGAATTTGAAAAGAATATTGAAGAAGGATTTTTCTTAGAATATACTAACTATGCTGGTAACTATTATGGTACTCCTAAAAAATATATTAAAGAAAAATTAGATCAAGGTATTGATGTAATATTAATAATTGAAATAGAAGGAGCAATGAATGTTAAAAAATTAGTTCCTGAAGCATTATTTATATTTATAATGCCACCTTCAATTAAAGAATTAGTAAGAAGACTTAAAACTAGAGGTACTGAAACTAATGAAAAAATATTAAAAAGATTCCACTCTACATATAAAGAAATAAATGAAGTTACTAAATACAACTATGTAGTAGTAAATGATAAAATAAAAGATGCTGTTGAAAAAGTAAATGCTATTATCAATGCTGAAAAATGTAGAGTTGATCGTATTGAAGAAGTATTCCTAGATACAAAAGAAGAAGAAATACATGAATTATTAATGGATGAGAATTTTGATAATTCAGGTTTAGGAGAAAAAATACAATAAAAAAAGAACTACTAAATGTAGTTCTTTTATTTTATATTTCAATAATTCTTATTAAATTTGTAGTTCTTGTTTGTCCAAGTGGGAATCCACCAGTAACAACAATTAAATCTCCAGTCTTTAAGTTAAATTCTTCTTGAGCAATTTTTCTAGCTCCTTGAATAACTTCTTCTGTTGAATGGAATATATCAGTAACTACTGGTTTAACTCCAAAATTTAATGCAACTTTTTCAGCTATATGATTAGATGGACAACAAGCAAGTATTGTACAATTTGGTCTTAAATTACTAATCTTTCTTGCAGTATATCCTGTCATTGTAGGTGTAACAATAAGTTTAATATTATCATATTCTACTGCATCTACCGCAAGTTTTGCTATTGTATCACTAACACTTATTTGTCTCTTATATGCAGTATGCTTTGTATAATCTATTGTTGATTCTACATATTCACAAATTTGTGACATATAACTAACTGCATCTATTGGATATTTACCAACAGTAGTTTCACCTGATAACATAACACAATCAGTTCCATCAAGTACTGCGTTTGCTATATCAGATACTTCTGCACGTGTTGGTCTTGGATTCTTATACATTGAAGCTAACATTTCAGTAGCAACAATTGCAAACTTACCATGTTCTCTACATTTTGTAATAATAGTCTTTTGAGCTATTGGTAATTGTTCCATAGGAATTTCAACACCTAAGTCACCTCTAGCAACCATAATACCATCACTAGCTTCGATAATTTCTTGAAGATTATCCATACCAGTTTGACTTTCAATCTTAGAAATAATTCTAGCATCTCCACCTGCATCTTCAATAATCTTACGAGCTTCTAAAACATCATTTGCACAGTTAACAAATGATAAAGCTAAATAATCACATGAATGTTGTGCTGCATAAGTAATATCTTTATAATCTTGTTCACTAATAAATGGTAATTTTAAATCAACACCAGGTACATTTAAAGTTTTATGATTTTTAATTTCTCCATCACTTAATGCTTTTAATACTACGTAATCTTCACCTTTTTCAATTATTTCTAATGCAAGTAAAGCATTATCAACTAATACTTGTCTACCAACTTTCATTTGGTCAATTGCTTCAGGATGATTAACAGTAAATCTTTCTTTATTTCCTAAAACATCTTCCTTAACCATTTTTATAGTTTCACCAGTTTTAATTTCAATACCTTCATTTTCAAAATTAGCAGTTCTAAATTCTGGTCCTTTTGTATCATACATAATAGCAACAGGCATACCAGTTCTCTTTCTAACCTCTCTAACAGTATCTATTACTTTTAATACTTCTTCTTCTGTAGCATGAGACATATTAATTCTTGCACAGTTCATACCATTTAAAACTAATTGTTCCATTACTTCCACACTATTACTAGCTGGACCAATACTACAAATTATTTTTGTTTTTTTCATAACACTCCTCCTAAAACGCACCCCATAATTTTAACATAATTATATAACATAATCAAGAAAAATAAACATAAATTCGAATTTTATCTATTTTTTTTACTTTTTTATAAAAAAAAAATCCAGCTCATAAGAGCTAGATTCACAACAAGAACACATCATTCTCATAAACACTATATTTTTTTCAAGTATTATTTCTGACATTTACTACAAAAACTAGTACCACGTCCACCAATTCTTGTTTTTTCTATTATACATCCACATACTGGACAAGAACTACCACTTTTACCATGAACTAATAATTCATTTTGAAAAAGCCCATGTACTCCTTCACTTGATGTAAATGACTTAATTGTAGTACCACCTAACTTAATAGCTTTATTAAGTACTTCACGAGTATTATTAATTATCTTATCACATTCATTCTTAGTAATATCACAAGATTTTCTATTAGGATTAATACCACTCATAAATAATATTTCATCATCATAAATATTACCAATTCCAGTAATTATACTTTGATCAAGTAAAACTGTTTTTATTGGTAAACTTTTATTATGTATTTTATTATATAAATAATCTTTAGTAAGATTAGAATCATCATATTCTAATCCTAATTCAGATAAAGGTTTAACTTTATAAGTTTCTTCTATAGGAATTAAATACATCTTACCAAATTTCCTAGTATCATGATATCTAAAACTAGTATTATCATCAAATATTAATTCTACATGCTCATGCTTAGTAATTGGTTCTCCTTTTTTTCTAAAGAAAAACTTACCTTCCATTCTAAGATGTACAAGTAATGAATATTTATTAAGTTCCATTACAATAAATTTACCACGAGTAGTAATATCTCTTATTACTTCATTAATAATTTCTTTTTTAAACTCATTAACAGTAGGATAAGCAATAATATTGTCCCAATATATATTGCATCCTACTATTTTTTTACCAATAATTTGATTCTTTAAACTATTAACTACAGTAATTACTTCTGGTTTTTCAGGCATACCATCACCTACTTTGCTTCATACCAATTATTACCATATTCTATGTCTACTTTTAATGGTACATCTAACTTAAATGTATTTTCCATTATATCTCTAACTATAGTTTTAACTTCTTCTAACTCTGAATTTAATACATTAAATACTAATTCATCGTGTACTTGGATTAACATTTTACTTTTCAAATTACGTTTATTAAATTCGTTGTATATTTCTACCATAGCTTTCTTTAAAATATCAGCCGCAGTACCTTGAATAGGAGTATTAAGAGCCATTCTCTCTCCACTACTTCTAATCATATAATTTTTATTATTTAATTCTTCAATAACTCTCTTACGATTCATTAAAGTTCTAACATAACCATTCTTATAAGCTTCTGCTTTTTCTTTTTCCATATATTCTTGAATTCCAGGATAAGTTTCTAAATAATCATCAATAAACTTCTTTGCATCTTTTACATTTATTCCTAAATCTTCTGATAAACCAAAACTACTAATTCCATATAAAATACCAAAATTAACTGCTTTAGCATTACGTCTCATATTTTTAGTAACTTCTTCTTCACTAACATGGAATATATCAGATGCAGTCTTCGCATGTATATCTTTATTATCAATAAATGCTTGAATTAAATTTTTCTCACCTGACATATGTGCAAATATTCTTAACTCTACTTGTGAATAATCACTTGATAGTAATACACTATCACTATCTGGAATAAATGCTTTTCTAATAAGTTCAGAGTATTCTGAACGTGCTGGTATATTTTGAAGATTAGGACTAATACTAGAAAGTCTTCCAGTACGAGTTAAAGTTTGAGTAAATATAGTATGTATTCTACCATCTTCTCTAACTTCATCTTTTAAACCTACTGCATAGTTTGTATATAATTTAGCTAGTGTACGATATTCTAAAACTAATGGTACTACTTCATGATCTAATACAATTTTATCTAAAATATCTTTACTAGTAGAATACTTATTATCTTTTACTCTTTTAGGATATTTAATACCTAAATCTTCAAATAATACTTTCGCAAGTTGTGCTGGACTCATAATATTAAACTCACATCCTGCACTCTTATAAATAGATTTCTCTACTTCTTCCATTTTTTTCTTTAATTCTTGTTCTACTAAGGACAAATAATCTACATCTACTTTAATACCTTCTAACTCCATATCGGCAAGTACAGAAGTTAAAGGCATTTCTATTTTATTAAATAAATCTAACTCTCCATCTTCTTCTAATTTTTTAAGAATTTCTTCTCTTGTTTCGTAAATAAACTTAGCTTTTCTAACTAATATATCTTTTAATACATCTTCTTCTACTTCTTTAGGACGTTTAACAGTTCCATATAAATCTTCATAACTAGGAAAATCCGCATCAAAACTTCTCGCTACAAAACTAATATCGTCTTTAACTACATAATCAAGTAAATATGTACCTATCATAGTATCAAAACTACATTTATTAATTTTAATATTTAAATTATTAAGTACTACAATATTCTTTTTTAAATCATAAGTATATTTTTCTATATCACTAGAAAATATATCTTTGTATTTTGAAATATCATCTTTTGAAATAAAGTATCCACACTCTCCATCATAAATACCCATTCCTAATATTTCACTCTTACTATAAACTTCTCCTCTTGTTTCTAAATAAAATGAAAACTCTTTTTCTTTAAAATCTTTAATATCTTTTATAGTAAGCTTTTCTTCTTTCTTCTTCTCTTCTTTTACTTCTTCTACTCCACTAAAATCAAGCTTTTTTAATAGTGAGAAAAACTCTAATTCTTCTAATTCCTTCTTAAACTCTTCAGGTCTATATCCAGTATATACACAATCATCTAAAGTAAAATCTAAAGGTACTTCTCGGTAAATTGTCGCTAAATCAAAACTCTTATAAGCATTTTCTTTATCTAATTCTAGTTTTTCTTTAGTCTTACCTGTAATAGAATCTATATTTTCATATACTCCATCTAAACTACCATACTTAGTAAGTAAATTAATCGCAGTCTTTTCACCTATTCCTTTAACACCTGGAATATTATCAGAAGAATCTCCCATAAGTGCTTTTAAATCTATCATTCTAATAGGATCTACACCATAAGTCTTTCTAAACTCATTCTTATCCATCATTATATGACCAGATTGTTTTAATAGCTTAACGTCTATTTCATCACTTATTAATTGAAGTAAGTCCTTATCACTACTAATTATTGTCCCAATAAATTCATCTTCTTCATCTACTACTTTAGCTAAAGTTCCGATTATGTCATCTGCTTCATAATTATCAATTTCAAAGTATTTAATACCCATAGTTTCTAGTACTTCTTTAGCTTTAGGAAATTGTAGTTTTAATTCATCAGGCATTGCAGCACGTCCTGCTTTATAATCTTTATATTTATCATGTCTAAAGGTTTTTCCTTTATCAAATGCTACTAATATATAATTAGGTTTTTCTTCAGATATTATTTTATTCATCATATTAATAAAGCCATATAAAGCATTAGTTGGAAAACCTTTAGAATTTTTCATGATAACACCTTGGTATGCAGTTGCATAGAAACTTCTAAATAATAAATTATTACCATCTACAAGAATAATCTTTTTCATTTAAATCACCTACAACTAGTATACCATAAATTAATACTATTCACTAAACTTTAATGAGACATTTACTATTTCTGTATCATCATTATTATCAAGTCTTTCAATTCTGTTACTTGCGAATAATAAATAAGCGGTAAATATTCCATATATACCTAATATAACTAATCCTTTCTTAACAATATTCATCATAAATATCCTCTCCTTTCTCTTGATAAGTCTAGTATATATCGAATATCTGTTCGTGTCAATAACTAATTAAAACATTTGTTTGACATTTTACATTTTTAGTGTTAATATAAATTTATAAGAAGGAGTGATTATATGGAAAAACTAACCAGAGGACAAAGTAAGATACTAGAAGCATTAAAAAAATTAGTTGCTAAAAACGGTTATCCACCTACTGTAAGAGAAATTGGTGAAGAAGCAAATTTATCTTCTCCTGCCACAATTCACTTTCATTTAAAGAAACTTGAAGAAAAAGGATACATCAAAAAAGATGATAATAAAAATAGAACACTAGAAATATTAGTACCAAATGAATATCTACAACAAGATGATAATGTTGTAGATGTACCATTACTTGGTAAAGTAACTGCAGGTACTCCAATAGAAGCAATTGAAACTCCAGATGAATACTTCTCACTACCCGCAAATCTTATTCCTAATAAAGAAGAAGTATTTACACTTAAAGTAAGTGGAGAATCAATGATCAATGTAGGAATATATGATGGAGATATATTAATAGTAGAAAGAAGAAATACCGCTAGAAATGGTGAAACAGTAGTTGCTATGAATTCTGATAATGAAGTAACAGTTAAAACATTTTATAAAGAAGATGGATATTTTAGACTACAACCTGAAAATGATACAATGGAACCTATTATATTAAAAGAATGTACAATATTAGGTAAAGCAATAGGATTATATAGAAAATTATAATAAAAAGAGTATTCTTTATTTAGAATACTCTTTATTTTTTTCATTTAATTTTTCTCTTATATTAGTAGACTTTTTTATTTTAACAATTAATTCATCACCTTGAATAAAAGGTTCATTACATATTTCTATATTATCAAATACATCATTTAATACCATAAATGTATTTATAAATCTCTCAGTCTTATTATAACTAATAATATCTTCTTTTCCGAAGAATCTATGATATATAAGTTTTTTATCAATGTAATCATTTATTTTTTTATTTCTTATACCTTTAATATAATCATCTTCTAATTTTTCTTTTTCTTCATCATCATACACATTATATAAAAGATCTAATACTGTAGATAATTTTTCATGATATTCATAATTAAAAACTTGAAGTAAAGGAATTCTTATTTCCTCTATTCCTCTTTCATACATCATATCTAAAAACATACCTAAAGTTAAAACAAAGTCTTTAGATACATATTTATTTCTTAAACCTTTTTTTACTGGTTTTAAAAATTTATCTATTTCTTCAATATCTTCATTCTTAGTATGTGCATTTTGTACTCCATATACATAACATACTGGATTATTATTTTCTTTACTAATTCCATAATGGACTACAGGAAATCTATATTTATTTAAATCATCATCAGTTACTATAAATCTTGCATAACTATTAGTTTCAAAAAACTCAGGATTTTTAGAACCAATACAAGCTATAGATATATTATCATCTCTATAATAATCATAATAAATACAAGTATCATTTTTTAGAAATTCTAATTGTCTTTTTAAAAACATCTCAACATTATTTAAATCTTCTACACCCATTCTTAACCATACACTTCTAATAAACTCATTAGCTAATTGTTTTTTCTCACCACATGCATCAAATATAAGTGTCATAGTATCAAAGAACTCATCAAAATTATTAATTCTAATAACTGTATCACTAGGATTTTCATTAGTTTCATATAATAAATTAATAGAATTAAACCCCATTATTTTACTAGCTTCATTTATATTATTACTATTATTATAGTTAATAACTATATTTTCTAGCTTTTCTATATCTTCTTTCTTAAATAAAAATTTAATAAAATCCAAATTACATTCACAATCAACCATATCTGGTATTGTTTCATATAAAAATGTTTTAATAACATCAAGTTTTTCCATTTTCCTTATCCCCTATTTATAAATTTTCTTATTATATAACTAGCTATTAAAAGTCCTGCGCTAGAAGGCACAAAAGAAGTAGAACCAGGTGTTCTATCGCCTGTCTTTACTGGTAATTCTGTAGATGATAAAACATCTATCTTAGAATTAATTTTATTATCCTTAATATACTTTCTAAGTATTCTAGCTAACGGATCATTAACAGTCTTTCTAATATCAGTAATAACTAGTTTTGATGGATCTAATTTATTACCAGTTCCCATACTAGTTATAAACTTTATTTTTCTCTTTAAACACTCATCTATAACTTTCTTTTTAGTAGTCATAGTATCACAAGCATCTACAAAATAATCTATATCATATTCAAATAAATCTACTAAATTTTTATCATCAATAAATTTATCTATTTTAATAACATTACAATCTTCATTAATATCTTTAATTCTACTTTCTAAAACGTCAACTTTCTTCATACCAATAGTAGACTTTAATGCAATTATTTGTCTATTTATATTAGTTTCATCTACTATATCAAAATCCACTAAAATAAGTGTACCTACATTACTTCTCGCAAGTGCTTCAGCTACATAACCTCCTACACCACCTATTCCTAATATAAGTACACTTTTATTTTGTAGTAAATCTAAGTTATCAGATCCTACTATTTTTTCAAATCTAGAAAACTTATGCTGCTTTGTTGTAGTCAACTCTTCCGTCCTTTTTAATATATTGACGTCCTTCTTGTTTTGCATGAATTAAAGTTAATGGTTTTTCATTAATAATATTATTTATATAAGATATCTTTGTATATATATCTGTATTTGTCTTTGCCATTTTATAATAGTTTTTTAAATTTCTATAATCTTTAGTATTAATAACTTCTAATTGTTTTATAGTATCTTTTAAACTATCTTCAGCTATAGATGTATCAGATAATAAAGTACATTCAAATGTATTTATAAAATCTACTGTATCTCCTAAATCAGCAATACCAGCTTCTTGAAATAGTTTAGGCCATCTAGAAGAATCTCTCTCATCTTTAACTATTCTTTGTAAAGAAGCTATTTTATCTTCTGTTAAATGTTTATCTAAACCTAATTTTTCAAATGATATATATCTTCCTCTACTTTTTACTCCTGGTATTTCTTTTCTTAAATCAGTGATTGCTTTTCCATATAATTTATCTAAACTATCATTCACTTTTCTAGGAGGTTGAGCTACTTCATATACATCGAATAAATTAGAATCGTTTTCTTGTTTTGTTGTTACTAAAAAATTTCTAGGATGAAGAATTGATCTACTTCTAATAAATTCTGTAGGTGCCGCTTCATCTTTTGATTCTTTAAATAATGAATCAGAAAATTTTTCTCTATTTACTATAATATCACTTTCAGATACATCTTCAGAATATATTCTACTTCTCACTTTAGATGCATTTTTTAATCTAATTTCAACATTCATGACACGATTCTTGTTAACAATTGGTAATATTAACATGTATCTCATCTCCCCCAATGAATATTTATTTGTCTTCCTTTTCGTATTCGTTATTCTAACATAAACAAAAAAAAAATGCAACAAAAAAGTCAGACGAGTGCACCGGAAGCGAACGATAAAACCTAATCCCATGATCAGGTGGGTGTTCATACGCTACCTTTAGGATTCCCACAAACAAGCGGGCATTCAACACCAGTAGCTGATCCGAACTCCCGTATCGTTAATTTGTCGGTTTTATATGTCCTCCGCATACATCTCTCTGACTAATTAAATTATACTAAAAATAACCAAAAAAAGCAAGATTTTTCACAATATTTCCCATATTTCATATACTATTTTAGGTGATTTTATGTATTATAAAAATAACTCAATCACAATATTTTATAAAAAGTATGGAAATAATCCTAAAACTATATTAATACTTCCAGGATGGGGTAATACTAGAAATACATTTAATAACTTAATAAATGAATTAAAAAAAGAATACACAATATATATAATAGATTATCCATCATTTGGAAATAGTCCCATTCCTAATAAAGAATTAACCATATATGATTATACAAATCTAATTAATAATTTCATTAAAGATAATAGTATAATAAACCCAATTATTATAGCTCATTCCTTTGGAGGAAGAATATCTTCTATACTATTAGGTAAATATAAAATTAAAATTAAAAAACTAATATTAATAGATGTCGCAGGTATAAAAAGATTAAATATAAAAGTATTATTAAAACAAAAAATATACAAACTATTAAAACTACTAATAAAAATACTACCTAAAAACAAACAATATAAATATTATAAAAAAATAATAAATAAATTCTCATCAAATGATTATTTAAATGTACCAATAATTATGAAAAATACATTTAAAAATATAATTAATGAAAATTTATCTAAATACTATAAAAATATAAATATAAAAACAATTATAATATGGGGAGATAAAGATAAAGATACCCCTATAAAAGATGCCTACTATCTAAATAAAATAATCAAAAATTCTAATTTAATTATATTTAAAAATTCTAATCATTTTTCTTATTTAAATAATGAAAAAGAAATAATAAAACAAATAAAAAAGTCATAATAATGACTTTTTATTTTATTATAAAATGTCCATGAAAATGTAATTCTTCATTAGATTTAAATTCATCACTTATCCACATACTAAATACTATATCTTTTTTTTCATTTTTTCTTAATATTCCCTCTATAAATAAATCATCATCTAAACTTAATACATCTCCATCAATAGAATAACGAATACTTTTTTTATTAAATATTTTATTACCACATGTACAAATATCTTTGTCATCTGATACGAAATATATTTTATATTGTTTTACTTTATCAGTATTATTAATAATACTAATAGCATATTTCTTAGATTTTAAACCATTTTTTTCACTCATAATATTCTTATTAGTTAAAGTAATATTAGTAGATGATAAAGATAAATAAGGACTATTAGCAGAAGCTGTCTTTATATTACTATATAATTCATCATTATCAATAGTTAATACATTATAACCTACTATTCCAATAATAATCATAAAGAATATAACTAAAATAATAGTATATTTACGTTCATTCTCTTTAATTTTTTTAATTGTATGAGAAACTTCGATAGATGTATTACGATTAATATTTGCTTGCTTAAGTTTCTTTTTACCAGCCATACATATCACCCTATTCTATTAGTATTATATCAAAGAAAAAGAAGTATTTCTACTTCTTTTTTAACCAATTCTAAATGCTGGGGATACACCAATTGATGTAGTAGCACTCCAATCTCTATATTCTGGTATGCTTCCTGCAGTTACACTTCCAAATGTACCTTTTCCTATTCCATTGACATTAGAGTTGTAATAGTCAACATTACGAAGTGCCCATGGTACTATATGATCTGGGAAATGACCAGGATTTAAATCAGGTGGGAATGTTCCATAATAACGTTTAGCAGCAATCTTTCCACCATCTCTATAAGCTGGAGTTGCATATATATCTAATTGTCTAGTATACATTTCAGTAGTATCATGTGGATATTGTTCACCTGTATTATAACCAGCATTACCACCAAACACTTCAACTCCTGATAATAAATATGCTTTATCGTAAGTAATAATATTTTGAGTATTATATCTATCATATCCAGATACAACTTTTACTGGTATTGCTTCAGCAGGAGCTAATGATTGTATTACACTTCTTATATTACTATCTTTATATCCACCTACGATAGTATCAGACGAATTAATTGAAGTAAAGCTAACAACATCTACATATTCATAAACTAAACCACAAGCTGTTTGTGAATATTTTTCTAAACTACAACCTAATGGTTTAGAACAATTAGCTACTCTAACTTTATTAGCACCAGTTCCCCTTGTATCACCAAGTTTAAAGTCTATACATGCTGTATCATTTTCTAATACTTCTTGTTGATCTTCATAAGGCATCTTATCAACATCAACTCTCCAATACGCATAAACTGTTATATTACCTGTTGGTTTATATGTAGCATTTACTACTGTCCTATCTGTTATACCTACATACCAATAATCCAAATACCAATTTTCTCTTGTTACTACTGGTAGAGTTCCTATTTCTTCACCTTCAACTACTTGTCTAGTAACATCACTAGGATCAATTACTCCTCCATTTGCATCAAATGTAATTGTATATATCTCAGCTTCTCTCCAAGTAGCTACAAAAGTAACATTACTATTAACTCTATAATTAGAATCTACTGGAGTTACTTCAGGAGTTACTAATTGCCATCCTAAGAATATATGATTTTTCCAAGTAGGAGTTGGAAGTTCACCAACTTTTCTACCTTTTCTAACAGATATACTTGCAGGAGATACAGCACCACCATTAGCATCTAATGTAACTGTATAAGTAGTTCCTTCTCTTCTATCGAAATAACCAGGATCACTATCACCATGATCATAATGTGCATAATCCTTTAACTTATGTGCTGAAGTATATGGAGTACCTTGACCACCTTCAAGTACATAATTATCATCAAACATATTTTCATCAGTAGTAACTTGATCTACTACAAAATTATCACTTACAGAAATAGTAGTTAAAGAACTACATCCCGCAAACATATAACTCATATTAGTAACATTACTAGTATCAAAACTACCTAAATCCAATTCTTTTAATTTACTATTATATCCAAATAATTGACGCATATTTACTACATGAGAAGTATCTACATTCTTAAGACTAATTTCTTCTACATTATCCATACTATAGAATGCTGAATCCATTGATACACCATACTTAGTATTATCTAATATTAATGTTTTAATTCCTTGATTAGATCCTAATAATGTATCCATTAAATTAGAAGCATGATTATTTCTAAAATCCCAATTACTTAAATTTAAGTATTCAAGATTACTACAACTTGTGAACATATAATTCATTTGATAAGTTTCACTAGTATCAAACATACTTAAATCTAATGAAGTTAAACTACTACAATAGTAAAACATTTGATTCATTTCATGAACAGTCCCCGTATTAATATGACCAAAATCAATATCCTCTAAAGCTTGACAATAATAGAACATTTGACTCATATTAGTAACATTTTCTGTATCAAAATCTGATAAGTCTACTGATTTTAATTTACTACAGTTATAGAATAATTTATACATTGTAGTAGCACGACTTGTATCAACATTCTTTAATGAAATATTTTCTAAATTCTTAAGATCATAGAATGTACCATACATATTAGTATTAAATACAGCTTCATCCATTATTAATGTTTTTATTTTAATATCACCATAACCACATAATTGAGTCATTAATTGATCTGGATTATAACTACTAAAATTAAATCCACCTAAATTTAGTGTTTCTAACTTATTATTATAGCCAACTAAAGAATTCATATTAGATACTTTTCTAGTATCAAAATGACTTAAATCTAATGATACTAAATTACTATTACCATAGAACATATAACTCATATTAGTAACATTACTTGTATTAAATGTACTTACATTTACAGTTTCAAAACCACAATATGATAGCATATAACTCATGTTAGTAGTTAAAGAAGTATCAAATGTTGGTTCAAATTCAACTAGAGCACTCATGTTATTAAACATATTTGAAGCATCTTCATTTAAGAATTCTGATCCTGCTTCACTCCACCAATAGATTGTTCCATTATCAAACCATGCATAGATTTCAGATGGACTATCAGGAGCAGATACTATTTCTGTTATTGTACCTGTCTCTGGTGCACTAGAAGCACGTTTAACTGCTGTTATATTGGTATCATAAACACCCCATGGGTAATCACCACTAACGTCATCTCCAGCTAATCCTTTAAACTTAGCATTAACATTTTTACCTATATCAAATTTTGCTTGAATATCATTCCAATGTGCATATACTGTTTGATTCTTATTAACAATATATTTATTACCAAGTCTCTCTCCACCATCAATTTCAGTATACCAACCTCTAAATCCTTGATTTTCTTTTTCAGCAACAGGTAATTCACCAATTTTTTCATTTGCTTCTACCTCTTTTGATGTAGTATCTACTGTACCTCCATTTGGATTAAAATTAACTGTATAAGGTCCAGTAGGAGTAGATTCCTTATGTTGTTCATAAGTAACTGTATATTTAAATTTATACGTAGTATCACTACTAGGTAATACTTCAGTATCCGGATCAATTTCTACTCTTACTTTATAAGTTCTAGCAGTAGGAGTATTTTCATCTATTCTTTTTTCTAATATATCTCCAATAGATGGTTCAAGACCATTATCTGCATAAGTAACTGTATAATTAATATAACTTGGTAGATTATCACCAGTCAACTCTTCATCATTTACATTATATATACCCTTAGATTTTATTGTTATTTCACCATCTACAGTACCTTCATTTACCGCATCTACTGTAAATTCAAAAAAATCTCCTGGTAATTCCAAATCAGCACTAAATGTAACAGTATCATCATTAGTACCAGAAACAATTGGTTTAGTAGCACTAACACTACCATTAGATACTACTACACTTTCACTATCCCAATGTATATCCCAAGTATTTTTATTAATACCTGCTATACCGGTAATATTAAGTGTTGTGGATACTAACGCATAACCTATACTTACACATATTACTAATAATAGAAGTAAGAATAAATTACTTTTCTTTTTTCTTCTTTTTCTCATATA
The DNA here is from genome assembly GCA_902783435.1 of uncultured Erysipelotrichaceae bacterium. Next base: position 1,352 of record CACZQV010000043.1, on the reverse strand, counting down.
CGACACCTCTATTTTAATTATAAAAAATCATAAAAAAAAAGACAATATTTATAATAATGTCTTTTTTCTATTTACATATTTTTACATTAAGGATTTAATCTATTAGGACCTCTAAATAAGAATTGAGTTTCTTTAATACTAGAAAGTCCTAGAAGTAACATAGTAATTCTATCTAATCCAATACCAAATCCACCATGTGGAGGACATCCATATTTAAAGAATTGTAGGTAGAATTCAACATCTTTTCCTAATCCTTTTTCAGCTGCATTCTTAACTAATTCTTCATATCTATGTTCACGTTGTGCTCCACTAGTAATTTCAGTACCTCTCCAAATTAAATCATATCCTTGTAGTTTACCGTTTTCATCTCTCATATGATAGAAAGGTCTCTTAGTAGCGGCATAATCTACAATAAACATAAATTCTGAATTAAATTTTTCTTGAGCTAATTTATATGTAAGTTTTTCAGCTTCTGCATTCATATCTCCTACATCTTCTTTAGGAATATCAAATCCATATCTTTCATGTAATTCTTCATATAAATCTTTTAATTTCATTCTAGGGAATGGCTTAGTAGGAATAATTACTTCACGACCAAATACCTCTTCTATTTTATCTCCATATTGCTCTTTAACTGCAGTTAAACCAGCTATAAGTAAATCTTCTTCTAAACTCATAACATCTTCATAAGAATCAATATAAGCAAATTCTAAATCGAATCCAGTAAATTCAGTAGCATGTCTATTTGTATTAGAATTTTCTGCTCTAAATACTGGTCCTACTTCAAATACTCTATCAAGTCCACCAGCTAAAGCCATTTGTTTATAGAATTGATCTGATTGAGCAAGATATGCATCACTACCAAAATATTCTACTTTAAATACTTCACTTCCAGATTCACTTGCTGCTCCAATTAATTTAGGTGTATGAATTTCAGTAAAGTTATTACTATATAAATAATCTCTCATAGCTTTAGTCATACAAGATTCTACTTGTCTAATTAAAGTATTTCTTGGATTTCTCATATCTATCCATTTATAATCCATTCTAGTATCAATATTAACACCATCTAAATTATTAAAATCAAATGGTAAATCTTCTGCAACACTAGTAATTTCAATATTACTTGGAATAATTTCTACTCCACCTAATTTTACTGCTTCATTAGAAACTAATTTACCAGTAACTTTAATAGTAGATTCAACTTTAGCATTAGACATAATTTCTAGTAATGGAGCATTAGCTTCTTCACTCTTTTCAATAGTCATTTGTACTTTACCAGTAGCATCTCTAAGTATTACAAACATTACCCATTTTTTATCTCTAATAGCATCAATAAATCCACTAAAAGT